>NZ_WWFG01000001.1:2585000-2958750 GCF_026127265.1 Nostoc sp. KVJ3
ACAAGAACTCGAAACAGCAGAAATACGACAATTGTTGTCTGAACCCCACGACAAAAAAGGTGCATTTTTAACTATTACTGCTGAGGTTGGTGGCGTAGATGCTGAAGATTGGGCATATATGTTATTGCGGCTGTACCACAGTTGGGTAGTTAGTCACAATTACTTAGTGGATATAGTCGAAGAATCTTATGGAGATGAGGCTGGCATTAAATCTGTAACCTTAGAAATTATAGGTCACTACGCCTATGGTCTCCTTAAATCAGAACAAGGAACCCATCGCGTACTAAGAGTTTCTCCCTTTAGCAGCAACAGCAAACGGCATACTTGCCTAGCCAGTGTAGAAGTCAATCCTATTTTAGATGAGTCTATTGATTTTGAGATTCCAGAGAAGGATTTGGAAATTACTTTTTATCGTCATCGGGGGAATGTCAACCGCACAGAAATATGGGTAAAGATGGTTCACATTCCTACTGGGATTAGTGTATCTTGTAACCAAGAGCGTAGCCAGATGCAAAACAAAGAGAAAGCCTTAGCTATTCTCAAGAGTAAACTGTTTGCGATGCCTACGGCTGGCTACGCCTACGCACTAGCCCAAGGTGTCCAGCTTGACAAAATTCAACCCCGACAGATAAAGTCTCTATCCAACAAGCTCATCCGTGAATATATCTTGCATCCTGACACCAAGGTAAAAGATTTACGCACCAATGTCGAAACACCTGCTGCGACAGAGGTATTAGACGGTAAAATTGATTTTTTTATCAAAGCCTATCTGCAACAGCTAAATCACGCTACTTCACTGAGTAAAGAAGCACTTGATAATTTCAAGTAACTTTTGTAACTAGTGCAGAAAAAATTTGCCCAATTAGAGCTAAAATCAAGAAACACAAGTAGAATAAAGAGCAATTTTTTAGTCCAAAGCGCTCTATCTATCATTCAGCAAGCATTATGGATGTCCTAGAACTCAAACGCGAAATCGAAACGTTGTCTAGCCGCCTGGGTAAAACCCGGGACTATCTTTGACGTACCTGCACTGACAGCCAAAATTCAAGACCTCGAAAAAATATCAGCGCAGCCAGAATTTTGGAATGACCAAACCCAAGCCCAAGAAACTCTACAAGAACTCAACGACCTGAAAGCCCACCTCCAGCAATACGATCGCTGGCACGCCAATTTAGAAGATACTAGGGCAGTTGTTGAATTATTGGAATTAGAAACCGATGAGGCACTACTCCAAGAAGCCGAATCTACCATCACTAAACTGAATCGTGACCTTGACCAGTGGGAGTTACAACAGTTACTTTCTGGCCCCTATGATGCTGAAGGTGCTGTACTGACAATTAGTGCTGGCGCTGGTGGCACAGATGCTCAAGACTGGGCATTTATGCTGATGCGGATGTACACCCGTTGGGGCGAAGCTCACGGCTATAAGGTAACTTTAGCGGAAGAGTCGGAAGGTGATGAAGCCGGAATTAAATCGGCAACCCTAGAAATTACTGGCCGCTACGCCTATGGTTACTTGCGTTCAGAAATGGGTACACATCGCTTAGTGCGGATTTCCCCTTTTAATGCTAATGGGAAGCGACAAACCAGTTTTGCCGGGGTGGAAGTGATGCCGCAGATTGATAACTCTGTACAGTTGGATATTCCAGATAAGGATTTGGAAATCACCACAACCCGCTCTGGTGGTAAAGGTGGGCAAAATGTCAACAAAGTAGAAACGGCGGTACGGATTGTTCACCTTCCCACGGGTCTAGCTGTGCGCTGTACAGAAGAGCGATCGCAGCTGCAAAATAAAGAGAAAGCCCTAAATCGTCTCAAAGCAAAGCTTTTGGTCATCGCCAAAGAGCAACGCGCCCAAGAAATTGCCGAAATTCGTGGCGATATGGTAGAAGCCTCCTGGGGAAACCAAATCCGTAACTATGTATTTCATCCTTACCAAATGGTCAAGGATTTACGTACAAGTACAGAAACAACAGGGATTACAGATGTAATGAATGGTGAACTTGATACATTCATTCAAGCTTATCTTCGTCAAGAAAATAAATTAGTAGAAAACAGCCCTGCATAATTTGGGATGATTTACAAGTGCTAAGTAATGACTTTTAATATTACTTAGCACTTGTTATTTAAGTGCGTATGCAAAAATATTTATGTCATTGCGAGCGGAATGAAATGTAGAGAAGCAATCCCAAGGTCTTGGGATTGCTTCATTCCGCTTTGCTCCATTCGCAATGACAAATGTATATTTAATTTTGCATTACTACTTATTTTTGAGAATTTCAGATTGGTGCTTAGGTGTAGCCCGTCGTAGACATCGCCTAGTATTTCGTCTTATTGGGGCGTTTTTAGAGAAATTTCTGAGCAATATACACGCGATCGCAATCCCATAGCAAGCCCAACTGTTACAGTTATAAAAGAGTCCGCGATCAAACTAACTATGAGCAACTCACCTTCAACAGAACCTCAACCTAGCTACGTAAAACTCGCCATGCGAAACATGGTGCGGAAGGGTGCAACCTCCCTAAAGCATTTTGGGTTGACTGCCATAGGGCTTTTAGCTCTCCTTGTTGGTCTTGCTTACCTAACTCACTAACCCCAAACCATGAAGAGAGCAGGGGGAGCAGGGGAAGCAGGGGAAGCAGAGGGATTAAACTAAGCCAGACACTTGGGGTGGGGTTTCTACCTACCTTAAGATACAAGGATTTATTCGCGCCACTTGCGGGCGAGGTTTTGAACCTTTACTTTTTTTTATAAATAGTTTTGAGTAAGGAGACTATGTGCCCCTGAGCGTTGAACTATATGTAGAAGATTCTTTTTACGATTTGTCCCCGACAACATCTATAAAAATTGCGGATACTGATCCCCGAATTCCTTCTGAAACTTGGGAAAACTGGTTTAATCAGTGGTTGGAAATACTTCACCCTCAAATTCCGCCAGCACCAAGTTATGAAATCGGGCTGCGTTTGACAGATGACTCGCAAATTCAAGAACTGAATGCCCAGTATCGTCAACAAAACAAGCCCACAGACGTTTTAGCTTTTGCTGCTTTGGAGGTGGATTTTCCGCAAAGCAAAGAAATGGTGGCTTCTGCACCATTATACTTAGGTGATATTATCGTGTCTGTAGATACAGCACAACGTCAAGCCAAACAGCAGGAGCATAGCTTACAAACTGAGCTAGCCTGGTTAGCTGCTCATGGTTTATTGCACCTGTTGGGCTGGGATCATCCTGATGAAGAAAGTTTGGGGCGAATGTTAGAACAGCAAGTAAGATTGCTGAACGCCATAGGTATTGCTATTGACATAGAATAGCAGTAGTTATGTGTTCTTAGTGTTAATTTTGGGTAATACTTTTATAATACTTCTGTGGAAAATTGCTTAAAGATTGCCTCAAAGTTAATTCCGCCATTAAGATCGGCGAATATTCCCACTGTAGCAACTCTATTTTTGTATTTTTTAAGCCTATGTCCCCAAAAATTTCGCCATCACCAACGCCTACCTCGTTACAAACACTGGTGTCTAACGAACGGGAATTCTCCTGGAAAGTAGCCTCTAATTTATTTGTTAGTTTTAAATATGCCTGGGCTGGAATCAGCTATAGTTTTCAAACTCAACGGAATTTTCGCATTCACGTAAGTGTTTGTGCAATGGCGATCGCTTTAAGCGTTTTTCTACATCTGCAAGCTGTGGAAATAGCGGTAATTGGGATAACGAGTGGTTTAGTTTTGGCACTAGAGTTACTAAATACAGCGATCGAATCTCTTGTAGACTTAACCGTTAAGCAGACATACCATGAATTGGCAAAAATTGCTAAAGATTGTGCGGCTGGTGCAGTCCTTGTCTCTGCTTTGGTCGCGGTGCTGGTAGCTGGGACACTATTGCTCCCTCCTTTGGTAAAGTTAATTATATCGGCTTTGTAAATATGGTTTGCGACACCGATAGCGAACGCGAGAGCGTCTCCAAGAGTTGCGGTAGCGAGTCTTCTCCCAAGGGGAGACGCCAAGGGCGAACGTGCGTCATAGCCTAACCCAGGCATCGGTAAGCGAATTGGTAAGAGAATCACACTCTAACCAATCGATTTTGGAGAACACATATAAGCAATTCAAAATTTAAGAAGTGGCTGGTTGTAGAATAGCCGCTTCATATCTATACGTCTACGTCAGCATTATTTTTATATCTACTAGGACTTACACAAAAAATAGCCCAAACCTTGATTTTCCGGTAGGGGCAATTCATGAATTGCCCCTACAGCGTGTAGTTTTGTCTAAGTCCTAATCTAGCGAAAAAATAGTATGAGTAAATTGATGAGTGCTAAAAACCAGGAGTGATGAGCTTTGATTATAGTTATCGACAATTACGACAGTTTTACATATAATTTAGTGCAGTATCTGGGAGAATTGGCAGCAGAATTCCCAGTAGCAGATGATATTAAAGTTTTTCGTAACGACAAGATATCCATAGATGAGATTCGGGAATTAAAGCCGGAAGCCGTGGTTATTTCTCCTGGGCCTGGTCGCCCAGAAGATGCCGGTATTTCCCTAGAGTTGATTAAACAGCTAGGCCAAGAGTTACCAATTTTAGGTGTCTGTTTGGGACATCAAAGCATTGGTCAAGTATTCGGTGGTAAAATAATTGCTGCTCCAGAGTTGATGCATGGCAAAACCTCTCAGGTGTCTCATACTGGAGTAGGGGTTTTCCGGGGATTAGAAAATCCTCTAACCGCCACCAGGTATCATAGTTTGGTAATCGAACGTGAGACTTGCCCAGATGTGTTAGAAATCACCGCTTGGGTTGAAGATAACACCATTATGGGAGTGCGACACCGGAACTATCCTCACATTCAGGGCGTTCAGTTTCACCCAGAGAGTGTCCTGACATCTTCAGGAAAACAGTTATTGCGAAATTTTCTGGAACAGTTACAGTCGAGAGCATAATTAATGAAACGACGACAGTTGATGGGGTATGCTGGGGCGGGGTTGGTAACAACTTTGCTTACTACCTTGGGTTCTGAATATGAAGCTGACGCAGAATCTAGCGGTTTATCAGTTAAGTGGTTGGGTCATACTTGCTTTCTTTTTACTGGTGGCGGTGCAAAAATTCTCGTCAATCCATTTCGGTCGGTCGGCTGTACTGCTGGGTATCGTCCACCAAAAGTTGCAGCAGATTTAGTACTGATTAGCAGCCAACTACTGGATGAAGGTGCTGTAGACATACTACCGGGAAATGCAAAACTCATCTACGAACCAGGAGTTTACCAGTTCAAAGATATTAAGTTCCAAGGAATTGCCATAGACCACGATCGCAAAGGTGGTAAACAGTTTGGCTCAAATACTGCTTGGAGTTGGAAACAAAGCGGAATTAATATCCTCCACTTAGGGGGAGCCGCTGCACCGATTTCCATTGAGCAAAAAATTCTGATGGGACGACCTGATCTTGCATTCATTCCTGTAGGAGGCAGTGAAAAAGCCTACAATGCTGAGGAAGCAATGCAGGCTGTTAAAGTGTTAAATCCCAAACTGGTGATTCCAACCCATTACCGGACACAGGCGGCTGATGCTGCTAAGTGCAATATTTCGCCACTCGATAATTTTCTGACCTTAATGCAAGGCACAAAAGTACGGCGTAGTAACGGAGATACTATCTCCATTACCCCTAAAGATTTGCCGGAGAATGGGGAAATTCAGATTTTAACTTATAAGTTTTGAGGAGCAGGGGATGAGGAAACAGGGGAGAGATTGGGAGAAATAATTCCTTACAGACGCGATGAATCGCGTCTCTACTCCTAATTTTTAGAATGTATACCACTCTGCACCAAGCTTATCGGCATCGCTGATGGGGTTATCAACGGCTGTCGTTCCATCTATAGTCCAAATGCTGTCTGCACCTGCTGTCTGATCGCGCCAGTAGATGTCAGTCTTACCATCGCCGTTGAAGTCGCCAAGAGATGGTGTCAATGCCGCGTTATTAGTAGGTAGGAAAGCTTGAGTAGCAACTGTTGTACCATCCATCAACCAAGCGGTGTTTTCGCCGGTTTTGCTATTGTGCCAGAAGATGTCGGTCTTGCCATCGCCGTTGAAATCACCAATTTGAGAATTCCAGGATGAGTCAAGTGTCTCCAACTTACCCTCTGTGACTAAGATACCATTCATCGTCCAAACTTTGTTCTCACCTGTTTGAGCGTTTCTCCACAGAATGTCAGTCTTATAGTCGCCGTTGAAATCACCAAAGGTAGGAGTCCAGCCTGCATCCTGTGATTGCAGCCCCAATTCAGTCTTTTGTGTACCATCCATAAACCAGGCGCTGTCAGCACCGGTTGTCGGATTGCGCCAGAAAATATCGCTCTTACCATTGCCATCAAAATCAACAATGGTAGGAGTTAGCGCTGGATCTGTTTTATCTAAAACAGTTGCACTCAGAACGTTAGTGCCATCCATCTCCCAAATAGCGTTCTCACCGGTTGTAGCATTATGCCAGAAGATATCGGTTTTGCGATCGCCGTTAAAATCGCCAATCTGAGGAGTCCATGCTGGGTCAACGCTGGTTAAAGATGCCATACTAGCAACTTTTGTGCCATCCATTAGTACAATGCTATTGGCACCGGTTGTCTTATTGCGTAATAAGAAGTCGGTTTTGCCATCACCATTAAAGTCAGCAATTTTGTAATCATAGGCAGTTAGGTCGAATTTACCTAAAGAACCCTGTTCAAGAACCTTTGTGCCATCCATCAAGCGAACGATAATTTCACCGGTTGTAGAATCGACCCAAACTTTATCCGTTTTGCCATCACCGTTAAAGTCAGGAGTAATGGCCGCACTAGTTATGTAAGGATTAGGATTAGGATTTGATGACGTTTTCACAGGCTCACTAGCCTGGGTAGACGATTGAATTTGTAATGTTTGTGAGGAACTCTTATTCCCAAATCCCAAATTAGAACTTAAATTCTCAAAAGAAGATGTCAAGATTTCTGATTTTTTGAAAGAGTCTGATGCCCATCCAGATGTATTCAAAGATAAGGGTGAGGAATTTGTATTTCCAAACATGATGTGTTTTTATTACTGGTTGTCATATTTTTTTAACTTTTTTTGGGAAGGCTTTTCTGTAATCAAATAACATTTACTAGACTTTCAATATTTCTTTATAACTATTTTTTCTTTATGAATATCCTTGTTTGAAGATAAATATTTGCTTGTTATAAAGGAAAATTTTCATTTTTTCAAGCCCCATGTAAACAATTTCAAAAGATGTTTTTTATGTATGTGATAACTTGCAAACAAAACTTGATAATTTTATCTATTTTCTTTGACATTTGAAATATTGATATTGTTATTCAGTTACATAAATGTATTTACATTATGTAATTCTGATGTGATTACATGGTGGCTTGTATGGCAAGCCCTGCGACAACTTTTACAAAATCGAGGATCTGAGCTTTTGAAGATAATTGATTATTCACTAATAATTTCTGACTTGAGTTCCAAGAAATATTGGTTACAATAACTTAGATTAGCAACTACCGAGAAGCCTGAACTGTGCGATCGCTAGTTGCCAAAAGTGTAAAATAACACAATAATTTCATACATACATCAGCTATGCAAGCAGAATATCGGCAGCGTCGTGAGCAGTTAATGGCAAAAATTGGCGATGGTACAGCTATTTTTCGCAGTGCGCCAATGGCAGTGATGCACAACGATGTCGAGTATGTTTATCGTCAAGACAGTGATTTCTTCTACCTGACTGGTTTTAATGAACCACAGGCAGTTGCAGTGTTAGCGCCACATCATTCAGAACATCGGTTTGTGCTGTTTGTCCAACCGAAGGATCGCGAAAAGGAAGTATGGACTGGTTATCTTTGTGGGGTAGATGCAGCCAAGGAAATTTATGGTGCTGATGAAGCGTACCCAATTAGTGAGTTAGATGAAAAGTTACCCCAGTATTTGGAAAAAGCTAACCGGATTTACTATCACTTAGGACGCGATCGCACTTTCAACGACCAAATCCTTACACATTACCAAAGTTTACTGCGGACTTATCCAAAACGCGGCACTGGCCCGATCGCCATTGAAGATACTGGCCCTGTCCTCAACAGCATGAGATTAATCAAAAGTGAGGCTGAGTTGGGATTGATGCGTCAAGCAGTTGCGATCGCAGTCGAAGCCCACAATTATGCCCAAGAAATCACCGCACCTGGACGTTATGAGTATGAAATACAGGCGGAGATGGAACGCATCTTTCGAGTGCGGGGTGGGTTAGGGCCAGCTTATCCTTCCATTGTCGCTTCTGGGGTAAATGCTTGCGTCTTGCACTATATTGAAAATAATCGGCAAATGCAAGATGGAGAATTATTGCTAATTGATGCCGGTTGTGCCTACGATTATTACAACTCTGATATTACCCGGACATTTCCTGTGGGGGGTAAATTTACACCAGAACAAAAGACGCTGTATGAAATTGTTTTAGAAGCGCAAAAACAAGCGATCGCTCAAATTAAACCAGGTAATCCCTTCAAATTAGTTCACGATACAGCAGTGCGCGTCATCACAGAAGGTTTAGTTGAACTTGGCATCCTCAAAGGTGAAATTGATAAGTTAATTGAAGAAGAGAAATATAAGCCATATTATATGCATCGCACCAGTCATTGGTTAGGTTTGGATGTCCATGATGTGGGAGTTTACCAGCACGGTGAAGACAAACCACAGATTTTACAACCAGGCCAAATTTTGACGGTGGAACCGGGATTATATATTGTCCCAGAGACTAAACTAGCAGAAGACCAGCCAGAGACCGATCCTCGATGGATTGGCATTGGCATTCGCATTGAGGATGATGTGTTAGTTACATCTGATGGACATGAGGTATTAACTGCGGGGGTTTCCAAAACAGTGGATGAACTGGAAAGATAAAAAAATGGGGATGGTACGAACTATCCCCAAATTAAACTTGCGGACAAGCCATCAGAGTCGTTGTCAGAATCCCTAAAATTTTGTCTATTTCTTTAATAAAGTAATCATTCTTATCGATAAAGATGGTATTTTCACAAAGTTTAAGAAACTTCCAATCTGTTCCTGTTGTGACTACACCATAAATTTCATTTATAATATTTCCTTGTTGTTGGTTAAATAATTGAGATGCAATCATTGTCGCAATGCATTGTCCTAAACCAGATTTAATACTCTCATTTTTAGCTTCCACAATAGTCACGACAGGGCTAGTAATATCATATTGTTCTGGTGAACAACTGAGAATAAAATCACAGCGTCCTTCTAAGCCTTTAGAAGCATCTACATTAAATTCTGAGCCAGAAAATATACTAATTTGCGATTTAAAGAAGCGTTTAACTTCAATTAAAACAGGCATAATAATTAGTTCAGAACGGGCCTTTTCTGTATTTATTGCTGTCACCAAAGGTAGATGCTCAGAGAAAATCAAATTTAGATATTCACTAGGAAGAACTGTCTGCACATCCCCAAATAAATCTTGATTTTCAACAAAGATTAATTTAAAGTCGGTTTTTACCTTGCTGAGATTAAAGGCGCTGTACGTCACTGGATTACCCCTCAAGATAATTCGTAATGGGCTACGCCCCACTACGCTAACGTAATTCGTAATTAAAAGTCTGGTTAGAGTAAGCAAACTCTAAAGGTTTCCCGGTTATGGTTGAAGTCTAAATCCCTATCCATAACGTAATTACTAAGAAAGTAATTAAGTGCGTATGCAAAAATATTTATGTCATTGCAAGCGGAATGAAATGTAGGGAAGCATAAGTCCTTCGGACACGCTTCGCGAATGCAAGGTATTGGGATTGCTTCATTCCGCTTTGCTCCATTCGCAATGACAAATGTATATTTAATTTTGCATTACTACTTACAAATCACGAATTACGAATTATTTAAGAACAGCCCTCCACAAATTCAACTTCTGGTAGTTTACCTGACCGAAACTGAGTAACACGCTTACCATCAGTCTCGAATACTACACGATAGTTCTGATTAGCACGGTCTTTCGGGATAAATGTCAAGTAGTGTCCACCTTGGACGTATTTATGAGGTGTGACTTTAATTTGTCCTGGGTAGAGAGACTTGATTTGCGCTTCGGTGTCACCAATTTTTGCACCTTTGAGGGTAGTAATCTGGGAATTATGCCGCACAACATCTACTCTAGAAATGCGACCTTTTGTAACCATGAACAATAGATTTTTGGGTTCATTTCGGGGTTTAACGTAGTAGCAACTGTTATTCGGTGTATCACCCACAAGCTGAATACCAGCAGCCTTTACCGCTTGGGAAACAGTCATCCCGACTCGAACTGTACCAATCCCATTGATAAACAGTTTTGCCTGATTTGTTAGTTTCGTCTTTGCTACAACTGTGCTAACAGTTAGAGAAGAAACTGCCAACGTTAAGGAAGCAAGAGTCAATAATTTAGCTTTAGTATTCATGAATTGTACGAATAAAAGTAGGTAGATTTTTGTATACAGCACCCGTGTTGCCATTGGTGAGATTATGAGACGTTAGATGTGCGATCGCTATAATCGGAAGACTAACTGCAAAATTTTAGTCTAGCTTGAACGATCAAAAATAACCTGACTTCCATTCCTTAAAAGGGGATCAAGAATCAGTCTCCTGTCTCCTTCAATCAAATTTTGCCTCTTGATCTGAACAATCAAACAGATGTAAACCTAACCGTTGGGAAAGTTCTTCACACACCTTTACTCCTCTCACACTGTTACCACGTACATCCAGCAGTGGCGAAAAAACTCCAATACCCATTTTATTGGGTACAACGGCGATAATCCCACCACAAATACCGCTTTTGGCCGGAATCCCAATTTTATAAGCCCACTCCCCTGCAAAGTTGTACATTCCACAGGTGTACATCACACTCAGAATATCTTTGATGTAACGCTTATCTACCGCCTGTTCTTTGGTGATGGGGTTCATACCTTTATTAGCAAGGGTAGCCGCCATCACTGCTAAGTCTTGGCAGTTTACCATTACAGCACACTGCTGGAAATAAAGATCCAGCGACTCTTCAATATTCCGGTCAATCATGCCAAAGTTCAGCATCAGATGCGCCATTGCCCGGTTGCGATGTCCTGTACTGCGTTCTGATGTAAAAACTGAAATGTCAACGAACACATCCCGACCAATATATCGCCGAAACATATCCAGCATTCGGTTGAGGCGTTCGGTGGGGCCAGAACCTTTAATTAGGCTCGTGGTTGCGATCGCTCCAGCATTTACCATTGGATTATAAGGTCGCTTCGATTGCTCATCCAAAACAATCGCATTAAATGCATCCCCCGTCGGTTCCACGCCAACTCTAGTTAAAACATAATCCAGTCCATGATCTTCTAAGGCAAGTCCATAAGCAAAGACTTTGGAAATCGACTGAATGGTAAAGAGTTGGTCATAGTCACCAACTTTGTAAATCTGACCATCGACTGTGACAATACAGATGCTGAACAAATCAGGGTTTGCCTTTGCCAGTTCTGGAATGTATTTCGCGACTGCACCCTCTGGCAGTAACTTGTACTGGGAATGCAATTCTTTAAGAACAGCTAATAATGGTGATGAATCTATTTCTAAATCTCTTTGATTTACTTGGCTTGTCATTAGGCCGATCGCATTCCCCAAAATACTCACTATATATAGTATGGGTGCGCCTGTAGAGATGTACAGCTGCAAAGATTTTTGAGAATACAGCCGACTCTCAAAAATTAGAATGAAGCAACTACTGAGATTATAAAAATAGTAATGTAATTATTAATACAAACATCCTTGAAACTGCAAGCGATCGCAAAGATTTCCTAATTTTTTTATTATTAATCACAAAAAATATTAAGTTGAGTATCTTTCTTTATTTTATACTCAGTAATACGGTTATCAAAGGTTATATTGAATACTTATTTACGTCTAGTTATGGAGAATAAAAGTCATGATTAATCTAAGTAGGAAAAACTTTTAAAAAAATATTAAACTTAAACTAATTTACATAATTATCTCAGATGTAACTCATATCACGACTTATTCATAGGGAAATCTAAATATTTAATTAAATAATTGATTTTCAGTATTTATGCCGATGCCATTTCACTAAGGTTATATTACCTTCCTGATAGGAAATAGCCAAAATAGATGTGATATAGAATACACGGGTAGTTACGAGCCTTAAGAACAGAATTTCATAGGGTATCGTCATTTTGTAGTGCAATAAGCGTAAAGTTTTTTTAAGAAATTTTTGACTTGCCGAAAAAAGCGTTACATAGCCAAAGTCCGCTTTTGAGAAAGGTTTCGCCCTTAAATTTGGAACTTTAATTTGATTAAGCTGTCGATAATTACGCTAAAACCCTGATCCCCAAGCCAAAAGGTTCGTGTTAGTCTGTTGCAGTTATAAATAACAAAAGTGAAAACGGAACGGGTTCGAGTTTTTCAGAAGGGAAGTCATTATCATCTAGTGAAAATTCCCGCAAGTTATAAAACTTAAGTTCTCAGTCGCTTTAAAAAACGGACGCATGAATCAAAGACATTTGTGGACTATTGTTGCCCTGTTTCTGACTGTTTTGGGAATTCCCACAGTCGGTTGCACTCAAACCACCAAGGGAAATGCGCTAGCTTCCCAGAAATCACCTTCCCCAGATGTGGTTAAGGTGGGAGAGTACCAATCCAGAGCAGGGAAACAAACCTTGGATGCTGTGATTACAGAAATTCATCCTCACAACATTAAAGGACGTAAGGCGGCAACCCTTTTTATCAGAAATATACCTGTTCTTACTTTTTTGAGTTCTGTATCAAATACCAGTTTAGAAAGTAAAAAAGTTGGTGCAATTGGAAATACTGGGGGCGTACAATCGTACGCCCTTATTGCTAGCAATTCACCAAAGGCACTGAATGTTGGTAACGTAACAGATGTGAGTGACCAGATTAGCTCTGTTGACAATGACCCGGTTCAGATAGCTGGTGTAATAGCAGCTAAGATCAACCAGTTGAGCCGGGAAAGTGTTGATGCGAGTAAAATTACCGTCAGTTGGAAAGCTGGGGACAAATCTAGTGCCAATCAAGCGCAAAACAAAAGCGTCCCGCTCCAGCAAAATGGCGATCGCTATGTAATCAAAATTAATGGCGAAGAATTAGTCGAAATCAATGAAGGTACGCGGCTCCCAGATACCACCAACAATCTGGCGCAAGATGCACTCCAAGCAACTAATCGTCTGCGGAGACTTTTAGGTAATGCATCTCCCTTAAAAGAAATTGCGAATTTACCAGTATCAATACCAAAACTGCCTCAACAGATTTCCGTCGGAGGAGTGCGAATTTCTTTTAGAGGTATGGCTTCTTATTACGGCTATGACGGTTCTAGTAATCGTACTGCTAGCGGACAGAGATTCAATCCAGAAGAAATGACTGCCGCCCATCGTAGCTTACCCTTTGGTACGCAAGTCCGTGTAACGAACACCCACAATGGTCGTTCTGTAGTGGTGCGAATTAACGATCGAGGCCCATTCATTCGGGGTAGAGTCATAGACCTATCTGCTGGCGCTGCTCGAATTTTGGGAATGATGGGCAGTGGCGTAGCACCAGTACATATTGAAGTTTTGGGGAAATAATTAATTAGGGAATGGGGCATGGGGGAGATGAGGAAGCAGGGGGAGCAGGGGGAGCAGGGGGAGAAAGAACTAATGCCCAATGCCCAATGCCCAATACCCAATACCCAATGCCCAATGCCCAATGCCCAATCCCGATAACAATTCCCCTAGTTCAATCAACTCTTCCGTCAATTCAGATATAAACTAACGGGGGAGGAATCGATAAGAACTAGGGGTATTTTTGTGCGCCTGCTGACAACAGTCGCAGCTTTACGCTGCTATTTAACTAAATGCTCCTCAGAAAACAAGCTGATTGCGGTTACTGGGGATTTGAGATTAGATGAGATGACTAGCTGGGATCAGACGGCAGTCGGTCTGGTGCCAACGATGGGGAATTTGCATCAAGGTCATTTAAACTTGATCCAAAGGGCGCGGCAAGAAAATTCCACGGTGATTGTTAGTATTTTTGTCAATCCCCTGCAATTTGCTCCCAATGAGGATTATCAACGTTACCCCCGCACTTTGGAGCAAGACCAACAACTTTGCGAACAAGCTGGGGTAGATGCAATTTTTGCGCCGACTCCTGAAGAGATGGGAGTTTCCCAGAAGAGTATAGAAGAATCAAAGGTTACACAAGTTATCCCCCCATCTGCTATGATAACAGGCTTGTGTGGTCGTTCTCGGCTGGGTCATTTTCAGGGTGTGGCCACGATTGTGACTAAGCTTTTCAACTTAGTACAGCCTGACCGAGCCTATTTTGGCCAAAAGGATGGTCAGCAACTGGCAATTATTAAACGCTTAGTAGCTGACTTAAATTTGCCAGTAGAAATTGTTGGTTGTCCAACAGTACGGGAAACGTCGGGTCTTGCCTTCAGTTCTCGTAATCAATATTTGACTGCAACGGCAAAAGAGCAAGCGGCGGTATTATATCGCGGCTTGCGACAAGCTGAGGCAGCATTCATTGCAGGCGATCGCAATAGCAACAAGTTGATAGCAGTAGTCCAGAAAGAAGTGGCAATAGTCAGCACGATTTTAGTGGAATATATTGAATTAGTTGATCCGACTACGTTGATGTCTTTAGAAAAAGTTGAGGAAGAAGGAATGTTGGCGATCGCAGCTCGTCTTGGTTCTACACGTTTGATTGACAATATCATATTACGCGATCGTCAACCCATCATCGCCATTGATGGCCCAGCCGGTGCTGGAAAATCCACAGTGGCGCGGCAAGTGGCAGCAAATCTGGGTTTAGTGTATTTAGATACAGGAGCAATGTACCGCGCTGTCACTTGGTTGGTACTGCAAAAGGGGATTGCTGTTGATGATGAGTGTGCGATCGCCGAATTAACTAACCAGTGTAAAATTGAACTTACTCCTAACCAGGATTTACAATCATCCGTGCGGGTTTGGATTGATGGTACTGATGTTACCCAGGCAATTCGCACAATTGAGGTAACATCTCTTGTATCTGCGATCGCAGCCCAAAGCGCTGTCCGGCAAGCACTGGTTAAACAACAGCAAACCTGGGGTAAAAAAGGTGGTTTAGTCGCTGAAGGACGGGATATTGGGACTCACGTATTTCCCGATGCTGAAGTGAAAATCTTCTTAACCGCTTCTGTGAGTGAACGCGCCCGTCGCCGCTACCAAGACTTTAGTACACAAGGTCAATCCCAAGTGAGTTTAGAGCAACTGGAACGCGATATTGCCGAACGTGACTGGAAAGATAGTACACGCAAAGTTTCCCCTTTACAAAAAGCTGCGGATGCGATTGAAGTTCAAACTGATGGTTTGGAAGTGTCTCAAGTCACTGCACAAATTGTTAACTATTACCAGCAGCTTGGATCATAAAATTGGGTATAATTCCATATCCGGTTAAACACTTGTCATTGCGTACTCCGTTGGAGAACCCGAACGCGAATAGCGTCTCCGAAGGAGAAGGGTATGGAGTGAAGCATAAGTCCTTCGGACACGCTTCGCGAACACAGAGTCCTGGTGATTGCAACTCTTGGAGAAGCTACGCGTAGCAATATCCCCGTTCGCGTAGCGTGTCGTAGACAAGGGCTACGCTCCAGTTCGTTGCGCTCGCAATGACATATCGTAAGTAATTTGGCGGACATGATATAGAACCCCGTCATAAAACATAATTACGACTTGTTTAAGTAGAGACGTTGTAGTGCAACGTCTCTACATCCAGATTCATACCTCGATTCAGCAACATCCTATTTTGATTTTCGTGTTGACTTTGGCGGCGTTCTGTGTCCTCCAAAGTATTTCTCACTGCGATAACGTAACCACACCCGCAATACTTGGGGAATCCGATCTTTCTCTTCCTTACTTAAGGTATTGTAAAGGGCTAATGCGCGATCGCGCTCACCCCGACAGGCAGCATTGTTGTGGGCATCCCAATAGCTGCGGGCTACCCGAATCCGGCGACAGACTTCTTTAATCAGTGCGTCTTTAGTAAGTGGAGTATCTGATTTCGCCATAAACAACTAGATAATTGAACAAAGTCGAAGCTTGAATTACGAATTACGAATTATTGACAAGTCCATCAAGTTTGCCAGCTTGTAAACTACCCGCGCCCCGACATTACCATCCCACTCAGCATCACCGACTTCACAGAGATCAAAACCAATAATTTTTCTTCCACTATTGACTAATTCCCGGAGCAGACAAAAAGTTTGCTCTAATTCCAATCCACCTGGAACCGGAGTACCAGTACTGGGGCAGAGTTTTGGATCTAGACCATCTATATCAAAGCTAATGTAAACATACTCAGGTAAATGACTGATAATTTCTCGGCATAAATCAATCCAAGTTGTTCCAGAATAAAGTTTTTGTTTAATAGCTGGGTCGTAATAAGCAATAATGCGATCGCTAGATTGGTCAATCATTTGCACTTCATCGTGACTAATATCACGCAAACCCACTTGCACTAGCTTAGAAATTTGCGGTATTTTCATCGCATTAAACATAATAGAAGCATGAGAAAACTCAAATCCCTCATAACCATCGCGTAAATCTGCGTGGGCATCAATGTGCAGAATGCCATAGTTTTCATACTTAGCCGCTAATGCTTGGAAATAACCTAACGGCGAACTGTGATCTCCACCAATCACCGCAACTCGTTTACCATGATTAATTGCTTCTTGGCAATTTTCAAACAGCCATTGATTAACCTGTTGACAAGCCTGATTAATTTCTGTGAGGACAGGTGTTAAATCTGGTGTATCTGATAGTTCTTGACCTTCGGCTAATCGCTGAATAATTTTTGCTGCCAAGGTGCGATAGTATGTATTCTTCTCTAAAATATCTTGGGGGATTTCCATCATGAAAATTCCCTGCTTCCAACCACTAGGGTGATCGAAATCGAACAAATCTAGTTGAGTCGAAGCATCTAGAATTCGCTGTGGGCCATTAGCTGTACCTGCACCGTATGAAACAGTGACTTCCCACGGCACACCAAAGACAATCAGGTTAGCAGATTCATAATCACAGGGCAAACCTAAGAGGTTGCCGTTTATTTCACCTACGCCGCTAGGATTGTAGTCTTGTAGTTGATTACTCATCAAGTGTCTTCTGGATTTACGTGGATAGACAGCACGCTGCCTATGTGACATCTGCATTGTAATCAAAATTTTTCATCGGCGGTATGAAAGCAGTTTGGGCATTACACAAAATGCCTTATGGCGGTTCTCATTTATGTGAGGTACACCCGTAGGCAATACTGCGTAGGTTTTGGAATTTCTTGGTTGAGGCAAGCTGTTCTTGAGCAGGGGAAGAGTTTTGCCTCCCCTGCTCCCCCTGCCTCCGCTGCTTATCCGAGCAGTATTGCCCCTACACCTTACGAGATGATGTTGTACCACATTTGAATGGGAACCGCTATAGCTATGTTTGAGCTAAGGCAGTTTCGTTAGGTTCAATTTTTTACTATCTAAAGAGACGTAGCACTGCTACGTCTCTATATTCATTAATAATGAGTGCCGGTTTTGCGATGGTTAATTGCAGTAACCGCATCAGGCTTGAGTAATTTACCTTCATCTACAGTTGCATACACAACCCAGTGATCGCCACATTCTAGACGTTGGTTGACAGAGCATTCCAAATATGCTAGAGCGTCCGTGAGGATGGTACAACCGTTATCTGCAAGTGCTGTACTAAAGTTGGCAAATCGGTCTTCCCCAGGCGCAAAAGATTTACGGAAATGCTTCATGTAATCTTGATGATGACCTTCAGGTAGAATATTCAAGGCAAACTTACCGCCTGGATACATCAAAGATTCGATCGCTCGATCTTTAGCGATCGCAATACTTATTCCGGGTGGGTTAAAGGTGGCTTGAGAAACCCAAGCACCTAGCATTCCGGTGGATACTTCTCCTTGTTTAGCTGAGATTACGCATACGGAACCAACAATACGACCAACAGCCTGTTCCACTGGGGTCGCTGCTTGTTGTGGTACACGTACCTTTTTAGCTTTTTTCAGGGTTTGGGCAAAGTCTGTGCCTAATTCTTCACAGAATTTGAGAGTGACATCATCAGGTTTAAACTTCACCTTTAAGGTATCAAAGCCAAAGCGATATCCAGAATCCCGGAGTTTACCTTCGATTAAGTCAAATGCTTCGCCACTCCAGCCGTAGGAACCAAAGACCCCAGCGAGTTTACTATTGTCACCGCTTGAGATCACAATCCCTAAAGCAGTATGAATAGGAGTTGGTGCATGACCACCGATGGTAGGAGAACCGATGATAAAACCTTCTGACTGTGCTAAATTGATGCGAATTTCATCAGGAGTAGCAAATTCGCAGTTAATTGATTTGACTGCGACTCCACCTTTAGTTAATCCCAGAGCGATCGCTTGTGCTAAAGTCGCCGTATTCCCGTAAGCTGAAGCGTAAAGTAGGGCAACAGAAATCTCGCGATCGTTGTGAGAACGGCTCCATTCTCCATAAGCTTTGGTAAGCTCGATTAAGCCGGTGCGTACTAAAGGCCCGTGACCCACAGCATACATTCTCACCTGCAAATCTGATATTTTCTCCAAAGCTGCTTGCACATGAGTAGCTTGGGGAGCCATTAAGCAGTTAAAGTAATAACGCTGGTCTTCTTTGAGTGCTTCCCAGTTATCATCAAAGACCTCATCGCCACAGAGATGAGTTGCAAATAACTTATCTGTGTAAAGAATTTGGGTTTGCTGATCGTAGGTACAAAGTCCTTCCGGCCAACGGGGACTAGGAGTGGGGAGGAATTTTAAAACATGACCTTTACCTAAATCCAGAGTTTCTTTCCCCCGCATCACCAAGACGTTCAAATCTTGCTCTAGGAAAGCAGCACGCAAATTGTTCGCACCGGGAAGAGAACAGACAAAAGTTACCTGTGGTGCCAGTTCTAAAATTGCTTTGAGGGTTGCAACTCGGTTAGGATTAAAGTGACCCAGGATTATATAATCCAAAGTTGTCAAATCTACAGTCTGCCGCAATGCCTCTAAATAAATTTCGGTAAAGCTTTCTGGCGGTGGATCAATAAGTGCGGTTTTATCAGCTTCAATTAAATAGCAATTGGAAGTAGTACCTCTTTCAAGTGCATATTCAATTTCAAACCGCAGACGTGACCAACTACGTGCCCTGATCGCCTTAGTATTTGTAGCAATTGGTAAAACTTGTACGTCGCGTGGCTTGGAATTGGTCATAGCTGTTAAAGATTTGGGAATTGGGCATTGGAGAAGATGAGGGAGATGAGGGGAATGAGGTTCTGATGCTGAAGCTTGAGCCTTTGAACCTCGAAGTTACACCTTTGAACCTCGAAGTTGCACCTTTGAGCCTGAAACTTTAAGTTCCAACTCTCCCCTTCATCTTTCGATCCGGTTCGGATAAGACTTGATCCCCCCAACCCCCTTAAAAAGGGGGGCTAAGAATGGATGGCTCTATTTCCCCCTTTTTAAGGGGGACTAAGGGGAATCTTAAGGACTTGCACCTAACCGAAACGTATTGACTCAGCACTCATTACTCAGGACTCAGCACTGTTTCCGTTAGTAGTAATTACCTACTTTGCGATGACGAACGGCTGTGAGTCCATCGTTTTTGGAAACACGACCTTCTTGGACGGTGCAGTATAAAATCCAGTGGTCGCTGCATTCCATGCTGCTTTGGATTTCACATTCCATGTATGCCAGAGCATCAGTTAGAATCGGAGAACCGTTTTTCGCGGTTTGAGTTTTTACTCCTGCAAAGCGGTCAGCACCGGGATGCAAGCGCTTGAGAAAGTGTTTCTTGAGTTCTTGAAAATTGCCTTCTTCCAAAACGTTGAGGACGAAGCGATCGCCTACTTGCATTAAGGAATCAATGGCGCGGTCTTTAGCAACGGCTATTGTCAATCCTAATGGTTGCAAACTCGCTTGCGTTACCCAAGATGCCAGCATTGCACTTGAGACATTATCTTTTTTAGTAGTGACTATATATAGTCCACTACTAATGCGACCCAATGCCTTTTCCATGTTGACATCAAGAGACTTGATTTGCTTGATGTTGCGATCGCGCACTAACAATTGTCCGATGTCTTTACCCGCTTCTTCACACAACTGGAATGTTGATGCGGTGGGAGCCTCTTTAATCCGAATGGGTGGGAAAGCTTCTTTGATGCCAGAGTCAAGAAATTGTCTGCGGAGTGTATCAATGGGTTCATCATCCCCACCGTAACATTCAAACAGCCCAAGAAATTGCTTGTTCTTGGCGACAGCTAGCACCGAACTGATACTAGCTTGGGCGGCGGCGGCGGTACTTGGGGGCATACCAATAATAATGCCAGAGGCTCTACCAGCTAGCTCTTGAATTTCTTGGCTTTCAGCAGTACTCAAATCGAGTACTTCTACGCCAACCCCAGTTTTTAGGATACCTTCGGCAATTGCGTGACCAAGGCGTTCGCCATATCCGTAATCTGAGACAAAAAACAAGCCAACTGTGGTTTCTGCTTTAGCTTGTTTTTGGCTCCAATTTTCGTAGCACCCGGTTAAAACATCTAGATGGTGGTATAATAAAGGGCCGTGACCATTGGCAATTATATTAATCTTTCCGAGATCACCCATCCGTTTCATCGCATTCAGCAGCGAACGAGCGTTAGGGCCCATCAAGCAGTCGTAGTAAAATCTAAAGTCAGCTTCGATCGCTTCTAAATCTTCGTCAAAGGTGCGATCGTCACAAAAATGCATCCCAAAAGCATCACAGGTATAGAGAATTTGGGTTTTGCGGTCAAAGCTAAAGATTGTATCTGGCCAGTGCAGATTAGGCGCACTCACGAATTCCATTTCGTGACCTTTGCCGATATCTATGCGATCGCCAGTTTTGACAACCCGCTTAGAAAAAGGATCGTGGACTAAGCCTTCTAAAAATTGAAGCGCAACTTTTGAGGCTAAAACAGTAGCTCTAGGAGCTAATTGCAGCACATCTTCTACTAAGCCGCTGTGGTCTGGCTCTGTGTGACTGACAATTATGTAATCAATTGTTTTGGGGTTAACAAGACCTTTGAGAGTCTCTAAATACAGATCGCGAAACTTCTGGTGAGAAGTATCAATCAAAACTGTTTGTTCACCCCGAATTAGATATGAATTGTAGGTTGTGCCGTTTTGCAGTCCGAATTCGATATCGAAGCGATCGCGATCCCAATCAAGAGAGCGAATCGCCGTTGTGTTAGGGGCAATTTCTACAGTTTGTATAGTTAGCCGATGTTGAACGTTCTCTGAGTGGGCATTGCCTGTCGTAGACATCGCTACCATTATTCGTCTCCGAGCGCAAATTGTCAGGTTTTTCTTCTGCCCCCATTCTCTCTATTATTTTTTGTTTAAGTTGTAATAAATATCAGTTTTTGAAAATTTTAACTTGTATCAATTATTGCTTTTTTTTAGCAAAAAATATGACTCAAAAAATCTACTCAATATTAATTGATTACGAAAAATATACTTAGTATTTGTTTTGGCTATTTTATTTGATTTTATCCTAACTTAAAAATATCATCTTCTTTATATTATTTGATAATAAAAACTGAAAAAAATAAAACTAACTTACGTATCATAGGATTACTATTTGATTTTTGAACAGATACGTAGGTGAGGCAGTCCGATCTTGGGGGTTTCCCCTAGAAGGAACTGCCGATATTCACGACAATGCTTATGCCGTTGGGACAGTCGATGAGAGTTCTGAGGTAAGGAGAATTTGGGTTTCAGGAATGCGAGTAAATGCAGGTGTAGACCAGCGACCGACTACTTTGCCGAGAACTGATATATCCTGAACTAAGCGGTCAAATTTATCAGGGGTGAGAGATTGGGGCCCATCAGATAAAGCTTTCGCTGGATTGGGGTGAACTTCAATCATTAAGGCATCTGTACCAGCTGCCAAGGCAGCCATTGCCATTGATGGAACATATTCAGACCTACCCGTACCATGACTAGGATCGATCATAATTGGTAAATGGGTTAGCGATCGCAATACCGGAAGCACTGATAAATCTAAAGTATTGCGGGCATATTTGCCATCAAAGGTTCTGATTCCTCGCTCACAAAGAATTACATTTGGGTTCCCAGATGCCAAAATATATTCTGCTGCCATTAGCCACTCGTCAATTGTGGCAGACATCCCCCGCTTTAACAGCACGGGTTTATCTTGAGCGCCTACCTTTTTCAGCAGCGAAAAGTTGTGCATATTCCTAGCACCGATTTGGATTATGTCAGCTACTCTCGCCACTGCCGATAAATCGGCAGCATCCATCAATTCTGTGACGATACCCAAACCAGTAGCTTCCCGCGCTGCGGCTAATAAATCTAAAGCACTTTCACCATAACCTTGAAAGGCATAAGGTGAAGTGCGAGGTTTGTAAGCTCCACCACGGAGAAATTGCGCTCCTGCTGCCTTGACGCGCTTTGCTGTTTCGACAATCATCGCTTCATTTTCAACGGAACAAGGGCCAGCTACTACGACGATGGGGTGATGTTCGCCGAAATAGACATCACCGTTGGGTGTAGGTACGACAACCTCGCTGGCTTCTCCATGTCGGAATTCTCGGCTTACCCGCTTGAAAGGTTGTTGCACTCGTAATACTTGCTCAATCCAAGGGCTGAATTCTTGAACCTGCAATTTATCGATGCTGGTGGTATCACCAATTAGCCCCAGCACAGCTTTATGAGTGCCAACGCTTTTTTCTACCGTAACTCCCCAAGTCTCACTCACTTCTTGGCTAATGCGAGTAATTTCCTCAACAGGCGTACCGCTCTTAAGTATGATAATCATCTGTTTTTCCTTGTGTATAGTTTGTGGGTGTGAAGGCTAATCATTGCAGGTCAATGCATTGGCGTTGCAGGTCAATGTATTGGCATTGCAGGTCGATGTATTGACATTGCAGGTCGATGTATTGGCATTGCAGGTCGATGCATTGGCATTGCAAGTCGATGCATTGGCATTGCAAGTCGATGCATTGACATTGCAGGTCGATGTATTAACATTGCAGGTCAAGGATATAAGGCAGCTTTAGAAAACTTGTCTGTAAATCGTAGCCTCGTAGAAGAGTGAGGCTGGACGGGAAAAATTCGTCTAGTGCAAAAATTCAGCAAGTTGTTCTAATTTTGTCCAAGCCGCACCGCTTTGCAGAATTTCCTTAGCGAGGACAATACCTTTAACACAACCAACTAAAATATCTGTTTCTCCATGAATGGCTTCACCAACTTGGAGCGCTAGCGCTGTATTTAAAGCAACAACATCCTGCTGTGCTTGAGTGCCTTTACCTTGGAGAACTGCCTTCAAAATTTCGGCATTTTCTTGGACATCTCCACCGCGCAAAGCCTCAGTGGGGGCAAAACTCAAACCAAGTTCTTGAGGGTTCAGCGTTAGAGAACGCACCTTTTTATCTTGGAGTACAGCTAAGTCAGTGACATCTGCTAAACCAGCTTCATCTAAACGTTCGCGTCCATGAAGTGCGATCGCTTGTTGACATCCCAATTGCGATAAAGCTTGCACAATTTCCTCTAGTAAAAGCGGATCGTTGATACCAATAATTTGCCCCGTTGGTCGCATGGGATTTACTAGCGGGCCGAGTAAATTAAAAACAGTCCGTACCTTCAAAGTTTTTCGCAAAGTTGCGATCGCTTTGAGTGCAGGATGCCAACCGGGAGCAAACAAAAAGGTGATTCCAATCTCACCCACTGCGGCTTGTACTTTCTCAGGAGTGGCGTTGAGATTTATCCCCAAAGCTTCCAGCACATCAGCCGAACCAGTCTTACTAGATGCCGAACGATTGCCATGTTTGGCAACTTTTACCCCGGCGGCGGCGGCAACAAAGGCGACAGCAGTGGAAATATTAAAAGTGGAAGCGCCATCTCCACCAGTTCCGCAGGTGTCAATTAGGGGAGACGCAATTAATCGGGTCTCTAGGGGAGGGGATTGGGATTGTAAGACGCTAGCCATGCCTACTAATTCTTCGGCAGATACGCCTTTGGCTTGAATTGCGGTTAAAATCGCTCCTGATAAAACATGGGGAATGGAATCTGTGAGCCAACCGTGCATCAAATCTGTAGCTTGAGAAACCGTCAACGATTGCCGATTTAGCAACTGTTGTAATAAAGCTGGCCAGTTGTAAAACTCAGAAGAGATGGCGATTTTGTCAGGTGGAGTTTGAGTTACAGCGCTCATTTTGTTAAGAGTCAAAATTTTAGTCAATAAATTCCTCTTTACTCTGTGTTCTCTGCGCGGCAGTCGCTCATGGGGAAACCCCCTTGGCGCTAGCCTCTCCCTTTGGGAGAAGACCGCGTTGCCTTGCCTCTGTGGTTTAAAAATCAATTACTTTTCAACCGCAGAGGCACAGAGAGCGCTGAGAAAAAACTTTACAAGTCCCTTGAATGCTAATAATTAAGAACTTTTGAGACAGTTTGCACGTCTTTGTCACCTCTACCAGAGCAATTGATGACAATGCGGGGGTTGCCTTCTAACTGAGGGCAAAGGGTTTCAAGATATGCGATCGCATGAGCAGTTTCTAAAGCTGGGATAATTCCCTCTAGTTGCGAGAGTCTTTGAAATGCTTCTAAGGCTTGTTTATCAGTCACACTGTAATATTCGGCGCGACCAAGATCCTTTAAATAACTATGTTCTGGGCCAACACCAGGATAATCTAACCCGGCACTAATTGAATGAGCTTCGATGACTTGACCATCATCATCTTGCAGTAAATAGCTCATTGCACCGTGCAATACACCTATTCTTCCTTTTGTCAAGGTAGCAGCGTGTTTTTCTGTATCTACACCTTCACCTGCCGCTTCGACTCCAATTAGACGCACGGAAGATTCATAGACAAATTCATTGAATAATCCAATCGCATTGGAACCTCCACCCACGCAAGCCAGTAAAATATCTGGTAATCCTCCCCATTTCTCTTGGGATTGAGCGCGAGTTTCTACACCAATTACCGCGTGAAAATCACGGACAATCATCGGGTAAGGATGAGGCCCGGCAACAGAACCCAGGATGTAATGGGTTGTTTCGACGTTCGTCACCCAATCTCGAATCGCTTCAGAAGTTGCATCCTTGAGAGTTCCTGTACCCGCCTCTACCGGACGCACTTCTGCCCCCATTAATTTCATACGGAACACATTCAGCGATTGGCGTTCCATATCGTGGATGCCCATGTAAATCACGCATTTCAAACCAAACCTAGCACATACGGTTGCAGTTGCTACGCCGTGTTGTCCTGCACCTGTCTCGGCAATAATCCGTTGCTTACCCATGCGTTTAGCTAGCAACACCTGAGCTAAAGCATTATTAATTTTGTGAGCGCCTGTATGATTTAAATCTTCGCGCTTTAAATAAATTTGCGCCCCTGTGCCATCTGGTCTAGCGTAGTTTGTTGTCAGGCGTTCGGCAAAATATAATGGGCTGGGTCGTCCTACATAATCACGCAATAAGTTTTGCAGTTCTGCTTGGAAACTCGGCTCGTTACGATATTGATGAAATGCTGCTTCTAATTCACTTAATGCGGGCATTAAGGTTTCGGGGACGTATTTACCACCGAATCTGCCAAATCTGCCTAAAGAATCTGGTTGGATAGTTGCAGTCTTGATGTCTTGTATGCTTACCACTGGTTAAAATCCTTTTACTAATATTTCCTTCTTGGTGTCCTTGGCGACTTGGCGGTTCGATAAAGAGTAACGAACCGCCAAGTCGCCAAGGACGCAGAGAGAAGAAAGAGGTTTTTTACTTAGCGGAACCAACTTTTTGCAGGGATGCAGAAGTAATTGCTGCTTTGAGTTCCTGACAAAGTTGTTCTACGGCTTGTAGTCCTTCGGTTGGGCTACCTTCAGCTAACCGTTTGACAAAGGCGCTACCAACAATTACGGCATCTGCTCCCCATTCCATTACTTGATGCGCTTGTTCTGGCCCGGAAATACCAAAACCAACGCCAATGGGTTTATCGGTGACGCTTCGCAAATCTGTAATTAAATCTTTTACACGGTGTTGAATTTGAGCGCGAATACCTGTAACGCCTGTAACACTTACCAGGTAGATAAAACCTTGCGATTGACGAGCGATCGCTAAAATCCTATCTTTAGAACTAGTAGGAGCTACGAGTAAAATTACCTCAATTCCAAAAGATGCAGCAGTCTGGATTAATTCTTCTGCCTCTTCTAAGGGTAAATCTGGCACTACCAAGCCTCGCGCCCCAGCAGCAGCAATTTGTGCCAAAAATGTCTTAATACCCCGGTGCAAAATGGGATTGTAATAAGTAAATAGAATGATTGGCGCTTTTAGGGTAGGAGTTACAGCTTGCAACATCTCTAGTACTTGCTCTAATTTCGTGCCTTTTTGTAAAGCGCGGGTTGCAGCTGCTTGAATTACAGGGCCATCTGCGAGAGGATCGGAGTAAGGAATACCCAACTCGATGAAGTTAGCACCATTGCGATCTAAGATGTGTAAGGCTTGGGCAGTGGTTTCTAAGTTAGGATCGCCTGCTGTGATAAAAGGGATTAAAGCACACTGTTGGCGAGTCTCCTGCGGAGAAGCTTTGCTAACGCGTAAAGTTTGAAAGTCAGAGGATATAGAAGTCATTCTGAAAAATAGTTAATGATTAGTTAATAATTCTAGAAAAATCAACATTTAGCAATTAGCGATACCCACGCTATATTTGTTGTTATCAAGTCTTCTAGCTCCGTTAACGAGTCTTTTAGCTCCGTTAACGAGTCTTTTATCTCCGTCGTCGAGTCTTTTAGCTCCGTCGTCGAGTCTTTTAGCTCCGTCGTCGAGTCTTTTATCTCCGTTGTCGAGTCTTTTAGCTCCGTCGTCGAGTCTTTTATCTCCGTCGTCGAGTATTAGAGTAGTTATCATTTGGATGCAATACACTTTCACCTTTCTCCTTATTAGGCTATGGTGTACACACAAGTCTGAAATAGCTAATTAACCAAGGTTTTACCCCACCCTAACCCTCCCCTTATAAAGGGGAGGGAACTAGATTTCCTGTTTCCCCCCTTTATAGGGGGGGTAATTCGACACGGTAGCCTTTTGAAATCTTACTTCCCTTCCCTTGCAGAGAATTAGGTCTGTATTCTAAGAAAGCCTTAAAAGACTCTGCACAGCTTGTTCTACATCGCTTTGTTTAACTAAAGATTCTCCAACCAAAACCGCACGCACACCAGCTTCAGCGACAAGAGATAAATCAGCAGGTGTATACAGTCCAGACTCGCTGACGACAGTGATATCTAAGCTTTGTAAATATTGCTGGCGCTGTGCTAAAAGTTGCTGTGTTATTCCTAAATCAACCGTAAAATCTTCTAGATTACGATTGTTGATTCCCACTAAACGTAAATCGTCAAGCTTAAGCACTCTATCCAATTCAGCCAAAGTATGGACTTCCACCAGTGCATTCATACCCAAATCGTGAATTACTTGCAGAAAGTCTTGCAGTTCTTGGTCTGATAAGATAGCGGCAATCAACAAAACTGCATCTGCACCTGCTGTCCGTGCTAGATAGATTTGATAGGGGTCGATGATGAACTCTTTGCACAGAAGGGGTAATGCAACGTGCTGACGTACACGCCGCAGATTGTCAAAACTGCCCTGAAAAAACTTATAATCGGTCAGGACTGATAGACAAGCTGCACCACCTCGTTCATAAGCTTGAGCGATCGCTACTGGGTCAAAATCTGCCCGAATAATCCCACGGCTAGGTGATGCCTTTTTTACCTCAGCAATTAAGCTAGGTTGGTTAGGATTTTGTTGTAAAGCAGCTAAAAAATTTCGGATACTTGGAGCCGCAATTAATTGCTGTTGCAAAGAATCTAAAGAAAATTCCTGCTGCATCTGTGCAACTTCTTGCCTTTTATGCAACACAATCTCTTCAAGAATATGGCGGGAAGTAGCAACTTGGTTAATCATAATCTGTTAGCAGGGAGCAGGGAGCAGGGAGAATAACTAATGACAAATGACAAATGACCAATGACAAATGACTAATTACTAATTACTAATGACTCTTCCACCTGAGTATATGCACGCACCACATTTTTAATGATTTCCAGACCGACTTCTCCCACTAAAGTCATGATTGATTCTGGATGAAACTGAACGGCGGCGATAGGAAGTGTCTGATGTTCAATAGCCATAATTACGTTGTCATCAGAAATCGCTGTCACTTTCAGTTCTGGCGGCAAATGTTGCGGGAGAGCAAACAATGAGTGATATCTACCCACGGTAAAGGATTCTGGTAAATTATTAAAGGTCACGGAATCGGAATCAGTAACGAAAATCCGTGAAGATTTCCCATGTTGAGGATAGTTGAGAACTCCCAATTGTCCATCAAAAGCTTCAACGATGCTTTGTAGCCCTAGACAAACTCCAAAAATGGGAATTTTGCGGTGAAGAAGCGCCCCGACAGTCTGGGGAACCCGAAAATCACTTGGTCTACCAGGGCCGGGAGATAAAACAACTAAGTCAGGGCGTTCTGTATCGAATAACGATTCTGAGAAACCATGACGTAATGTGGTAACACTTGCACCAGTTTGGCGAATGTAATTAGCTAGGGTATGAACAAATGAATCTTCATAATCTATTAGTAAGATGCGTTTGCCAGTTGCCGCACAAGGTAAGATTTTAGCTGATTTTTTAGAACTGGATTCGTCAATTTTTTGACTACTTTGCTTAACACGGCGAATTGTTTCAAATAAAGCAGCCGCCTTGGTGATTGTTTCTTGTTCTTCTGCTTGGGGTATGGAGTCATAAAGGACAGTAGCCCCAACTCGCACCTCAGCAATGCAGTCTTTTAATCGAATTGTCCGCAGAATTAAGCCAGTATTTAAATTGCCATTGAAATTTAAATAACCGACTGCGCCACCATACCAACGTCGGGCGCTACGTTCGTGCTGTTCAATAAAATCTATTGCGGCTTTTTTGGGTGCGCCGGTGACTGTAACCGCCCAAGTGTGGGAAAGAAAGGCATCTAAAGCATCAAATTGCGATCGCAGTGTCCCTTCAACATGATCCACTGTATGAATTAAATGGCTGTATAATTCAATTTGGCGACGACCAATCACTTGAACTGAACCAGGTTCACAGATTCGGGATTTGTCATTGCGATCGACATCAGTACACATGGTCAACTCAGCTTCATCTTTGTGCGAGTTGAGTAAATGACGAATTTGCACCGCATCATCTAGAGCATCTAATCCCCGGCTAATAGTGCCACTAATAGGACAAGTTTCTACCCGCTTCCCTTCAACTCGCACAAACATTTCTGGAGATGCGCCAATTAGATATTCTCCACCTAAATTAAAAATAAACCCATAAGGACTAGGATTTATATCCTTTAAAGTTTCAAATAGTTTGCTGGGTTCATCTTCATAGCCTTCAAAAAAGTTTTGGCTAGGAACAACTTCAAATAAATCGCCTCGGCGGAAATAATCGAGTGCAGACTCAACTTTTTTCGCATACTCACCTACTTTATGGTCAGCAGTTTGATTTGGGAAAAGATGTTTTCCGCGATAATCAATAGACTCACCTGTTCGAGGCAAATTTTTAGTATTGCCGTGCGCTGTTTCAAAATCATATTGGAGACGAAAAGCGCGCTGCTGATAGTAGTCAACAACTATCAATTCATCAGGGAGATAAAGCACCAAATCGCGTTGATCTGTAGGACGTTCCAGACGTTGGGTAATTGGTTCAAACTGAAAAACTAAGTCATAACCAAAAGCCCCATATAATCCTAAATGCTCATCTTCTTGGCTAGAGAAAGTGTGTAGAATTTCGCGGACTACTGTAAATGCTGAAGGTTGTTTACTCCGTTCTTCTTCAGTGAATAATTTTTTGGTAGCTTTAACAAAGCCGACTAGATGGTTATTTTTTAGGGTAACTTTCTCAAGTTGGGTTGAGTTTGATAAACACTCTAATAGTAATGGTAGCAGTACCCGACCGCGTTCATTTAACGCTATCAAAGTAAAAGCATTTTCTTGTGTACTCAATTCCAATGGTGGATTGACAAATCCGATTGCCCATCTTTTATATCTACCTGGATATTCGTAGCTGCTTCTTAGCAAACCTCCACGCTGGGAATTTAAGTGAAACAGAATCTCTTCGAGAGCGGTGTCCATCTTCACTTCGGTGATCGAGCGAGAAACAATTACGCCGCCAAGGGTTTTGTAAGAACGGGAATCAAAAATCATGGGTAATTTCTCTGTAAGAGTTATTAGTCATTAGTCGAAAGCTATTAATGGTTATTAATATTTGTCTGTAAATAACAAATTCTGATAATTCGGTATCAATCTAAATCCACTTATTCCGATCTGTGTATTATTTGTGGAGAATGTAATTAAAAACTTTTCATTTCTTATTTAAGAGTACTAGATATCAAGCAGATAATGCATTGAATAATTTTTCGATTGGGTGTCAATTTATTCGCTGTTTAGAATCCCATCTAGGGCGTGTTTTCAAACTGCTCGTTTAGCCTCCTAACTTTTTAGCTCCCCCTAAGTCCCCCGATAAATTGGGGGACTTTAAGAGACTCTTTGCCCCCCTTTTTAAGGGGGGTTGGGGGGATCTAAGACTTTGAAAACACGCCCTAGTCTTACAATTCTAAAACTCCCTCAACAGCGATATTGCTTGCCTATACAACAACAAATCCACCTCATGAACCTCAATTCCTTTCCCAATACTTTTTAGCAATGTTAAAGTCAATTCTCCACCCAAGTGTTCGCGGAATTCAGTTAAACCCCGGAACAAGCAATCAGGATGTTCTACTTGTGATAAATTTTCAGCTAGTTCTGGCACATACAACATGAAACCCAACGCCGATAAAGTAGTTAATATTCGTTGCCATTCGGAACAATCAAGCAATCCTATTAAATAAGAATAAGTGCTATCCAAAGCGATACCGATCGCAACTGCTTCGCCATGACGCAAGCGATAATTAGTCAAATGCTCCAGTTTATGAGCCGCCCAATGTCCAAAATCGAGGGGGCGAGAGGAACCCATTTCAAAAGGATCGCCGCTATTGGCAATATGTTCTAGGTGCAACTGGGCGCAACGATAGATAACCTGTTGCATAGCATCCATGTCTCGCCGCCCAAGGATTTTGCTATGAGAGTGGATAAAATCAAAAAAGTTAGCATCCTTAATCAGCGCCACTTTCACGGCTTCTGCAATCCCAGAACGCCAATCGCGATCGTCTAGGCTTGTCAAAAACGCAGAGTCATTTATAACTGCATAAGGTGGCGCAAATGTGCCGAGAAAGTTCTTTTTACCAAAGGCATTGATGCCGTTTTTGACTCCAACCCCAGAATCATTTTGCGCTAATACCGTTGTCGGAACGCGAATCAGACGAATTCCCCGGTGAGCAGTTGCAGCAGCATATCCTACCAAATCCAATACCGCCCCGCCCCCGATCGCTAACACATAAGAATGGCGACATAATCCGGCTGTTTCAATGAGTTGCTGGATTTGCTCTACTAAAGTGCGATCGTTTTTGGCAGCTTCTCCTCCTGAAATTATCATGGGTTCAGCTGCGATCGCTAGTACCTCTCCATAAAAATTGGTATACGCAACTAATTGCTTCACCAATTCCGGTTGATACTTTAGTATTCCTGCGTCTACTACTGCAACTATTTTCTTTGGCTTTGTCTCCTCATCTGCCGAAATCACTTGCGCTAGAGTGGGGTTTTTCAACTCAAATAAATTTTGGGTGAAGTAAACCTCATAGTTAAAAGTAACCGAAACACGCTGATGAATTAATCTACTTTTTTGCTTGATGTCAACAATCATATTTTTGCAGGTATATCTAAGAGGTTGTTTGAAAAGTGGTAGGTTGTGATTTTAATCGAATTGTTACCCTCCTGAATCCCCCCTTATAAAGGGGGGGAAACAAGAAAAATTCAAAATTCGGTTCCCTCACGCCACTTGCTACAACGGGGGAGGGTTAGGGTGGGGTAAAAAAATATTTGATACATCAATCATGACTTTTCAAACATCCTCTAAAAGTGCAGGATGATTCAAAGATTCAACGAAAACCTCTACTAAACGAGAAGCATTTACCTTGACTTGATTATTCATGATGAAAAACGGCACGCTGTTAATGCCATTTAATCTCCCTCTCCCTCTCTTTCTTACTTCGCGTCCTTCGCGCCCTTTGCGGTTCGTTACTCATAAAAAATTATTATTCAAATACTAATATTCTGTGGTTTAAAATCTCTTTGGATAACCGTTGTATTTAAAGGCTGGATAAAACTATTAATTTTCCCTTCAAAAAAACTTTGAGTATTCTCAAACTCTTTAATTAATGCCTCTCTATCCTTCCTAGCCACCAGTCTAGCCAAACGGCTGTAAGTATTAGCTAAAAAGCTAATTGCATTACATCTCTCTTCTGTAGCTAGCATAATATCAACACATAAGTTAGGATTTTGGGAAAATAAACGTTTCACAATATCAATTTCTTGACGATAATTAGGAGTTGACATTGTTAAGCTTTGCTCTATATCCACTTTTGCTTGTGCTAAGAAAACACCAAGACTAAATCTATAAAAATGCTGTGTTGCTTGAATAATCACCATCATTTGATCGTGTTCTTCAGGCGTAGAAAAGATTAACTCACCACCTTGACTTTTGAGAAAATCTAATAACCATTGAAATGAATCATCGCTTCTACCTGGACACACTACAACTTTTTGTCCAAAAAACGATTTGACATTTGGCCCAAACATTGGATGTAAACCCATGACGGGGCCACAATGGTATTCCAGCATTGCCTGAATTGGCTGAGTCTTAATACTTGTAATGTCACACAAGGCTGTAGTTGGAGCAAGATATTTTGCTGCTCGCTTGATAACATCAACTGTATATTCAATAGGAACGCTTACTAATATTAATTCTGCCTGACTCAGCAGTTCATCTGCATATTCCCAATTATCATGTTCGAGAATACTAACATTATGACCTACTAGCGAAAGCTGCTCTTTAAATAATCTTCCCATCCTACCGCGTCCACCGATGATGGTAATTTGTCGGGGAATGACATGATTTGTGGCAGATTTAGGGGTAAGACCGGCATGACAACCCTTTACTACACCTACCCAAACAGACTGAGGAATACCAGCTTCAGCGAGTAGGGGAGCGACATCAGCCAGTTGTTCATCTAAAGAAGGCTGTTCTGATGCTAATAATGATATGCGATCGCTAAGTAAGGCGATCAAGCTGTGGTCAGTTTTTTTAAGCCGATCTGAATAAGAGGATTTCAAAGGCATTTTTCTTCCAATTTTCAAATATCAACAAGTGATTCCTTAGAACTCATTTCTGGTAAGATATCCAAAGTTGTTGCTCTTTTGGTGATCGCATCAGCAAATAACTCTTCATACCGATCTAATGCTTGCTCAAAGGAATAGTTTTCTACAGCAAACTTTCTTCCTTTGCGCCCTAATTTTGCTGCTAATTCTGGCTGATTATATAAATCCAGCACCGCCGCAGCCATTGCATCTGCTGACTCTGGCTCAACGATAACGCCGCCACCACTTTGTCTGATAGCTTTCGCAGCAGTCCCAGTGGCGGGAACTGAACCCACAATCGGGCGACCACTGGCTAACAACAATGGTATTTTAGAAGGCATATTGAAAGAAATCACATTGTGTTTTTGCACAATCAACCCCACATCTGCGGCTGCTAACATTTGCGGTAGTTTTTCTCGCGGTTGCAATGGTAAAAGCAAAACGTTATCTGCACCACAAGCAAGACAATATTTTTGCAACCTTTCGAGGGCTTGGGATTCGCCGGCAATGACAAAGACAATTTCTTTTAGATGACGCAACCGGGTTGCTGCTTCTATTACTGTTTCCAACCCTTGTGTGAGAGCAATATTACCAGAATAAAGCACTACAAATTTATCATCGAGTTGATGGGTAGCTCTCCAAGAGTTATTTTCCCGTGGTAAAGAGCGGATAAAATTTAGATTCACCCAATTGGGAATGCAGACAATTTTATTAGCAGGTACACCTTTATTTATGAGATTATCTACAAATCCATCGGCAATTACGCTAATAGTATGTGCAGTTCGGTAAGCAAATTTTTCTAAAGCTTCCAAAGCTTTAATCATCAACTTATTTTTAATTAGCCCAATACGCACCGCAGCTTCTGGGAGAATATCTTGCACATTTAATACTACTGGACAGTTGTATAGCCAACCGATTAAGGTTGCAGGTAAACAAACTAATAACGGCGGTACTGTTAAGAGAATTGCATCAGGTCGCTCACCTTTGAGAGCTTGCGGTAAACTTGTAAAAACAAAGCTCAACTCTAGCAGTAGCCGGTCTAAGAGGTTGGGTTTAGACTTAATCCGCAGGTAACTACGCTGAATTTTGACACCATTTTTATGTTCAGTAACATATAACTTACCCCGATAGCGATCGTAAATCTGACGTTCAGGATAGTTAGGCATACCTGTAATTACCCGCACTTGATGACCCCGCTTCACTAGCCCTTCTGCTAGTTCAGTTATCAAAGGTGCAATGCCAATTGGTTCTGGATGATAGTTGTATGAATAAATCAGGATATGCATGAACTGTTAATTTCCTGGAAGCACCTTGATAATGTGTACCTTGTCAAGCTAGTTTTGAAGGTTTGTAGTAAGGACTTTAGTGTTTGGAAGATAAGGACTAAAGTCCTTACTACGAACTTGCTTAAACACCAATGCTAGTCAAGTAAGCATCAGAACTTAGCACTGTTTTTGGAGTTCTTTTTCTAAACTGAAAACTGGTTTTTGTTGGCCACGTTTCCGCAATGTGACAGTACTAGCACCAAGTCCAAGTAATGCTAAACCCAATATTGAACTAGATTCAGGCACTTGCGTTCTACCTTCTACATTCAACACTTCAACGCGACCTTGAAAGAAATCCCCTACATAGAGTTTGCCATCTTTGTAGCTTGTGCCACCCGTCCAGTTAAATCTGCCTGGTGTGAGGTCGAGGGTAGTACCAAAAGGAGGGTCAGTTAATCCAGGAGGCGGTACAATTTGGCCAGATGCATTTAGGGCAGGTTGGCCATATTTAGCTAGGAATTTACCGTTTTTATCGAATACTTGGATGCGGCTGTTAATAGAATCAGCTACATAAATATTGTCAAACTCGTCTACTTCTAAACCGATTGGCTGATTAAACTCTCCATCTCCAGTGCCTTGTTTACCAAATGTGAACAGAGGTTTACCTTGAGGATCGAGTACTTGAATGCGGTTGTTAAATTGATCGCTAACATAAAAATTTCCACTAACTGGAGAAATCCTTACACCTGCTGGGCCTTGAAATTGCCCAGGTTGAGTTCCAGATGTGCCAATAGTGCTAATTAGTTTGCCGTCTTTGGTGTATTTATTGATTTTGTCACCGCTAAAATCACCTATGTAGACATTGCCAGCTTTGTCAAATGTTACCCCAGATGGCCCAAAGAAAGCTCTACCGGGTATTAGACCACCAAACTGACCAAATGAGTTAATAAATTTACCCTGGGGATCGAAGACATTAATGCGGTTGTTGTATACATCTCCGACATACAAATTCCCAGTCTGCGGATCGATTTCTAGGGCTGATGGTTCGTCAAATTGTCCAGGCCCTTTACCACCTTCACCGATCGCTCCAATATAATTACCTTGAGGGCTAAATACTTCAACTTTATTACCCACGTTTGGGTTAAAAGTACCATCTGGGTTAAGACCGCGACCGTTACTTACGAGAATGTTCCCGGAGTTATCTACCGTTATGCCTTGGGGAACAAAGAGTTGACCAGGGCCAAAGCCGGGGCTACCAATACTACTGTCGTAGCTTAATGTTAGAGACTTGGCTTGCACAGATGTTGCTAATACGGTGAATCCTGCACCGAGAATAGCAAGTGACAAATTTTTGACTAATCCCATAAGTTTTAAGTCCTGGTTGTATGAGTTATACTCGTTCCTAGACTAATTTCGTTCCCGGTTCCAGTTCGGGAACCCTAAAATTTGGGCTGCTACCTCTGGTTTGAAATGCAACTTTCTCTGTGAGGCAGCAGCCTATTCTGTAGGCTTTACCTGACAAGGGGCAGGGGGAGAAATAACTCTCGTACAGACACGATTAATCGCGTCTCAATTTGCTTTGGCTAATTCTTTGCTGCGTTTGCGCTTCAGTATTGAAGTTGCACCTATGACACCAGCAACTATCAGACCTATTGTAGAACTAGGTTCGGGAACTACTTTGGTATCCACTCGAAGAACTTCCCCTAGTCCTGGGCCGACACCGCGATTGGTAATATAAATCTTGCCGTCAGGGCCAATATCAATTCCATCAGCCGAATCTAATCCTTGACCGTCTGCAACAAGTGTTGTACGAGTGCCGTCAGGAGCAACTTCGATCAGAGAACCGGGTAGATTTGTGATGTCACCCCCTAATTGGGATTTGTCGCTGAATTGTAAAACCAGCAAATTGCCTTTGTCATCAAAGGTTAGGTCTGTGATGTGTGTAAATCCATCGAGAAAAACTTCTGGCTTGTCATCCTTACCGATGCGGAAAATCTTCGACTTACCTGCTGGATAAGGAAAACCCGTATATTCGCCAACGTATAAAGCTCCATCGGGGCCAATTGCGCCACCTGTGGGTACTGCTTGAATTGCTATTTTTCCTCCTGGAAGCTCATCTAATAGCCCAGGAGGTAGTTGTAATCCTGGTGGCAAGTCTGAGTCACTAATGATGGTTTTAGGAATTGCAATCACCTGGGACTCACTTCCATCAAGTTTAATTTTATAAGCTGTGTTCCCACCACCGTCAACGACATAAGCAGTATCACCATTAATAGTTAAGTCATAGGGATTGGTTACTACATCACCCTTGTCGGGATTTTTAGTGATTTCATACTTGGCAAAGTCAAAAATACTGTTTAAAGCTCCCGTCTTCAAGTCAACTTTGTACAGTTGTCCTAAAAGCGGTGTATTCAAAACTTTATCGGGTGTTGATGGCGGGAAAGTAGCAAGTTGCTTTTCTGGAAGAGGATATTGAGAACCAAGGTTAAGTGTTGCTAGATCGCGGTTTCCTGGATAACCAGCAAAGCCAGTCAGAAGATAAGCATTCCCTTGAGAATCGAATTGTATGTCTTCAATACCAGCGCCTTGGTTGCCAGTGGGTTGTTCTGCTAGAGACTCAAAGTTATTAAGTATACGCTGTGTGGTACCATCTGGTGAAACCTTGACCAGTGAACTAGTATTACCAGCACATATAGGCTGAAACAGCGTACTAGGAGATGGTTGACAATTTCCGTTTCCGCCGATACCTGGCTCGGCTACATAAAGACTCCCATCAGGGCCAAAGCTAATGCCCCGTGCATTGCTGATACCATCGACAATTTTTGTTAGGGTTGCAGCTTGTACATTTGGTGTTCCACAAATAGCAGCAAAACAAAATGTCAGAGATGTAAGGGCAAATGATTTGAGTTTCATACCTTTGAAGATTGAGAATTAAATAATTTGTTTGTGGAAATTTGTATCAAGAAATCAACAGTAGAGACGCGATTAATCACCTCTATTTCAGAATTCAGAAGCGATCGCTTCTCTTTTAGGACTTACGCGAAAACTCTCATTTCTCCGTGACCTCTGCGTTCTCTGTGGTTCGTTTTCCATTACCCGTGCGTAAGTCCTATCTTTTTGTGCAACCAAGCAACGCCCAAAGCACCGATCGCTAATACGCCAAAAACAGAATCAGGTTCAGGGATAGATTTGGTATTCTCAATTCTGAGAACCTGTCCTTCGCCTGGGCGATCGCCTCGGTTGGTGACGTATATCGCACCATCGGAACCAATAGCCAGGGCGCTAGGCGACTCTAATCCATTGCCACTCAGAAGAGTTGTGCGTGTCCCATCAGCCGCTATTTTGATTACAGAACCGTCAAGATTGCCCTTCCAGGCTGACTCATTGGCGTACTGCAAAGCATATAAATTGCCCTCAGCATCAAATTTCAAGTTTGTCAGTTGGGTAAACCCATCGGCATAGATTGTTGGCTTACCGTCAGCACCAATTCGATAGATTTTTGCCCCACCTTCCGGGAAGGGAAAACCAGTAAATTGGCTGATATAATAAGCACCATCTGGCCCTTTGGTGACACTTGAGGGTACTGGTTGAATGGGAAACTGCGATCCCACTTCTTCGCCTTGAGATGGCACTTGTGCCGGTTCATTTGATGGAGTCCCAGAGGGTGGGAAGATGGGATTAGTTAATACATCTTGAGGGAATGTAGTAACAGCTTGCAAATTACTACCATCAGTATTAACGCTGAGTAAATCGTTTGCACCTGCATCAACAGCGACTAACTTATTGCCATCGATTGCAAAACCCAAGGGATTGCTATCAACATCACCACCATCAGGATTATTGGCAAGTTCATAGTTAGCTAAATCGGCAACAGGCTTCCAGGAGTTGGTATTAAAATCGGGAGCGATGATTTTACCGAGGTCAGTGTAACCTAAATTGCGATCGCGGAAGGCTGGATTTGCCCCATACCCAATTAGAACGTAAGGCTTACCTGTAGCATCAAATTGGATATCACGAGGGCCAGTGGCTCCAGTCCCATCTGGTAACGCTAAGGAAGGAAGTCCTGTAAGTATGCGTTCGGTTTTACCATTTTCAATTTTGGTAACTGCCCCACTTGTGCCGTAGCATAAGGAATCACCTTGACCACTTGTAGGTGGAACGCAAGCTCCACTTCCCCCTATTCCCGCCTCTGTAACATAGAGATTACCATCAGGGCCAAAGCTCAGTCCGCCGGCATTATATAGACCGTCGGCGATGACTGAAAAGGATGTGGCTGATGCAGCTTTCATTCCAGAAAAGGCGGCAACACAAAAGGTAAGGATGGTAAGGGTAAGTGGGTTTAGTTTCATGTGTTGCAGGAAATTGAGGGGGGATTTTAAACGCAGAGGTACGCAGAGGTTTTAGTTGGTAACTAGGGATTCTTGAACTTTTGGTAGATAGCTCATTCCCCGGTCGAATGATTTGAGGTTGCCAGCTTTGGCTTCGAGCAAACGTTTGATGTTCATGCTTTCAGCGCCAAAGTCTTCAATTTGAAGTTTGCCGTGGGTGACAGTTCTATCTGTTTTCCAAAATGTTATTCGATGCAGAATGAAACCAGAAGCTTCGGGGTCAGCAAAAGCATAAGCAGTTGGGATAAGTAAGGCTACAGAACGCTGATAATATTCGTAGTCTGGATAAAAGTGTTCTTGCTCAAGTAAGTAGTATTTACTCAAACTATGAACTCGCACAGAAACTTTTACCTTTTGGTCATATTCGTCTTTGAATTCACCTGATTCAGAAGTAATTTCACCATTTTGACGTAGCAAATGCGCCCACTCATCTACGTTTTTTAAATCTTTTAAGTATTCAATGCCGATTTCAATTGGGGCATCAACATAAATAGTATCTGTATCGATAAAGTGGCTTCCTTTCGCTGCTGCGGTCAGACCAGCTTTCCGTTCCAAATTACCTTTAAGAGAACGACATTCAGATGTGTGGACTGTATGAATTCCCTGCATAATCATCTGAGTTTGCCGTTTGGGATCGACAAAACTTAACCAATGAAAATACACACCTTTTTCATCTGTTCCCGGCTCGATGTAATCCGTGGGAAATAGTAAGACAGGGTAAACCTGAAAATATTTCTGATACTCTAATCCACAGTGCCACTCAATGCCGTAGAAAAGCGGATTTTCTAGTTTTTTAACGTGATAATAGAGATTTTTGTGATAACCAGATGCAGTTCCGAGCCAAGTATCTTCATCAATTTGCTCTTTCATCCGGCTATAAAGTGTCCATTCGTCTAAGTTCTTTAAACTACAAAGGTACTCAAAAGCGCTCTCTGGTGAAGTAGCAATATAAGCTGATGTTGCAAAAGTATTTTTTTCCACTTCTCACTCCTTAAGATAATAATAATTAAGCTGCGATCGCCTGAGTTTTGCTTCGCTTACTATCGTTGATGCGATCTTCTGCTAATCGTTTAGCAGCATCGTTGGTGGTAACTCCTTGAACTTTGGCAATCTCAAAAATTGCTAACAGCGTGTCATAAATGTTATGCACTTGTTTGAAAGCTTTTTCTTCGTCATAACCAATCATTTCGTTATAGACATTGATTAGCCCTCCGGCATTAATTACATAATCTGGGCTGTAAAGAATTCCCTTTTTGGCAAGCATTTGACTATGTAATTGCTCATTTTCTAATTGATTATTAGCTGCACCAGCAATAATAGAAGCTTGTAAGAAAGGAATTGTATGACTATTAAGAATTCCTCCTAAAGCACAAGGAGCAAATATATCTACATCAAGAGAATAAATTTCATTTGGCTCTACAATAGTTGCGCCAAAAAGCCGTTTTACTTCTTCCGCTTTAACTGGATCTACATCACTAACAAAAAGTTTTACATCATGCTCATGTAAATGGCGACAGAGATTTTTACCGACATTTCCTAAGCCTTGAACTGCAACTTTCATGCCATCAAGTCTTTTGCTCTGCCAACGAGACTCTACAGCAGCTTTAATTCCGAGAAAAACTCCTAATGATGTGATGGGAGCAGGGCCACCAGATTTTTCTGATACTCCAACAACATATTTAGTTTCTTGACTAATTGTTCTGACATCATCAGGGGTAATATTGACATCTTGCCCGGTAATAAAACGTCCGTTGAGACTGTTAACAAAACGTCCGTAAGCTCTCAATAGTTCGTCTGTTTTATTTTCAGGATTAGCAATAATAACTGCTTTTCCCCCACCGCAGGAATATTTGCACAGGCGGCTTTATAAGTCATCCCCCGACTAAGACGAAGGGCATCTTTTAAAGCAGCTTCTTCATTGACATAAGGCATAAGTCTTGTGGCTCCCATTGCTGGGCCCAAGGTAGTGTCATGGATGGCAATAATTGCCTTAATTTCGGGATTTTTACCATGACAAAACAAAACTTGTTCGTGACCCATTTCTCTAACAGTTTCAAATAGCAGCATTTTGGTTTCTCAATTTGGGTAAAGTAACGAAGATTACAAAATGTAAAGATATGGACACAAAATGACTCTGGAATATTAAGATTGGATGAATTAAAAGATAGCTGGCGAATCTAAGGTCAGAATTTAAGCGCATAGGCGCTTCGCCTTCCCGCAGGGTAAGAGTGCAAAGGTACGCAGAGAATTCGCTACAAAATTAATTCTTCCTTTGCGTCTGGGGGGTTAGTAAAAAAATTGCCAGCTTTTGAAATCAAACCATTGGAAACGAAACTTGCTTGGCTGCACTTTTAGCCGGGCTTGATTTAACTCCTTGTGCTGCTAAACTCTTATTCCGTCCACCAGAAGGTGCTGGGCGATCGGCATCAATCACGACATCAATGAGAAAAGGAACGCTTGATGCGATCGCTTGTTCTAATGCTGCTTCAATATCCGACTCTCTAACAACCACGATCGCTTCTGCTCCCATTCCACGAGCAATCATGGCGAAGTTTGTCGGTGGAAGTGTTGCATCTGCGCCCTTTAATCCCAAGATTTTCATCCCTTGATGACACATGTTATAACGTGCATCGTTGAGGACAATCCAAATCGCCGGAATTTTATATTTCACGGCTGTGCTGATTTCGTTATTCATCAGCATCGCCCCATCGCCTACAATTCCCACAGCCTTGCTATTATTAGCTAGCGCTGCACCCAACACTCCTGTGACAGCATGACCCATTGCGCCAACTCCAGTGCTGACTCGGTAGCGATTGGCTTCGGTAAATTGGAGTAAATGAGTTGACCAAGTAAATGAGTTACCACACTCAGCCATTACTACTGCATTACTACCTTCAACAATGATCTTTTGAATTGCTGCCATCAATACTTCTGGCCGCACTGGATAATCTACATCTGGTGCAGGTTCAATTGCTTTACGTTCGGGACGAGGTAGTGACAAAGTTGTGGAATGAGGAGCATCTGGCAATTGCTGCAATAACTCTTCCACAAAAGCTTTGATATCAGACCGAACCCCAAACGTTTCAACGTGTGGATAGGCTACACCCGGTACTTCTGGGTCAATATCTACATGGACAAAACCCCCTTTGGGAACAAGTGCCGAACTCCAAAAAGAAGTCGGTTCGCCAAGGCGGGTTCCTAATACGAGTGTGCGTAGTGGAGGTTGTTCTTCCATATAAGTTAAGACGGAAGCATGACCACCTAAACCTGTAACACCCACAAATTGGGGATGATCTTCGGGAAAGATGCCTTTTCCACGGGGTGAACACATAACTGCTGCTCCCGTTTTCTCTGCAAGTTGCCGGATTTCGGCTGCTGCATCACGCGCACCGAAACCAACCCAGATAGCAAAGGGGCCAGATGATAATAACTCTACAGATTTAGCGATCGCTTCTTTGGAAGCAGTCATTGGAAAGGGAGAAATATCTAGTTGGGGTAAGGCTACATCCTCGACTAAACTTGTCTGCACAGCCGTAGGAATGCTTAAGTGAGCAACAAATCCACCTGGTTGCGCCAAAGCTAAAGCCAATTTACGAAAAATCTGCGGGAGTTGAGCCGCAGATTCAATAGTTATTGCATAGTTAAATAACGCTCCTGATGTAAAAATTCCCCCACTGGGCAATGTATAAGTGCTGGTTTCTTGAATAGCCCAACGTCCACGTTGCGGTGCTGAGGTGCAAGCTGATAACAAAATTACCTTTGCACCTTCACCACGAGCCGCAAATAACCCGGTCAGTGCGTTGGTGATCCCCGGCCCGGCGGTGGTAAAAACTACAGTGGGGCGGTTATTGGCAAAGTATGCTTCGGTGGCTGCAAAAGCTGCTCCGGCTTCATGACGAAAGTTCAACACTTCTATGCTGCTATTTGATAGCGCCCCCCAAAGGCTGGCCATTGCACCACCAGCAACACCAAAAGCGTAATCTACTCCCAAATTTACCAACATTTGAGCGATCGCATCGGCAACTGAAAGTGTTGGCGCTATTTCATCGTTTAAAAAAGGCTGAATTCTCCCGTTCTTCTCCGATTCATCAACCTGATGAGAAGACTCTACATATCTGTTTGCTGGCAATTCTTTGTATGGCTCAGTGGTGATGAGAGGAGAGTTTGAACCAGTATAGTTTTGACTCATTGGTTTCACGCAATTACATAAAGTTACACAAAGGCTTTTAGTTAACAATCACAGCAGTGGCAATATTTAATACAAACAACTCTGTTGCTTTTACAGCTATAACCTAGCTTGGTAGATTGTAGAAAGGGTTGATCGCTGCTGATTGATGCTTGTGAGCGCAGGGAAAATTTTTTAGCAAAAGCATACAGCAATTAGGACTGTGCTTCTTAGCAATCAGAATAAGGGAGATGAAGAGCGGAGGGCAATCAAAAATCTTTTGATGGAGGTGTCAAATTTTTCGCTTCTACTTTGATGACTACAGTACTTAAGTAGGTTCGCGGGGAAAAACTAAATCATGTAAAGCTATGTAAACGAGCAATTAAGCTTTACTCAAGCACCTCTCAGAATATTTACAAAACTTTACATAGTTACTTTTAATAGCACCAACCTATTGATTGAACCGCTTAGGGAGGTTCTTGGCTGGAGATAGTCGCCATAATTAAGACATATCTGCAATGATAAATTTTTTGATAAAAGTGTTAATTCTTTCGCTGTTATCATGATTGTGACATTTTTAACTTAGTCACTCTGAAAAATTACTCTTATGCGATCGCTACTAAAATACATGACCAAATCTACAATAGAAAATCTTTTGATAAAAGTGTCGATTCTTTGGCTTTTATTCTCCCAAGCGGTTCCCAATGAGTGACTGACTGCCTATTTTTTCTATTAAACTTTAAACTTGTCTGAACGTATGAGCCGAACTACAACAGTTTGGCGACTTTCATATTGTCACCAAAAACTCATTGAGTCAATTATTTGTAACGATAAAGACATAGTTGCTTAACTTTTTATATTTCCTTTGAGAGATGAGTCAATACGGTTCGATAAGAGTGTTCCAAAAAATAAATGATCCAAAACACGTAGACATCAAGTTATACGCAAAACTATACGTACGTTTTTTAGCACAAACGTACTCCTTACGACAGATGACTAAGCATATTCTTCTATAGTTAGATTACTGAGAGAGTAAGTTAAGATAAATTAAGAAAATGAACTAATGAGTCAAAATTTGTCTACTTAAGTCAAGCAAGCCTGGTAAATTCATTTATGTTGATAATCAAACGACTCTACACGAGTAGTTCGCTAAACCCCTTGGCGAGAGGAAGGTTTAGGGACAAAAATTTTTCTTATTTAACCTTTGCCCAGTCAAAATCCAATAAATTTGGGTTGGTGAACCATTCCTTCCCTCTGGTGCAAAGACTAATATCTCAATTAAAACAAGGAGCAAAATTGCCTGATTTTAATTAAGATAGGCAAATTTCCACCCAACTGTAGTAGTTTAAATTTTAAATTATGCCTTCTAATTTTAGATTGAGAGTTTTGAACTCTTATCTAATAGTGGATATCGACTAATTTTGATTTGATTGTCCCAATTTTATTGCAATCATAAAAACCCCTTTAAGTCAATAATAAATTCCAAATTAAATATTTAGCTTTTTCGGAAATTTTTGGTTAAATTATTCATTATTTATTGGTATGATAAGTTTTATTAAGTTTGTTAGTAATATTTTTTAATTTACTAACTAATTTTATTTTTTAACTGCCTAACACCGCACCAAAGATTTTAGTCAGTTATGACTATCAACTCATTAATAGCTATGGTGCTGATTAATTACCAGGAGCAAGTAGGGATATGAATTCTGGCGATTATAGACTAGCTAGATCAAACACTCAATGGCCACTACAGCCAGAAGTAGAAATGAAGTTTGCTCACTTTCTAATAAATCAAGCTGTAGATGCTGCTTTCTGTTTAGGAGAAAATGCACAGTTGTTATACGTCAACGATGCCACTTGTCGGATGACTGAGTATTCCCGTGAGGAATTACTTTCCATGAGGTTGCATGATATAGACGTAGATTTTTCTCTCCACAATTGGTCAAATATTAGCTCAGAAGGTTCTCTCACCTTTAAATCTCGCTACCGGACAAAAGGAGGTCGGATATTTCTCGTAGAGATATCTATTAGCTATGTAAAACAACAGGATATAGAATTTGGTTGTGCTTTTGTTCGGGAAATAAGTGATGAAATAGTAGAACTGAGCGTGCAAAAGTGGACTAATGAATTAAAGGATGCTAAAGACAATTTACAAGAAGAATTTTCTCAACTCAAAGCCAAAGAATTAGAACTAGAAACATCTCTTTCTTTACTTCGTTCTACTCTCGAATCTACTGCCATTGGTATTGTTGCAGTTAACTTTGAGGGAGATATTCTCAGCTTGAATCAGAAATTTGTGGATATGTGGCAGATCCCAGAATCCCTAATACTATCTAAAAAATGTCCTCGATGCAAAGCCTTTTTTGAAAATCAACTTAAAGAGCCACAAGCCTTTAGTCGCCTGATTTGGGAAGTGTCTAGCCAATCTGATTTCGAGAGTTATGACATTCTGGAATTGAAAGATGGGAGAGTTTTTGCACACTACTCTAAGCCGCACTGGTTGGAAGGCAAAATTATTGGTAGAGTCTGGAGTATTTGGGACATTACTGAATCGAAACAGACTGAAGAAGCATTACGCCTAAACGCTGTTAGATTTCGGACAATAGCCGAAACAACAGATACCAGCACTTTTCTGATTCAAGGTATGCGGCTTTGCTACATAAATCCAGCCGTAGAACAACTCACCGGTTATACAAAAGAGGAACTGTTAACAGGTTTTGATCTTCGCCGGCTAATTAAGAGCAAAAAACGTAGGCAGGTACGTAAGCAAGACGAAGCAATTAACTGTGAATATCAAGAGATGAATATTCTGACAAAATACGGTACAGAGCGTTGGTTAGCTTGCACGGTTGTAATACTGGATGGAGGACTGGATTTTGGAGGAAAACCGGTTGAAATGATTACAGGCATTGATATTACCGATTACAAACATGCAGAATTAGGTCTAAACCTTGCTTTAGAACAAGCAAAGCAACTTAGCGAACTAAGAGCGCGTTTTCTTTCTATGGTTTGCCATCAATTCCGTACACCATTGAATATTGTTTCATTTTCTAATAGTTTACTAAAGGAGGAAGTAGATAAGCGTACACAGAAGAAAATCCAACCACTATTGGATCATATTCAAAAAGCTACTGAACAACTTGGTCAGATGTTGGATGATATTTTATTCTTTTCTAAAGCAGAAGCAGCAAAAATAAACTATGAGCCAAAGCCGCTTGAGTTAGTTGAGTTTTGTAATGATTTAGTTGCACAAATGCAGATGAGCATTAACAAAATCCCGATTAATTTTGTCAGTCAAGAAACGTCTCTAACAGCCTCCATAGATAAAAAACTGTTGGAACCGATTTTAAAGAATTTACTCGATAATGCAATCAAGTATTCTCCCTCCGGGATGACAGTTGATTTGAAACTTTATTGCAAAAATGATCGAGTAATTTTCCAAGTAAAAGATAGTGGGATTGGGATTTCAGCACTAGATCAACAACGAATATTTGAGCCATTTTACCGTGGTAGTAATATTGACAATATCCCTGGTACTGGACTAGGACTATCTATTCTTAAAACCCTGGTAGATTTACATCACGGTCAAGTTTCTTTAGAAAGTCAAGTTGGTGTAGGCACTACGTTTACTGTGATATTGCCATTAACTAAATTAGAGTGTAGTAGTTCCGAGTTATGAATGTTGAAATGTAGATAGAGCAATCCGAAGTGAAATGTGAGAAAATACGGAGATAAAAAGTACGTATTTAAACTTTTTCTCACAAATGATTTAGGATTGCTAGATTTATTAACTAACAAGTTAACAATCATAACTCTCGGAACAAAGTAATTAAGCTCATACTAATTTACATACTCACGAAAAAGTTTAGTGTAGCACGGCATAATCTAAACCAAACTAGACTAAAGGTAGTCAAACTTTCGCCACAGTGTAATAGTAACCAGCTTCTGCAAAAAGTTATGGTGATCAAAAATGATATCTGAATCGTCAAATAAAATTCTCGTCATTGAAGATGATAATGTTACCCGCGACCTTTATTTAAAAGGTCTTAAGGCTAAAGGTTTTGATACAATCAGCGCAGATAATGGTCTTGCTGGTATTCAACAAGTACAAGAGTATATACCCGACTTAGTGATTTGCGATATTACGATGCCTGATATAGATGGTTATAGTGTTTTAAATGCACTACGCCAAGATCCTCTGACAGCAATTATTCCCTTTATTTTTTTGACAGGGAGTAGTAGCAAAGCAGATGTTCGCAAAGCTATGGAATTGGGAGCAGACGACTATCTTACCAAACCTTCTACACTAGATGAATTGCTCAGAGCGATCGCTATCCGGCTACAAAAGCAAGCTAATCTGCAAAACTGGTGTACGATGAAATCTGAGAAAGCGCTAAAATCAGTATTTGCAGATAATACTACAGTTGCGATCGCTCAAGATACCCCCAATCGAGAAGCCATAATCCCTTCTAAGTCAATCTTTCCCGCCATTCCTCAATTAAAAGAAGTTTTCGACTTTATCGAAGCCCATTATCATCAAGGAATTACTTTGTGTGATGTAGCTGTTGCTGTTGGCTACTCACCCGCTTACTTAACTAATCGAGTCGCAAGACAGACGGGAGAGACTGTAAACTGCTGGATTGTCAAACGCCGGATGGCGGGGGCTCGTTTTTTACTCCAAAATAATAATCAGACGATCGAGAAGATAGCGAAAGCATTGGGCTATCAGGATGTGTCTCATTTTTCCCGCCAGTTTCGCCAACATCATGGTTTACCTCCCCAGGCTTGGCGCAAACAGCATCAGCTTGGATATCAAAAACAGGTGAAACTCTGGTGAAAGTGTTGAAATTTTAGCTTACCCAATTTAAATAAATAGTTGTGTAAACTCATACATTAAATCCACTCTGCCCTTACGTAACATTGCTGGATCTAATCTTTCAGTAGTGTTACAAGTCATCAAAACAACTAATCGTTGCTGCATTTGAATACCAGACTCATCAATCACACTTTGATACAAAGTGCCATCCAGTAGGCTGAGAATGTGTTCTGTTTTATTATTGTATTGCGCTACCTCAGAAGCACGATTTTGCGCTAGGTTATCAGCTTCGTTAATAACGATACAAATACGCTCTATGTAAGTTGGGGGGACAAAATTAGCGATCGCATCATGATCTAAAATAAAAATTACATATCCCAAAGGTACAAGAATTTCTTTTGCTACTGCCTGTGTCCAGACTGTTTTACCAGTACCCGGTTTTCCATGTACCACAACCGCTAACTGGTTTTGATTCAAAATCGCTTGTTGTACAGCATCAGTAAAGTTTTGGATATCTGCTGGAAATGTGCGAGTGCTAAATTGACTGTGAACTTTTCCTACACGACTTTGATATCCACTTAGCATCACTGCTAAGTCGTAAGTTGCTTTGTTAATTAGTGGTGCAAGATTTCTGGCCATTAAACTATATTGTCGTCGCCCGCGATCGTAAGGATCAATTTGCAACCAAACGTCATGCTTCGCCCAGTAAGCATAAACAGTATTGATCACATCTAAGCGTTCCCAGCTAATAAATCTATCTATAGGAAAATAAAAATCTCTTTCTGAATAATACTGAGTAATAATGTCAGGATTACCCAACACACCTAAAACTCGCAGTACAGTAATTTCTTGCAGCCGATTCAGAACATAATCAATCGGAATACTACTCCGACTGACAAATTGGACAATGGGAGTTTCCGTACTCAAAACATCTTTGTAGCGATGATCTGGTGATTGCGGATCTGGTGTGATGTAATTCCAAAATTTTTCCACTTCGTAGCGGGTATTATCAGATACAATGTTTAATAAATTAGCCCACCAAGCATAATTATTTCGTCCCAAAATATCAGCAACATTACTCGCTAAATTCAAACTTTTTTGAGTTAATTCGCGGGAGTCACTAGACAACAGTTGCCACAAAAAGCTCCAGTCTAATTCTCGATTAAATGGTCGCCAACCGCTAGCAAGCAAGCTTTGCCGAGTATTATTTGTAGGAGTGCCTTCATTACTTCTAAAATAGTCAAAATCCATATTTCTTAATTATGCAGCGCTAATAGAGTTATTTTGTGTTAAGTATGAGATTTTAAAATTTTTGTCGTAATCCTAACTACTTGCGTATAAATGGTAATTTTATTTGCACCGTGCTGTCCTGGCTAGGAATTTTTTTAATCTAACTCATCCCTTATGTAACATACTATAGTACAATAAAATTACTTACGTCAACTTTTTTGAGAAAACAATTAGCTGTTGATGTCCCTGTGCCTTTTATCCATATCTAGATAATGGCTAATATTCATGTACGTAGAATTGCTGATAATTTTAGCTGATGTCAAAGTTCGTCTCCTTCCTTGCGGGGTGGGTTTGCGAGTATTGCTGGTGAAGAAGACAGCTATGCTCTATTGTTGCGGGTTTTAACCCCACCTATTGCAAGAATGCTTTGGGTAGCATCAACCTACGTAGAGACGCAAAATTTTGCGTCTCTTCTTGTTAATCAAGTTGAATATTTGCCATTAATTTCTATGTAACCCTCTGAAAGATCGCAACCCCATACAGTTGCAGAAGTTTCACCAATATTGAGGCTAACATGAATATCTACTTTATCTTTAGACATAATTTGCCTTAATTGTTCCAGATTTTCATTAGTTAAGCTACTAGGATAAACTTTCACGTTATCAAAACTAATAACAACTCTTTCTGGATTTATCTGCTGTTCATTTTCACATTTGCCGATAGCCATAGCCACTCGTCCCCAATTCGGATCTGCACCATAAACAGCAGTTTTTACTAATGGTGAATTGACAATTGCTTTAGCTACTTTTTTGGCTTGTGTATAGTTAATTGCTGAATCTACAGTTACCTCAATAATTTTGGTAGCACCTTCTGCATCTCTGGCAATTTTTAGCACTAATTCTTGGGCAATTTCTTCCAATGCACTGGCAAAATCTGCTTCTGAAACTTCGCCAGCTAAACCATTAGCTAAAATCACGGCGGAGTCACTAGTAGAAGTGTCAGTATCTACACTCAGACAGTTAAAGGTTTTATCTATAGTAGAGCGAAAAATCGAACGAAGGCTACTTGCAGAAATCGCAGCATCAGTAAAAAAGAAAGTTAGCAGAGTTGCCATATTAGGCTCAATCATGCCGACACCTTTAGCAATTCCTACCAGTTTGGCATTACCTATTTGTCGTGTAGCTAGTTTCGATACTGTATCGGTGGTCATAATACCACGGGCGGCGGCATTAAAATCAGCAGGAGTCAATTTTTTCCCTAATCCTAATAAACCTGCTCGGATTTTTTCAATCGGGTAACGTCTACCAATTACACCTGTAGAAGCTATCACAATATTATGTGCAGGAATTCCAGTTTCAGTTGCAACTAATTGTAGAACCTCTTGGGCATCAGCGATACCAATATCACCATTAGCGACATTAGCATTCTTAGATATAACGACAATTCCTTGTGCTTGTGAATCTTTTAAGTTATCCCGACTAATAGTAACACTTGGCCCGGCGAAAAGACTTTGAGTGAAGACTCCATCAGCAACACAAGGAACTGATGATTTAATAAATACAAAATCATCAGTTGTATCGCGGATTCCCAAATTAGTAATAAATGCACTAAAACCTTGAGGTGTAGAAGATGCAGTTAATGACATTTTTCTAGATTTAATAATTTGCTTTAATTATCTCATAGGACTTACGCATATCGAATAGAAGCTAAACTCTATAAATCAGTTAATGTCAGGGTGAATGTTGTCCATCCATTACTACTTTCTACTTGAATGTTTCCTTGCAGTTGTTCGACTAATTTCTTTACTATAGGTAAACCCAATCCAGAACCACCTTGATTCCAGATATCTGCATTAGCGAGGCGATAAAATTTCTCAAAGATTCGTGATAACTCTGTTGCTGGGATTTCTATTGAATTACTGGTAGTAATAATAGTTTTTGCGGGTACTTCCGAGGAGTTATGACTTACACTTAGGATAATTTCACCACCCAATGGTGTGTATTTACAGGCATTATTGAGTAATTCTACGATAATTCGTTCTAAACAGGTGCTATCAGAGAACAACGGCGGGAGATTTGAGGAGAGATTTAACTGTAGAGTTTGCTGATGTTCTTGAACACGGATTTGAAACGGCTCAATTACCCAAGTTAACCACTGTTGTAAGAGCAACGCATCAGGTGTGATAATTGGATAGGATGAGCTTTCTAGGCGTTGTAAGTCTAGCAGATCGTTAATTAATCCTAACTCGCGATCGCACTCTGCTTCCATCAGTTGTAGATAGCGTTGAGTTTCTTCAGTATCAGTAGATACTTGTATCATTTGAATCATTAACTTGATGTTACTCAGAGGCGATCGCAGTTCATGGGAAACTAAATTTAAAAAGTCATTTTTGAGTTGATTTATCTCCTCCCATTTCACCACAAGTTCCTCTCGCTCAATTGCTCGTTTCCGCTCACTAACATCTCGAAAAACTAACACAGCACCCGTAATATTATCTTTATCATCTTTAATTGGTGCAGCGCTGTCATCAATTGGTATTTCTTCCCCGTCTCTAGTAATTAGAATAGTTTCTGCTGGGATACTAACTATAATACCATCTTGAAGGACTTTGATGATGGGACTTTCAATAGGGTTATGAGTTTCTGCATTGGCAATATTGAATATTTCTGATGAATGTCTGCCATAAGCTTCTTCTTGTTTCCATCCAGTAAGATTTTCAGCTACGGGATTCATAAAAGTTACCAATTCTTGCAGATCGCTAGCAATCACGCCATCACTGATACTTCTTAAAAGTGCATCTAGCCATTTTTTATTTACTTTTAATTGCCTTTCTAAACCATGTTTATATAGAGTTATTTCGATATTTGTTTGTAGTTCTTTTTCCTTAAAAGGTTTCAATAAGTAGCAAAATGGTTCAGCTATCTTAGCTCGGATCAATGTGCTTTCATCTGCATAAGCAGTCAGATATATTATGGGAATATCTAAATGCTTATGGATTTCTTGTGCAGCTTCTATCCCGTCCATTTTACCTTTTAGCTTAATATCCATTAGCACTAAATCTGGGGATATTTCTACTGCTTGGTTAATTGCTTCTTCTCCTGAAGAAGCGATAACAGGAACTGTGTAGCCAAATCTTACAAGTCGATGTTGTAAATCTTTAGCAACAATAGCTTCATCTTCCACAACTAAAATTTTTGCGTTTGTCATATTTTAGCTTTTATGTTAATGCAAATGTCAACTGACACTCTACTCCCATAGAACCTTGGATATTGATATTTCCTGAAAGTTGATTGGTTAAAGCGTCTACTAACTGCCAACCTAAAGAGGCGATTTTTTTGAAATTAAAATTTGCTGGTAAACCAATTCCATCATCACTGACTATAAGTGTAATCTGATGGTTTTGATTTTGATTAATTTCGATATAGATTGTACCATTTCTATCTGCTGGAAATGCATATTTCAAAGAATTTGATACAAGCTCATGGATAATTAAACTACAAGGAATTGCTGTATCCAAGCCGAGAAACACTCGATCGTTGATATTTATATTCAGAGCGATCGCATCTTCATTGACTTCGTATGCACTAAATAAACTTGCTATCAAATCTCGAATATACTCACCAAAATTAATTTTTGCCAAGTCTTGAGACTGGTACAATTTTTCGTGAACTAAAGCCATTGATGCAATTCGCTGTTGACTTTGTTTAAATATTACTAAATCATGTTCGTCTTTGATATAAGCAGATTGCAAACTTAGTAGACTAGAAATAACTTGTAAATTATTTTTTACCCGATGGTAAATCTCTTTTAATAACACCTCCTTTTCTGAGAGTGATGCTTGAATTTGCTCCTCCCATCGTCGGCGATCGCGCTGTGCAGCTTTCCGTTCGCTAATATCTTCAACCACAGAAATAAAATACTTTGGCTCTCCATTTGGTTCGCGCATTAAAGACACAGTGAGATTAACCCAAACGATGGAAGCATCTTTATGTAAATAGCGCTTTTCCATCGAATAAGTTTGAATATTATCTGCTAAAATCTGGTTAATATATTTTAGGTCGGCGTTAAGATCATTTGGGTGAGTAATATCTTGAAAAGTTAGCAATTGTAGTTCTTCGGGTGTGTAACCAAGAATATCGCAAAGCTTTTGATTAACTAATAACCACCTTCCATCTATCGCTACATGGGCGATGCCAACGGCGGCTTGATGGAATGTAGCGCGGAATCGTTGTTCGCTTTCCCGCAATGCTTCTTCTATTCGCTGGCGCTCAGTAATTTCTGCCTGTAGTGATTGATTGATTCTTGTTAACTCCACTGTTCGTTTCTCAACTTTGCTTTCTAATTGCTCCAGTAGACTACTTAATACTTTCTCTGCTTGTTTACGCTCAGTGATATCTTTTTGTGTACCTGTCATTCGCACTACGTTACCATTTTCATCCCACAGTGCTTGACCTCGATCTAAAATCCATTTGTAAGTGCCGTCTTTACATAAAACGCGATGCTCATTAGTGTAAAGTGGCGTTTTCTGAGCAAAGTAATCTTGAATTGCTTGTGTCACCCAGCCAATATCGTCTGGATGCACTCGTTTCAGCCTTTCATCTAAACGATCAGAAATTTCGTTGTCTTCATAACCGAGCATTTCCTTCCACCGAGAGGAAAAGAAAATTTTATTAGTTTGAACATTCCAGTCCCAAATTCCATCATTATTACCGCGCAAAGCTAATTGCCAGCGTTGCTCACTTTCTCTCAACACCTCCTCTGTTCGGATGCGTTCAGCAATTTCTTTTGCTAGTTGGTAGTTTGCAGCCTCTAGTTGGGTAGGACTTGGTAAAGCTAATGCCTTGGGTATTAATGGCACAAGTTTTATAGCCGTCAACACGGAGATAAAAGCTGTTACCGCTTTGATTAGCCCTGATAGCCAATAGGTAGGATGCCAAAGCGTCCATACATCCATCAAGTGGGTTGTGCCACAAGCAACGATGAATGTGCCAAACATTATGAATATCCAGTCGAAAGGCACATCTCGCCGTTTACGGACAAAATAAACTAGCATCACTGGAATTGAATAATAAGCAAGTGCAGTGAATACATCTGAAACCAGATGCAACCACACCAATCCTGGTTTCCAGAGGTAGCAATGTCCGTGAGGAATAAACTGGCTAATAGAGAAAAAATTATTTAAGAAATCTATCATAAAAACCTATACATTGCACAAGTTTTCACCAAAGCCCGAAGTGCGAAGGAAGAGGTTTTTAGCCTACCTTTCTAGACGTGCAGATGCGTACGTGGGCAGCTTCTCATACTCTAAAGGATTGAAAAGAGAACACATTCGGCGTTTGTAAGAGTTTTCCCGTACTAGCCTACAGCTAGGATCGATTAGCAGGTGGGTCTTCTACATCATCTATTCGTCTATTCGTCATCCTTTTTGAGTTTTTTAACCTGATAATATAAGGCTGATTGAAATTAAAGTACCGCGATCGCTTTAGTTTTCGTTACCGTAGATTCTCTGAAATGAAGCATTGACATATTATAGATGCCTTCAAAAATCTCAGTAATATTTCGTATACATAATATAATCACAATGTTAAGTATTACGTATAATTACGGTATAAACCTTTGAGGCTAATATAATTTTTATGTAATTTTTTTGACTACTTGGCTTGCGGCTTGAGTCTAGTACCAAGTTAAAGATGCTAATTGAGTATTGTCAAGTGAGCGATCGCTCCTAAGTTAGAAACCTTAGTTTTGATCGCTCTAGAGATGAAATAGCGATCGCTCTGGCAAACAGGGTAAACTCACCTCAAACGAAGATTATGTTTGTGTTAATTCCTGCTTATCTAATTACAGGCTACAAAATATTTTGTTATCTTCACATTTGTAGACTAACTTTAACGCCAAATTAATTCCTGCGATAGAAAGAGCTTTACTCTTCTGGTAGTAGTCCGGCAAAAAATTAGCTGTTATATTGAATAATAATTACAACAAAATAATTCACAATAAGTAATTAGAAATCAGATTGCAAATGAATAGTAATTTTATTGTAGGAATAAATATTGCTATTATTCATTATTGTTTCTGGTTAACAAGCGGCTTTGGTCGTGAGTTCCTAATTATGAATTAGTAATTACTGATTATGAATTAGTTTGACTCTGATGAATATTTAGGTGTTATGAGAGCTTTGAATGTTTTCAAGTTTTCCAACAAAAGAAAAGCTAGGTGCAAGACTCCTCAATATTGATTGTCGAAATTTGTCTAGTCTAGCACTGGATTGAGTAGAAAATATCAGTTTTGAACATCAATCAACCACAGAAATCTAAAACATCATAAGAACCATAACCATGAAGAATTCTCATCTATCTAAAGCTGCTTTGGCTACCGTCTTTGCCATTAGTTTCGCTTCTGTATCCTTACCTCCTTCTGTTTTTGCCCAAAGCGGAGGCTCTGGTAGTGGTGGTAGTAGTTCAGGCACTGGCTCAACAGGTAGTGGAAGTACAGGCACTGGTACAACAGGTACTGGCTCAACAGGAGGTACTGGCTCAACAGGAGGTACTGGCTCAACAGGTACTGGCTCAACAGGTAGTGGAAGTACAGGTAGTGGCTCAACAGGCACTGGAACTACAGGCACTGGTACAACAGGTACTGGCTCAACAGGCACTGGAACTACAGGTACTGACACTACAGGCGGTGGTATGAATGGCACTGGAACTACAGGTAGTGGAAGTACAGGCACTGGCTCAACAGGCACTGGCTCAACAGGCACTGGCTCAACAGGCACTGGCTCAACAGGTACTGGAACTACAGGTACTGACGCTACAGGCGGTGGCATGAATGGCACTGGAACTACAGGCGGTGGCGCTACAGGCACTGATACAGGTAGTGGTACAACAAGCACTGACTCAACAGGCACTGGTACTACAAGTACTGACTCAACAGGTACTAACAGGAATGCAGGTATTACAACTTCCCAAAGAACTAGCGATCGCGGTTTCGATTGGGGTTGGCTAGGTTTATTTGGTCTACTTGGTTTAGCAGGTCTGGCTCGTAATCGCGATAAAGTCCGCGCTTATAGCGATCCTAATGAAGTAACAAGTACTCGTTCTAGATAGTATTCACCACACTGAAGGAATCATATAGCCGTCGTTTATGTGGAATTCAGGTGAGAGTAGTAGGGGCACACTCTATTAATATTGTGCCCCTATAATTACATCCCATTTTATATAGGAATCATATTTGATTTCTGAAAAAACTCAGTGCAACTCAAAAAGGCTCCTTCCCTACTCCCTACTCCCTACCTACGCAAATAATTTCATAAATCAAATTGGATTGCTATATAATATCGTGTCCGGTTAAACACTTGTCATTGCGTTCGCCCTTGACGTTCCCGAACGCGAATAGCGTCTCGGAAGGAGAAGGGTACGGAGTGAAGCATAAGTCCTTCGGACACGCTTCGCGAACGCAGAGTCCTGGTGATTGCAACTCTTGGAGACGCTGCACGAACGCTCCACTTTGTTGCGCTCGCAATGACATATCGTAAATAATTTGGCTGACATGACATAACAAGGTAAAAGTGGAAAATTAAAAGGCAAAAGAAAGAAAAAGAAAACAGTTTGAAGCCCGTAAATTTATTTCTGGTGATTAACTTTTTACTTTTTAATCAAGTCGAGCTACTGCCTTGCCCAATAAAAATTACATTTGCCAAAACTTGTATTTTTTTTAGCGCCCGCACAAGACGTTGAGCTTGATGTTTATAAAGTTGTATTGGCAACACTCCAGGTAAATTATTCATCCATTGCCTAGCGGTAGCTAAACTGCATCCTGTAATCAAAACTATTTCTTCAGCGCCATAGATAATAGCATTTGTAGTCAGAGCTTTTTCGATCTGCACCTGCCAAAGGCGAGGCAGCATTTCACCCCATTCGATTCGCTGCAAACTACTACTTGTGGCTAAAACAATCAAGCGATCGCCAGCATAAAGTTTAACATCATACCAAGGCATCAACGAATAATTGTCTCGCCGATATTTATGGTAGAGAATCGGCACAACACTGTAGCCAGAGGCTATTTCAGATAGAAGCAAGCTATTGAGAGTATCACCTTCTTCAATCTTGTATTCCGTCACCATAACTATTTGCTCGCTCAAGTGAAACAAGCTCAGAACATTTTCCCCAAAGGCCGCACAAGCAAAGACTTCCGCCGACAAAGCCGCGCCACACAAAACTTGAGCATAGGGAAACAGAGGGGCGATATTATCACTAAAATGGCGATCTTGAGAGCGGATAATCAAGTTAGTGGTTGGGTTCATTGCATGAGCCATCAAACCAATTTCCAGATTTTCCATGTTATCATCCCCAACTAACACGATACTTTTAGCATGGGAGAGATTCGCCTTAGTGAGTACTTCGGTAGCATTGCCAATAATCAGGGGCATATCTGGTAAAGTCTCTTGGTCGAGGGTGGTATCATGAATTCCTACTAACGGCTGGTTGAGTTCTTGCAAAAGACTAGCAACTCTCTGTCCCAAGCGATTTAAGCCAATAATTACTATATGTTTGCGTTGTGGTACGGGAGGACGAGAATTAAAAAACTGGAATCTTGAAGTGACAAGTGCATCAGTGACAAGTGCATATAATACTCCTACAAAAGCTTGACCTGTCAATGTGAGTCCCAGGCTAAAGAACCGCAACCACCAAGGCATATCGACTGAGGGTTCTGGTTGCGATCTAAACTTAACACCGCCAAATAAATCTCCATATCCTCCCAAGAGCAAAACTGCTGTCCCATAGAAAGCTTCTTGCAGGTTGATGTTAGGAAAATACAAACGGTAAAGAATTATTGCAACCAACCAGAGGATGATTACAGTAATTGCATAGATTGTCGCAATTCGCCGGATTTGATTTTGGCTTTGGTAGTAAGATTGCCAAAGTTGTACTATTTTATCCTTAAAATTCTTCGCTGTGATGCCTTGAACAAACTCTTGCCACTGCCACTGTTGGCGATTAGATTTCTTTGTATGTTGCTCAGAGAAAGTCAGTTCGTATGCAATCTCAATGTAAACAAGTATGTCTCCTACTTGCACTTCTGCTTCGGGGTCACACGCAAATAATTCTTTGAGTGGATCGGATGAAACGGTTGTGTGACTCAAGATGCGGCGAGTCGTGAGATTGAGTCTATGTACTGGCTTACCATTGCACCAACTATCCTTCGCTTGTACCTGATGCTTGCTTATTTGCAATAGTTGCCCCTCTAAGGTAAAATAACCGATGGCTTCAGATGCAAGAGATGCTAAAGCAAAAGAATGAGCGGAAAGATGGGTAGGCTCAAAGGCAACAAAATTACCTAAGTTTTCGGATAAAAGTTTGTTGAAGTTTTGTTTGTCAGAACGTACAATTAAGCGAACATGCGGATTAAGTCGCCGTGCTGCAAAGGCTGCTTCTATATTTATCCGCTCGTCTCTTGTGACTAAAAGTATTGAACGACATTGCCTTATACCTGCCTGTTCTAAAACACTTGGCTGACGGCAATCTCCTATGATTAACTTTTCTAGTAAGCTTGGGACTTCTGAGACTTCCCAATGTTCGGGTTGTACATCTTCAATGGCAATGACTTTAACATCGTATTCCTTTAGGACTGCAACACAATGTTGCCCTAAACTTTGGAGTCCGCATACTAAGAAAAGGTCTTGGGGTTTATTGGGATTGGTGCTAGGAGGGGTATGCACTTTCTGTTAATGATGGCATTAGATACCTTGGTTGGTAGTAAAAGCTTCAGCCCTTAACAAAACTTTTAATTATTTAAGTAAGTAGGTGAGAATAAATCAAACTAGATTAAGTAATGTAAATAATTTTGAAATTGTTTTGTAGTAAGGGCTTTAGCCCTTAATTAAGAGACATCCCCAGAAATTAATATGCTTTATGCAGAACTCTTGTAGGGATGCGATATATCGCGTCCCTACATTCTTTTTCACTCCTATGTCTAAGGACTAAAGATCCTTACTACAAACCTTCAATTACTTACGCCCACTTATTCAATAAGTATAACAACATTGCGGTCATATTTAGTACTTCTCACCTGCCTTATTTACCACTCCCTTTTCACAGCAAACTAGCAGAATTGACATCCAAAAATAACGTTGCTTGGGATTGTTGACGGAGAATAGAAGCCGGACATTCTGTACTCATAGCTCCTTGCAACATTTGTTTTACCACATTCGCTTTACGTTTTTCTGGAGCCAGACAGATAATTTTTTTAGCTGAACAAATCGTTGGGATGGTGACAGTAAAAGCATATTGTGGGACAGTTTCTAGATTTGGAAAGTGACCTGTGCTTACTTGTTGCTGACGGTTCACCACATCCAGCTTCACAAGCTTTACACTATAAGGATCTTGAAAATTTGCTACTGATGGATCGTTAAAAGCCAAATGTCCATTTTCGCCAACACCAAGACAGCATAAGTCTATTGGTTGTGCTTGCAATAATTTGGTGTAGCGATCGCACTCTGCCACTGGTTGCAATGCATCACCTTGTATATAGTGAAATTGCTTAGGAAAAACCCGCTTTTCTACCCGTTCTCGCATATAGCGCCGGAAACTCGCAGAATGATCGGCAGTAATTCCCAAATATTCATCTAGATGGAACAGAATAATCCGTGACCAATCTACACCACCCAATGCAATCAAAGCATCGAGAAATTTGAGTTGGGAGTTACCTGTTGCTAATAATACGGCTGCTGTATCCTGTTGTTTGAGAACTTGCTGTAAATACTTTTGGGCGATTTCGGCGACATCCTGGGCTATTTCGACTTCAGAGTTGTAAATCTGCACCAGTAAATCATCAACATAAAAAAAGTTTGTCGCAGCTAGCATTTGTTCACAGAGAAAGTTATCAATTATATGTTGCTTTTTTGAGAAGCTTTATCTGCCTTGACCTTTTTTTAATTAAAAGTTAAAAGTGAAAAATTAAGAAGAAGAATAATTTTTAATTAATTAATTTTGGGTACAAGCCCGCACTGAATCAAAGATGTTTAAAGACAGTTATTTTATATTTTCAATTGCCTCTGCTTGGAACTGGCGATCCTTATCAAGGCTCCAACTTTGGAGTTCTCCAGCTTTACCGTTTTGGACGGAAACTATTATATATGAGTATCCTTGCCAAGCGTATAGGCGATCGCATTCTGAGGGGATAGCAGGATGATCTGGGTGCGAGTGAAAAATGCCGATAATGTTCAGTGAGCGATCGCGTGCTTCCTTTTGTGTTTTTAGCATAACTTCGGGTGCGATCGTATATTGCCGTCTTTTACTTTCTGCTGTATCTTCTCCTAGAAACTCAGTAGCCGCTTCTGTATTCCAGGCATTTTCTGTTGGCATAACTTCGACCACAATTTTGTCCTCACTAGCCAGATGGCCCAAAATTATACCGCAACACTCATCTGGATAAGTGTTTTCGGCATGGGTGCGGATAGTTTGTAAGTGTTCTTGGCTAAGTCGGATCATCTCTGCGTTTTGAATTTTAGCAACTGATATTGACTATTAACACGCGATCGCTTGATTGTACTCATAGTGTAAGCCAACCCAAGCGCAATCATCCCAGCCTTCAAAAAGGAAAATATGTATTTTTTATCACTGTTTCAAATACTTGCCTCCCGCCTTCTACTTTTTTATTGTCTAAAAACTAAAGGAGTATGAAGAATACACAAAGTTTAGTATTCGCATATACATTTATCCGTAAATAATGTGAAGAGTGTGCAAAGATGACCATTTAAGTATAAACATCTAAGTAAAATATTAACTGTATAGTTATTTTGAGGCTATTAAGATGTTCTCTATTTTCAATCTAGACACCCACGGAGAATCCCCCAAAATAAGGATATAAAAATCTTTTTCTCCATTAAGCAGTCAACTATTGACTATATTTCTCTTCTATAGCAATACTATTTGATTTTTGAAAAGATACATAGGTGCGTTAGCGTTACGCTAACGCACCATTCTTAAGGATTTAGTGCGTTATCATTTCGCGTAACGCACCCTACAAATACTTAATTTTGTTCAAAAATCAAACCGGATTCCTATAGCTAGATCGGCGTTATGCAAAAGCCTTTTCATAAGGTGAATCTTCGAGAAAAATTACTGTTCTTCAAGGTTGGCGGATTAAAATATGCCAAAAACGTCAATTTCCGGTGAGTTATATCATGTACGGTTAAACACTTGTCATTGCGTACTCCGTTGGAGAACCCGTTCGCGTAGCGTCTCCGAAGGAGAAGGGTACGGAGTGAAGCATAAGTCCTTCGGACACGCTTCGCGAACGCAGAGTCCTGGTGATTGCTTCGCTCCACTTCGTTGCGCTCGCAATGACATATCGTAAGTAATTTGGCGGACATGATATGAATTGTGCCATAAAACAGCACAAAAAGCAGATTGAAAACTGAAAGTTACTGAAAAAATCGATTTAGGGAGATAAAAATTATGACGAATATCATTGGAACCAATGGTAATGATACCCTAGTGGGCAGCAACTCCGACGATACCATTAACGGTAAAGCTGGCAATGATACCATCACAGTGAACAGTGGCAACGACACATTAACTGGTGGAACCGGCAAGGATAAATTTATTTTCGACTACCGTAATTACAACTACTCCTACTTAGCTCCTCGTATCATCACTCTCATCACCGATTTTGCTGGGGTAGGTAAAGGAACCAAGCCCACAGCAGGAGTCATTGACGAAGCTGATACCCTGATATTCCAAGGTACTGACTTTACTGCTAAAAATTTGCTACTTACTCAGAATGGCAACAATGTAGAAATCAGCTTTGAAACCCCGCTAAATATATTTAGTAGTCCTAGTCCCAAAGTCATCCTGCAAAACTTCAAACTAGAAAACCTGGATAACTTCAGTAAATCTACAGGAGCCACTGTTAACTTAGGCAATATCCTGTTTGATGGGCAAACTACTATTACTGACAGCTTTGATGTCTTCAATGCCAACTCCACTCAAAGCACAATCTTCAACAAGAACACAGTCACCTTCCTTAACGATCTGAACAACAACGTCAAGGGTTTTGACAACTCAGATGATGTAATAAATGGTCAGGGGGGTAACGATATCATTGACGGATTGAGTGGCAACGACCTTTTAAGAGGTGGTACGGGGAATGATACGCTCTACGGTGGTGCAGGTAACGATACCTTGAATGCTAGTGGTTCAACAGGTGATAATCTACTCAATGGCGGCGATGGCAATGATTTTCTCTACGCCTTTGGCTACCACTACGAATCCACCGATCCCCCACAAATCAACGACCTTCTCTCATCAGGCAATAATACCCTCAATGGTGGTGCTGGTGACGATACCTTGAATGCTAGCGGTTCAACAGGTGATAATCTACTCAATGGCGGCGATGGCAATGATTCTATCTCCATTTCTGGCTTTACTGAAGACATCCCTACTTTCGGCGGTGACTTGTTCCGTGACACTTATTCATTAGGCAATAACACTCTCAACGGTGGCGCAGGTAACGATACCTTGAATGCTAGCGGTTCAACAGGTGATAATCTACTCAATGGCGGCGATGGCAATGATTCTATCTCCATTTCTGGCTTCCCCGTATATAATACTGACTATTATTACGACACTCAATCATCAGGCAATAACACCCTCAACGGTGGTGCAGGTAACGATACCTTGAATGCTAGCGGTTCAACAGGTGATAATCTACTCAATGGCGGCGATGGTAATGATTATATCTATGTAGCTAGCCGATCATCATATCCTCCTATCACCTTTTTAGTGACTCAAACAGTAGATGGGGGTAAAGGCGACGATTTGCTATCCGTCGATTACAGCAATGCTACAGGGGGGCTGACAACAACATTCAATTCCACTACTAACATTAGCTTAATTACAGCTGGTACGAATAGCCTTAGCTACAAAAATATCGAACGCTTAAATATCGTAGGTACAGCCTTCGATGACAAGATTTTGGGGAAAGATGGCAACGATACCCTCTCCACGGGTTCTGGAGGTAAAGATACTATAGATGGGGGTAAAGGCGACGATTTATTATTCATCGATTACAGCGATGCTACAGGTGGGCTGACAACAACATTCAATCCCACTACTAACATTGGCTCAATTACCGCCGGCACGGATAGCGTTAGCTACAAAAATATCGAACGATTAAATATCGTAGGTACAGCCTTCGATGACAAGATTTTGGGGAAAGATAGCAACGATACCCTCTCCACGGGTTCTGGAGGTAAAGATACTATAGATGGGGGTAAAGGCGACGATGTATTGTCTGTCGATTACAGCGATGCTACAGGTGGGCTGACAACAACATTCAATCCCACTACTAACATTGGCTCAATTACCGCCGGCACGGATAGCGTTAGCTACAAAAATATTGAACGATTAAATATCTTAGGTACAGCCTTCGATGACAATATTGTGGGGAAAGATGGCAACGATACCCTCTCTGGGGATAGTGGCAATGATACCCTAACTGGTAGCAAAGGAAAGGATACATTTGTTTACGACAATAGTTATGACACTGGCAACTACCGCTCCCTTGGGACTGATACCATTACCGATTTTGGTGGCGTGGGTAAAGGTTCAAATCCCTCAGCTAGTGTGATTAACTCCTTAGACACCTTGCAATATACAGGCGCTCAATTCACTGCTCAAAATCTACAATTAACTCAAAATGGCAATAACTTAGAAATCACTTTTGAAGATGATTACTATAATAACAAAGTCATTCTGCAAAACTTCAAATTAGAAAACCTGGATAATTTGCCAGCAACTTCTTCACGATCTGCTATTGGCAATATCTTGTTTGATGGACAAACCAGTATCACCGACAGTTTTGATGTGTTTGATGCTAATTCTACTCAAACTACCCTCCTCAAGAGGAACACTGTTACTTTCCTCAATGACCTCGATAACAATATTATAGGTTTTGACAACTCCAATGATGTCATCAATGGTCAAGGTGGTGACGACATCATCAACGGCAAAAGTGGTAATGACATCCTCAGAGGTGGTGCGGGAAATGATACTCTGATTGGTGGTGCAGGAAATGATACTCTCGAAAGTGATACAGGTAATAATATCCTTGATGGTGGTGTAGGTGACGACGTATTGAATGCTAGCGGTTCAACAGGCAATAACACCCTCAATGGTGGTATTGGTGATGATAATTTGAGTGCTAGCGGTTCAACAGGTAATAACACCCTTAACGGAGGCGCTGGTGATGATACCTTGAATGTTAGCACTTCAACAGGTAATAACCTCCTCTTTGGGGGTGATGGCAATGACTATATTGTTAGCGGCTTGTTAAAATACGATGATGTCAGTTCTTTAGGCAATAACACTCTTAATGGAGGCGTTGGTGATGATACCTTGAATGTTAGCGGTTCAAAAGGTAATAACCTCGCTGATGGGGGTGATGGCAATGATTTGTTCTATGTAAGCACTACATCCTCAGATATTGCCCCCTCTGATTTAATTACTCAAACAATAGATGGGGGTAAAGGCGACGATTTATTATTCATCGATTACAGCAACGCTACAAAGGGCATTACTTCGATTTTCAACGCCACTACTAACACTGGTACAATTACAGCAGGTATCAATAGTGTTAGCTACAAAAATATCGAAGGATTAAATGTCGTAGGTACAGCCTACGATGACAATATTGCGGGGAGCAATGGTAACGATACGCTCTCTGGGGGCTATGGTGGCAAAGATACGATAGATGGGGGTAAAGGCGACGATTTATTATTCATCAATTACAACAACGCTACAAAGGGCATTACTTCGATTTTCAACGCCACTACTAACACTGGTACAATTACAGCAGGTATCAATAGTGTTAGCTACAAAAATATCGAAGGATTAAATGTTGTAGGTACATATTACAATGACAATATTGTGGGGAGCAATGGTAACGATACGCTCTCTGGAGGCTCTGGTGGCAATGACACCCTGACAGGTGGGAACGGTATTGATACTTTTGCTTTCGCATATTACAACGTAGGTGTTGATAGTCTTTATGACTTCAACGCCACGAATGATCTAATTCAGGTATCGGCTAATGGCTTTTATACTGGGTTATCATCAGGTTCACTTCAAAAAAGTCAGTTTACCATTGGAGCATCTGCAAGCACTAGCGAAGAGCGATTTATTTACAACAATGCTACAGGTGCATTGTACTTTGACGCAGATGGCAGTGCGGCGAATTTTACTCAGGTAAAATTCGCACAACTATCGGCTGGATTGTCACTAACCAACAACAATTTTGTGGTTATTTAATCGTAATTAGCGTGGTCTAATTATATCTGCGTTTGTAATTTAAGTAGCGATCGCTGATAGCGAGTCCGCAAGCGTCTTGATTCTGACTCCTGTTAGCAATAGCGGGGCGTTTAGCTTTGATTTTGGAACAAAATTAGGTATGTAGGGGAGCCAGTGCGTTGCTGCGGAGGTTCCCTCCCTTGTAGCAACTGGCGTTGTGTTAGAACGGAGTTCGTAACGCACGATTGCCGTACTCTCCGTGCTAACACAACGCCAGTGACGCTCCGAAGACAAATTATTAGCTATAAATTCTGAAAATGTAAAGAATATACCAAGAGAATTACTTAGTATATAGATTTCTGGGCGGAGAATGTGAAGAGTATGCAAAGATGCCTCTTCAGGTATAGACATCTAAGTAAATATTCAGTATTTAGTTAATATCAGGTTATTAAATGTTCCCTATTTTTAAGCTAGACAGCCACGGGCAACAGCCCACAACAAATGTATAAAAACTTTTTTCTCTATTAAGAGTTAACTGTTTTCTATTTTCAAGATAGCAGGATTTACGCATTCACAAAAAAATAAAGCATGAGGTCTGGATTTCAGGCACTTAGGCTTAATTTGGAGGCGCTTTTTCAGCTATGCCTAATGGGGGCTGCGCCTACGCTATCCAATCAAGGATAGTTATATAAAAGCCTGAAACGACCTATTTCAATTCATCTACACGTTCATTAATTATGACAGCGCGTGAGACCTTGATACTTAGATAGGTGCTACTTGCAAGCTGGTCAACAAAGTAAATTTCCGAGAAAAATTACTGTCCTTTAAGGGTGACATAAAAGTATGCCGAAAGTGTCAACTATCGGCAATTCTTGTCCTCTAAAACAACACCGACTCAGGGCTGAGAACTTAAAGTTACTGAAAAAAACTGATTTAGGAAGGTAAAAGTTATGACTAATATCATTGGAAGCAACGGTAATGATACTCTAGTGGGCAGTAATGGCATTGACACCATTAACGGTAAATTAGGTAACGATACTATCACAGCGAAGAATGGTAACGACACCGTGACTGGTGGCGGCGGCAAGGATAAATTTGTTTACAACTTGGGTGACGGCACTGATACGATTACTGATTTCAGTGGCATAGGTAAAGGCTCAAATCCATCAACAGCAGTGATTGCCGAAGTGGATACCATCAAATTTCAAGGTACTGGTTTCACTGCTAAAAATCTGCTGCTTACCCAGAATGGCAATAGCCTGGAAATCACCTTTGAAGGGGTGGCTAATAACAAAGTTATCCTCAAAAACTTCAAATTAGAAAACTTGGAGAATCTAAAAGCTTCTGGAACAAGACCAGCTATTGGCAATATCTTGTTTGATGGGCAAACTAGCATTATCGACAGCTTTGATGTCTTCGATGCCAACTCTACTGATACCAGCTTGCACGTTAAGAACACGGTGACTTTCCTCAATGACCTCGACAACAACATTACGGGTTTAGACAATTCAGATGATGTCATTAATGGTCAGGGGGGTAATGACAAAATCGATGGTAAGGGTGGCAACGACTTGCTGCGGGGTGGCGCAGGTAATGATACTCTCATTGGTGGCACTGGCAATAACACCCTCAACGGTGGTGTTGGTGACGATCGCTTGATCGCTAATAGTTCAACAGGTAATAATCTGCTCAATGGTGGCGATGGCAATGATTACCTCGACCTCTCTGGCTACTGGAGTTTGGACTACCCAGACGGCGACGACCTCCGCTCGTCAGGCAATAACACCCTCAACGGTGGTGCTGGTGACGATTATTTGAATGCTAGCGGTTCAACAGGTAATAATCTGCTCAATGGTGGCGATGGTAATGATTCCCTCGACCTTTCTGGCCACTACCAAGGAAATGATTACTTTAATAAGGACTCTCGCTCGTCAGGCAATAACACCCTCAACGGTGGTGCTGGTAATGATTATTTGAATGCTAGCGGTTCAACAGGTAATAATCTGCTCAATGGTGGCGATGGCAATGATTCTCTCGACCTCTCTGGCTACTACAGCTACACTCCCTACTACGACGAAAACCAACCCCGCGATCTCTCCTCCACATACGACTCTCGCTCTATAGGCAATAACACCCTCAACGGTGGTGCTGGTAACGATTACTTGAATGCTAGCGGTTCAACAGGCAATAACATACTCAATGGTGGTACGGGGAATGATACCCTCGATGGTGGTACGGGGAATGATACTCTCAATGGTGGTACGGGAAATGACTTCCTCGACGGTAATATCGGTAATGACTTGCTGCAAGATAGTGCGGGGAATAATACCCTCAACGGTGGCGTTGGTGACGATTACTTGAATGCTAACGGTTCAACAGGCAATAATCTGCTCAATGGTGGCGATGGCAATGATACTCTCACAGCATTAACTGAAACTGACTACAACGGTAATCTGGTGTCTGGTGATAACACCCTCAACGGTGGCGCTGGTAACGATAGCTTGAGTGCTGACATTTCAACAGGTGATAACCTATTAAATGGTGGCGATGGCAATGATTATCTCTCCGTTTCTAATGACTACTACGACCCCGTGCAGTCTGGTAATAATACCCTCAACGGTGGTGCTGGTAACGATATTTTGAGTACTTCATTTTCAAAAGGTGATAACCTCCTAGATGGTGGCGATGATAACGATCGTCTCTCCGTCGATCTTGCCCTTGGTAATAACACCCTGTACGGTGGCACTGGTGACGATTACTTGAGCGCTAACATTTCAACAGGCAATAATCTGCTCGATGGAGGCGATGGCAATGATTCTCTTTTTGCCTCTAACTTCGATGGCTACAGGTTTGATAACACTACTGGCAATAACACCCTTAACGGTGGTGTTGGTGACGATTCTTTGAATGTTAACTATTCACGAGGTGCTAATCTCCTCTCTGGAGGTGATGGCAATGATTATCTCTCCGGTTCTAGCTACAGCTACGGCTACGGAGGAACTTTTTATAATACCACTGGCAATAACACCCTCAACGGTGGCGCTGGCAACGATTCCTTGAATGTTGACTATTCATCAGGTGCTAATCTGCTGAATGGAGATAATGGCAATGATTATCTCTCGGCATCAGGCTACCAGTACGACGAGTCCGGTAACTACGGTGAAGAAGCAGGAGTCTATCGCCGGACATCAGGCAATAACACCCTCAACGGTGGCACTGGTGCAGATAAGTTGATTGTTGATTATTCAACAGGAAATAACTTCCTCTCTGGCGGCGATGGCAATGATACTCTCTCTGCCTCTAATGCATTAGGAAATAACACTTTTTATGGTGGTTTTGGTAATGATAGCCTCTATGGAGGAAATGGTAATGATACCTTTGCTTTCAATGATTATAAGGAAGGCGTTGATAGTCTTTATAACTTTAATGCCACTAATGACTTCATTCAGGTATCGACTGCTGGTTTTGGTGGCGGGTTATCAATAGGTTCAATCTCAGCTAGTCAGTTTATCCAAGGATCGTCTGCAACGACAAGCAATCAACGATTCATTTACGATAATTCTACAGGTGGACTGTACTTTGACCAAGATGGTAGTAAGCCTGGGTTTGCTCAGGTAAAATTTGCTCAACTATCTGGTGGAATAACGCTAACGGAAAATAATTTTGTGGTTATTTAATGGTGATTATAGCTCTGCTATCATTCTAGATACGGTTTGCGAGGTGCTAAAAATAGCACCTCGGATTTTATTGAGCAGTTAGGTTATATCTGCGATCGCAATCTTAAATCTTTGAGAGGTGACGCGATCGCACGTGATAAATTAATGTGAACAGTACGATGTATTAGGATGGGCTACGTCTACGCACTTCCTAAATTTATCCTCTTGAGTGCCTAACAAGGGATATGAGGTTGAATTTGTCACATTGGATGGTGAAACTGTGGCAATTGTTTCACTCTACAGCATACAAGTACGTCCCATTGGTAGAAGAGAAATTGCGCGATCGAGAGGGGGAAGGAGGCGAGCGACGCTCGCCTCCTTCCCTCTCTATTTGATTATCATTATCTTTAACGTCTTTGACCACTTAAATAGGATATGAAAAGGTATTGTAACGAGAGAATAATTTTGTCAAAAGTGGGCTTAATTCTTAGGTAAATTCAATTATAAAACGAGGTAATGAAAAGTTTGCTTTACCACCATGCCCAAGGATATTTATTGAGATTTTTCACCAATAGCCATGATGTGAGCGCTTACACCTAGTGTAGAAGGTTCAGTCTCTAGCCAGCGAATAGCTTGCAGGAGTCTTTGGCGGCGATTTGGTTCATTCCAATGTTCCTCAAAATTTTGTAGTAATTTCCCTGGCCCTTCTATGGCTAAGAGCTTTTGACAAGATAACCCTGTTTCTTCTACCTCCGCTTTTAGTTCATCAGGATGATGAAAGAATGCTGTCGTAAAGTAAGCAGGATGGTTGTTTGGATTACGATGTTGCCCTTCAAGCAAGTCCCGGTGAGCAATTTCCAAAAACTCCGGCTCGTCTAGCCACCCCCGAAATAAACCGTCTAAGAGGGAAGCAAAGCGAGAACAAGCAACGGCAAAAATAAGACCTCCGCTCTTTAAGACCCGATCAGCCTCGCGTAATGCTGCCAAGCGATCGCTACGTTCAATTAAGTGATACAGTGGCCCAAATAAGAGAACAGCATCAACACTATTATTTGCTTGATTTAACTGACGGGCATCTCCTACTTCTGCACTCATAAGTGGATAATCAGGTTGAGCCTGAGAAGCAGAGCGGGCTTGCTCTACATGTAAGGGAACGGCATCAATAAGATGAACTTGATACCCTAGCTGGGCAAGCCAACAAGCATAGATCCCTGAACCACCGCCAACATCGAAAATCACTGCGGGGGGAGGAGGTAAGTAGCGGCTAAGAAGCTCTTGAGTCCGAACAAGTTCAATGGGATTTGTGCGCTTTGACAAGCGTTCGACTTCCAAGCCACGCTCATAATAACCTAGTACTTCATCTAAAAGCAGGTTTTGCAAATTAGACTTATCTGACATAAAGTTCCCTCTTTTTAGGATTTAATTTAATCTTTATGGGATTTCGTGCGTTGCTGAATTCAGGTATAAAAATGATCATGTGTGATTTCAAAGCCCTTGTAGAGAGCCAAAAGTGGGAAGTACAGTTCAGTATAATTTCGCGTCTATACAACAATATTCATACATCTAATCAGCAACGCCGGATTTCAAGACTCAACTGAAAATTATTAGATAATCTAACAATTAGATATACATCTTTCAGAAAGACTGTATGATATATAAACTACGCTAAATCGACCAACAAACTGTAATATATCATCTATCTAGTATAGATAATGCTCAAAAATAGGGTGTGGAAGGGAATAATCATTAACTCTTGAGTATTAACAATTAACTAAAATCGAAAATGGGATGACCTATGAGCTTAAATAATCAAGTTGTAGACAGACCGATTTCCGAACAACTGCCATACGTAGAGGCTAATCTCAGTTACCTAACCCCGATGGCAGATAAACCTGTCAACTATACTTATGAACCCCCAGCAGGGATTCCCCGCACCAATGGTAGTTATCAAAGGCACAGACTGCCAATTTATAATGCTCGTTCAATTTCAGACAACATCTTGTTAGATAGAGAAGGATTCGCCTTTACTGAACATTACAGCAGCGTTCGCGACTTTTACGACGAAGACGAAATACGTCGTGTCTACTACCCTGAAGCCGAGCAATTATTAAAAGAGGTGACAAGCGGAACTAAGGTAGTGATATTCGATCATACCCTTCGTAACGCTGGTCAGTCAAAGCCAGGTGAGAATAATATTAAAGAACCTGCCAAGCGTGTACACAACGACTTCACCGCCAAATCAGGCTATACTCGCACCCGTTTGGAATTAGCAGCACGGGGCATAGATAACGATGAAATCGATACACTCTTGCAACAAAGATTTGCTATCATCAACCTTTGGCGAGCGATCGCTCAACCAATCCAAGAGTCACCATTAGCAGTTTGTGATGCCCAAAGTATACAATCAACAGACCTTGTAGCTGGCGATCTTGTATACCGCGATCGCGTTGGTGAAACCTACGCAGTTACATATAATCCCAAACATAAATGGTTTTACTTTCCGCAAATGCAAAGGGACGAGGCACTATTTATCAAGTGTTTTGACTCCACAGAAAACGGACACGCACGTTTTGCAGCCCATACAGCCTTTGAAGACCCCACCAGTCCAGCAGACGCGCCTCCACGAGAAAGCATCGAACTACGGACAATCGTTTTTTACTCTTAGGACTTACGCAAGAACTCTCTGAAACTCTTATTTCTCCGTGTCGCGCCAGTTGCTACAAGTCGGGGAACCGCAAGGGCGCACTGGGCACTGGCTTCTCTGCGTCCTCTGCGGTATGCCTCCGGCACGCTACGGGAACGATATTACGTTACCTGTGTGTAAGTCCTAACTCTGCATAGGTGCAAGATATTATACCAATTCGTAATTGACCACGCTGTAGGGGCACGGCATCCACAATCTTTTCGTACATATAATAGTTTTACTGGTGTCGTGCCCCTACGACCGATGTGGTTCAAATACATCAAAACTGCTGTAAATATGAGTTATGGAGGACGCTTGTAGAGACATAACAGTGCTATGTCTCTACATTCTTTTTCAGCCCTATGTATAATATATAGAGATAGTATTTGATTTCTGAAAAGATATGTAGTAACGCACCATCATCAAGGATTTAGTGCGTTATGAACTGCGTTCTAACACAACGCCAGTTGCTACAACGGAGGGAACCTCCGCAACACACTGGCTCCCCTACAATACCTAAATTTTGTTCAAAAATCAAATATGATTCCTATAGATACTTGAGGTGGAACTACCGCCTCTATTGATTATTGGTAAGTCCCTTGTAGCAAACTTACTCCCCAAAGGTTAAGCCTTATTTCTAATAGCATCTGGTGTAATCGCCGCATACTGCTGGTTAGTTAGAGTTGCTGCTTTAACATCGACTTGTTTTGGTACAACTTTCAGTGCATAGAGAAGATCCGCAACCTTCTGTTGAGCGCTAATCACTTCCTCAGTAATTGGTCTCATATCATATTTTCTTCTCATTAGTGTCAACTCCATAGTATCCACATCAGTCTTGACCTTCGGTGCAAGGATTTCGGCAGCAGCCCGCCTGTTTTTGTTGGCCCACTGCCCAACTTGGTAGTATTCTTCCAAAATTACTTTCAATAGTTCAGCATTGTTAGTTGCAAAATCTCGTGAAGCTAGGTAATAACCTCCTGGTGTTTTAATTCCTTGCGCGTCTCGCAAGACTCGGATACTCCCTTCTTTTTGAAGCTTGATCAGATAAGGATCGCTTTCTACAAAGGCATCAACCGTCTTGTTCAAAAATGCTGCTCGTCCATCTGCAACGGGCAGATTTACTGATTCAACCTCACTGATTTTCAGCCCTGCCTCTTCTAATGCTTTCACCACAAAAAAGGTCTGAGCCGTCCCTCTAGAATAAGCAACTTTTTTACCTTTAAGACCTGCCAAGGTTTGGATTGGAGAATCCTTTGGCACAATAATCGCTGAACCTTCTCCAGTGCCTGGTGGAGTGTTAACTACATAAATCAGATTAGTGCCAGCTGCCTGAGCAAAAATTGGTGGCGTTTCACCCGCAGGCCCCAAGTCGATGCTACCCACATTTAACGCTTCCAAAAGCGGTGGCCCAGACACAAATTGAGACCAAGTAACACCTATTCCTTGAGGAGCCAAGCGTTTTTCGATCGCACCTTTTTCGTGGGTCAGATCCCCGGAAACTTGGTAGCCAAGTCGAATGAGCTTGGTACTGCTTTTATTGCTACTAGTGGCATTAGTACTCAAGGTTGGGCTGCTGTTATTTGCATTGCTATTGCTTGTATTACTATTATTTGTTCCACAGCTGGCTAAGGTAGTAAAAGACACTAACCCATAGAAAGCGTAAAGTAAATTACGTCTGGATATTGAGTACTTTCCAATTTGCTGTCTGACCATAGCTATTTACCTAATTTTAATGCTGATACGAATTGCACGAAGATAAGGGACTTCCAAGTAAAAAATATCCCATCGCTTTTATTGCAAGGGAGCAGGGCGCTCTTAGCTGGAGTAGGGGAAATCGGATAATTTATTTTTTGGAGTTCCCTAATCCAGAAGTAAAAGAGCATAAAATTCCCCAAAAGCTTGCGCTATAAAGTTTTTAAGCTCCTGTCTCACGCCAACAAGTAACTAAACTTCGTGTTGCAGTAAATGTCATAAGAATTTTCCTTACCTATGCCTACTTAAATAATTAGCATATACTACTAATACTCTATCAAGTTACAGTAGTATGTGTTGATTATACTGATTGTATGAAGAGTTAATCAAGTGCAGGGCAATAAATTTACATATTTAGGACTAGTAGTCTGTCAAGCTAACTTTGAAGGGTAAAAGAACGAACCGCAGAGGCACAGAGAAGCCAGTGCGTTGGGCGGGTTCCCCGACTTGAAGCAACTGGCTCGACACAGAGAAAAAGAGAGAAAGATTCTAAAACCGCCATATTACAAACTTGACTCTATGCCTTTTTAGGAGTTAAAAAGTTATGCAAAATATATGTCATTGCTTCGCTCCGCTCGCAATGATGGGTTTTGGATCATTTATTTTTTGGGACACTCTAAGAAGTTTTTGGAGTAATAGTTTTGGCGATAACTGGGAAATTCATGGGGCGATCGCTCCTAGAGAGGTCTGTTGTCTCCATAATCCATAATAGAAATACAGGGCGTGTGATAATTAGAGGTTTTTATGTCCCTAACGCTTGAAGATTTGGAAAAAATGCAGCAACAGTATCCTGACTTTCGTATGGAACTAGTTAAGGGTAATATTATTGTTATGAGTCCATCAGGATACGAATCAGATGAAGTTGCAGCCGCGATGATTGCCGAGTTACATAACTGGGTTAAACCGCGCAAACTGGGACGAACAGCAGCTTCTAGCGCTGGTTTCAGATTGCCAAATTCAGATTTACGCGCACCGGATGCTTCATTTGTTCTAGCCGAACGCTTGCGTCGCAGTCCCAAGTCTTTTGCTCAATTGGCTCCCGATTTAACTGTAGAAGTGAAGTCCCCTAGCGATAATTTGGAGGATTTGAGAGCCAAAATTCAAGAATTTCTGAGTTTGGGAACTAAAGTAGGAATTTTGCTCAATCCAGATGAGCGGATTGTTGAAGTTTACAACGTTGGACAAGAAGCAATAATACTTCGTGATGGCGATATTTTAACAGTTCCCGATTTGCTCCCAGGATGGGAAGTACCAATTGCAGATTTGTGGCCTCTAGAGTTTGACTAGGATAGTGGTAAAAGAGAGTAATTCCTAATTATCGGAAGTAGGATTTTAGAGATTTCATAAGGGTAGTTTATTTAAGTGGTCTAACCTTCAGGAGTTTAAAAACTACCGAATAGGGAAGTGTTTTGGAATTCAACAGCTTGCGGTCGTTTTCTGCAAGATGATATCGTTCTGGGGTAATTCTTGGCTCTTCAAATTCATCAACAGAAAAACCTGCTGCCTTGAAGACTTTCCAGTAATCGGAAAGAGGGCGGTGAAACCAGATAAATGGTGTTGTAAAATGCTTCCAAGGTTCGTCGTTGCGTTGCGTCCTTTCAAAATAAGAAGAAGTCCAACTATAACAAACCGTCCCATCCTGATTTACAGTTGTCGATTTACCTTGGGGAAAGCAAGGATGTGAGAACACAAGAATTGCAATACCATTAGGCTTGAGAACACGATTGAATGCCCTTATTGCTCCTTCGAGATCCAACAAATCCATGAGAACATAATTCGAGAAGATTATATCAAATTTCTCATCTGGAAGTGACTTTAGTTCAGTGCATGAATCCAAATGAAAATCTATATCTAGATTATTTTGGCTAGCTCTGAATTGGGCAATTTCTATCATCTGAGGTGAAAAATCTACACCAGTTACACTGGCCCCCTTTAGGCAAAGCTGACGTGTCAGATATCCTGTGCCACAACCAGCATCGAGGACAGACAATCCCGCAACGTTACCAGCGAAACTCCATAGTACTGGATCTGAATTCAGAATTCGATTGCTGTCACCATCATTGCCAACTTGAATATCCCAGTCTCTAGCTCTATTATCCCAGAGTTCAAGTATTTCTTGATCGTCAAAATTTGCCTTGATTTCTTCAGTCATATCTTCCTCCTTAAAAAAATAACTGAACAGGACTAAATTATTTTCCCATAGATATCTGCTGAACTTTATGGTTCGTGGTAGTGCTGTACCAATACTGTTCGGTTAAGACAAGAGACGCGATGAATCGCCGTCTCTACAATAATTTTGTCTTTCGTCTTGACGAAAGATTTATCGCGTCTTTGCGATCTAGAATTTTCATCAAAAAACCTTAACCGAAGCGTATTGAGGCATTCAGCCAAAGTTTATGCGATCGCTTTGGGTGGTAAAACTAACTATCAAAATTTGGCAACTGCCATAGTGATTTAGTTCCTCATCAACTGAGTGACGGTAGAATATACCTAATTTATAATCTTCATAGCTATCAAAAGCCTAACCATGACGATGCATCCTACACTCCAACGTGCATTTACTAACCGCCGCGTTCTGAAAGTAATTAGCGGCTTGAATAACTTTGACGCTGCTAGCGTTGCTGCTACTGTCAAAGCTGCTGAATTTGGTGGTGCTACTTTTGTCGATATTGCCGCCGATCGCGCTTTGGTTAAATTAGCTAAAAGTTTGACACATTTGCCAATCTGTGTATCAGCAGTCGAACCAGAGAAATTTGTGCAAGCTGTGGCAGCTGGTGCTGATTTAATTGAAATCGGGAATTTCGATTCCTTCTATGCTCAAGGTCGCCGTTTTGAGGCTCCAGAAGTGCTAGCGCTGACTAAGCAAACCCGCGCTCTCCTCCCAGAAATCACCTTATCTGTCACCGTTCCCCACATTTTGGAACTAGATCAACAGGTACAGTTAGCCGAAGAACTGGTGAAAGCTGGAGCAGATATTATCCAAACCGAAGGCGGTACTAGCAGTAACCCAGTTCACCCTGGAACTTTAGGATTAATTGAAAAAGCTGCTCCCACCTTGGCAGCAGCTTTTGAGATATCCCGTGTGGTGTCAGTACCAGTATTGTGTGCTTCTGGTATTTCTAACGTTACAGCACCATTAGCGATCGCAGCTGGTGCTGCTGGTGTTGGTGTTGGTTCCGCCATCAACCAACTCAATAGCGAAATAGCCATGATTGCGGCTGTGCGTGGGTTGGTGGAAGCCTTAGCGACTGTCAGCAACCGCGCGATCGCTTAGTTGTTGATGAGGGGGATGAGGAGGATGAGAGGGATGAGGAAGTAATGCTAAAAATTTACTTCTTGTCGTTCTTTTCTCCCCCTACTCCCCCTACTCCCTCATCTCCCCAAACAATCTTTCAACGCATAAATTACCTGGTCTTGCTGGTGTTGTGTCAATTCTGGGAACATGGGCAAAGCTATGACTTCATGGCAAGCTTGCTCTGCTATTGGTAAGTCCCCAATTTGATAACCTAGATTTTGATAAACTGGCTGCAAATGTAAAGGGTGGGGGTAGTAAATCATTGAACTTACGCCCTGCTCTTGTAATTGACTACGTACCCAATCTCGATATTTGGCGCTAGAACCATTTCGCCCTTCGCCTGAAATGCGAATAGTGTATTGATTCCATACCCCAATACCCCCAGGTAATTCTTGAGGCGGGACGATTCCCGGAATTTGACTAAGTAACTGATAGTAATAGTTGGCGATATCTCGGCGGCGATCGTTCCAAGTATCTAAATAACGTAGCTTAATCTGTAAGATGGCTGCTTGGAGAGCATCTAAGCGGCTATTTACACCGATTTCCTCGTGTAAATATCGAACTTTACTACCATGATCTCGTAGGATTCGCAGTTTAGTGGCGATCGCAGGATCGTTAGTCGTGATTGCTCCGCCATCGCCGCAACCACCAAGATTTTTGGTAGGGTAGAAACTAAAGCAACCAATATGTCCAATACTTCCTACTCTTTCATCAGCCCACTTTGCACCTGTAGACTGAGCGCAATCTTCAATGATTGACAAATTGTGAGATTGTGCGATCGCCATTAATGATGTCATATCCACAGGTTGTCCAAATAGGTGAACCGGGATAATCGCTTTAGTTTTGGGTGTAATTGCCGCCGTGACTTGCTCCACATCCAAATTAAACGTAGTAGCGTCAATGTCAACGAAAACAGGCTTTGCACCCACGGCGCTAATGACTTCAGATGTAGCAATAAAGGTGAAAGGCGTTGTAATCACTTCATCGCCAGCACCAATTTCCAACACTCGTAACGCTAAGTAGAGCGCATCAGTACCAGAATTACAGGCCACACATTGGGTAACAGTATTATAAGCAGCAAAATATTGCTCAAAGCCTTCGACTAAAGGGCCGCCAATATAACGCCCAGAAGCCAGAACTTCTAAGACGGCTGCACTTACTTCTGCTTCGATAGTAGTGTATTGTTGCTTGATATCAAAGGCAGGGATAGGATTTACACTTTGGATCATGAGTTCTCATTTTATCGGGAGATACAAAGGATGCACTTCGAGAGTCAATTTTTGCTGTTGAATTATTAATCAAAAAGGAGCAACTAAAAGACTATCGCCCAAGATACGCATCTATTAGGGTTTTTACTTAAATTGTAGGGCGGTAGATTGCCGCACATTTAATTTACAGATAGTAGACATACTAGGAGTTTGCCATGTTAAGGTTGTAGCATTTTTGAATTTTGAATTGATGAAGGTGATATATATCAACCAAGATCCAACACATCGGATCAAAGTTCCTCTTGTGTGGGCTGCTTTGAGAAGAAAACACTAGGAGATAGGGAACCTATGCAGGATATTATCAAGCTGGATTTCGTGGATTTAGCTATTGCTGTAGGATTGATGGCGATCGCCATTGGTTTATCTGCCTGGGAAAAATTAGGATTAGAGTTGAACCTAGCCCTTGCGACTGGGAGAACCATCTTACAACTTCTTGTATTGGGATACATTTTAGATTTCATCTTGGCTTTAGACAATGCTTGGGCAGTTTTGGCGCTATTAGCAATAATGCTGACAATTACGGCGATTGTCGCACGAAATCGCATTACTCCAAAAATTCCTCATTTGTTGCCTTTGGTGTGGGGTGCAATTTTAATTAGTACTACCCTGACGGTGTTTTACACCAACTTCTTGATCGTTCAACCAGACAGATGGTATGAACCACAGTATATAATTCCTCTAGTAGGGATCGTCTTGGGTAATGCTACCAATGCAGCGGCGATCGCAGGGGATCGTCTTGTCAGCACCATTAATTCCAGCCATCTCGAAATCGAAACCCACTTAAGCTTAGGTGCAACGCCCCAACAAGCAATTAGCCAGTATCGCAAAGACGCTATCAAAGCGGCATTAATTCCGACTCTTAATCAAATGATACTTATAGGGATGGTGGCAATACCAAGCATTACCACTGGACAGTTACTAGCTGGTGTGAAACCCTTAGATGCTGTATCTTACGAAATTTTAATTATCTTCATGGTTGCTTTTGCTAACCTACTGACAACAATTTTGCTTACTAGGGGGTTGTGTCGTCAGTTTTTCAATTCTGCCGCGCAATTAGTCGGGTGAAGTGGTTAATCTACATCCAAGAATATTTCACCATCTTGTGCTGGTAGATCAAGAGCAATGAATAGCGATCGGTTAGTAATTTGTAATTATTTGTTGATAGCCATCAAAGAATGATAGCGATGAAAATATTTTTGGCAAATTATCTATGTTTGGACGATGATAAGGTTTTCAATTTAAGGTAAATTAAAATGGCATTTAGTAATTACAAAAGTATTAGCACGGTAATTAAAAAATTTCAAATTAAATATGTGCAGTCTAATTTTGTTTTGGAAGTAGAATTCCCGGTTAAACAGTCTTTTCAAGAAGAATTAGATTTACTATTTACAGATGGAGTTATTGATAATTCTGAAGATGCTATTTGTGAAAATCTCATCTATCCAGTATTAAAAGAAGTATGGAAATCTTACCGAAGTAAATTAACACTCTGGAGTCATGAAACATTAGTTTACGACGATGATTTATCAGGGATTCCAGATTATACGGTAACACAGCGAAACCCTCTCGGTACGATTGTTTTTGATAAACCTTATTTTTTGACAGTTGAAGCTAAACAGGACAAGTTTGAAGAAGGTTGGGGTCAGTGTTTAGCTGAAATGATTGCAGTGCAGCGAATTAATGATGATTTCGCCAATGATGTTTTTGGAATTGTTTCTAACGGGAAAATATGGCAATTTGGAAGGTTAATTGCTGATGTATTTACTCGAAACAAAAATTTATATGTAATTCAAGATTTAGATAAATTATTTGCTGCTATCAACTATATTTTTCAACAATGTGAATTGAAGCTTGAAAAATAATAAGTAGTTAAACAAAATTAATTACACAATGTCATTGCGAATGGAGTGTAAAGCCTTCGGCATAGCTTCGCTTAACGCGGTAGCGTCTCGTAGAGATAGCGAAATGAAGCATAAATCCTTCGGACACGCTTCGCGAACGCGGGGGCTAGGATTGCAACTCTTGGAGACGCTGTTCGCGTTCGCTTCGCTCGCAATGACTGTAATTAATTCTGCATGGTTACTTAACATCAATAATGTCAAATTATGTGCTTAGTTAATCTCCAATTTAGATCCCCGACTTCTTCAATAAGTTGGGGATCTGATTAAGGATATCAGAATTTAAATAATGTTTGATTTCCCATTTTGTAGAGACGCGATAAATCGCGTCTCCGATGAATCACGTCTCTACTCATTTTTATACTTACCCTCCCAAAGTCCGCGTATAAATTACCTGACCTTGAGAATCGTAGAGGAAAAGGGACAAGCTGGCATTATCACCAATTACAGCTAAGGCTTCCCGTAAGATTTGCAAGTGATTGGTAACATCAATAGCAGTACTAGAATTTTTAGAATCAGGATTAGCTGAGTTATTTTGCCTTATTTGGTCATACTCAGGGGTTAGTCGGACAATAATGCCTGTATTATCTATGCTAAAGGTGCAAATCCGAATTTCATTAGTACAGGTTTTTTCCAAGTCAGTGCGGGTTTGCTGCAAACTACTAACAACCTGTAGTTTTTCCTGTGCTTGTTTGAGGGATGCTGAATAGGGTTCCATAAGAGACTGAGCTTGAGTGTAGTACAAGCTATCTTGGGAAACTTTTTTAGCAGTTTGCAAAGCCTGATCCCAGTATGTTGCTGCTGCTTGCCACTGGTTTTGTTGCTGATATATTTTGGCTTGGTTAGCAGTACTAATGGCTTGTTGATAGGTTTTAGCGGCTAATTGTTCTTTAGTGGCGCGATCGCGTGTCGCCACTAACTTAGGTTTATAATCTACCAATAGCTTTTGGGCTTCTTGATATCCAGGGCTAGTTAGGGGAATGCTATTTAAGGCATTAATAGCCACCAACCAAGTAGACTGCACCTTTTGCCAATCATTCAAAGATTTAGCAGTAGTTTCCCGATTTTCGGCTGCACTAGCTACAGCTTTTGCTGCTGTGAGTTTTTTGAGCCATTTCTCCTCAGTAAATATCTGTTGATTTACAGTATGCAAACGGACACGATAATTAAATAATTTCCCCTGCACCAGTCCATAGAGTTCACTATCAGGATTTATAGTTTCTAGTGGTGCTATGACCTGTCGCCAGATGTGTTGCCTAGTTTGTAATTCCTCTAGGCTAGATGCAGGAGTTTGAACTTTTTGTGTCGCTAAAGATGCCGTCTGCAAAGCCTTGACCACCTGGTTGATTTTTTCTGACCGTCCTGACAAACTTGCTTTTAGTTCTTCCGACTCCTGGTAATGGGGCGACCAACTAGGAATTACATTCAGAGCTGTACTAACAGCCACAAGTTGCTGTTGTACAGCTACTAATTCTTTTTCAGACTTAGCACGGCGCATCAGTTGTGGAGATTTTGTTTTTAATTGCTCGGCAGCTTGTATTTCTTTACACTCAGACATCACGCAAGGACGAGTCAAAAAGTAAGCACCACTGCCTAAAACTACAATTCCCACTAAGGCTGCACCCAGTAAAATGGGTTTAATTTGAGATGTTCGCTTTGAAGTCGGCAAATTCGGCGCATCTGCAAACGGGTCAAACGGTTCCTCTTCCTCAGCCTCAGCCTCATCCTCATCCATTAATGGAGAATAGGTCAGAGCAGATGAGGAAGATGAGTAGGATATTGCTTCCCCTGCTCCCCCATCTTCCCCTGCTTCCCCTGCTCCCCCTGCTCCCCATCTCCCCATCTCCCCATTCCCCCATCCCCGCATCTCCTTCAGAGTCAAGAAACATTTGGCATAAGGGAATTGTTCACCAAAAACTCTGAGGAAACATTGGACTCGCTGTTCTCTGTGGGGTGTTAGGGACTGAAGTACTTCCTCAATTACTGTAAAAATTATCTGAGCGTCAACTATTACATCTGACTCATGTTGCGTTAAAATCATTAGCCCGTCTTTATTGACGGCGCACTTAACCTCGAAGACTTCAGCCGATGAGACTTCTACAAGCAATTGTTCCTGCAAAGTTTTGGCTAAAAGCTGTAAATCTTCCTGCTGGACTGCTACTTTCATAGAGCTTTCCCGCTCAACTTCTATATTGTTTTGATTATCTTTAAGGGAATGAAATGAACTTTTTAGGTTTGTTGAATGCAAATGCACAGTTTAACCAATCACAGCCTGAAAATCTGAACGACCAACTTTCTAACACAAATTCTGACTTTTCACCAAAAATTAAAAAAGCAGTTATTGTTCGCTGCGTTACATTTTCAGATCGTTAGATACAAAATTAAATAATCTGTCTTCAGATATAAATTACAAATAAAAAATGGGAATAATAGAGTGTTTGAGTATTTTCACTACATTATTTTGCGACATTTAAATTCATAGTCGCTACTGCTCTGCAAAATTCTAGTCGTAGAGCAATTGTGAAAAATTTATCCAAAGGTTAAGAAAATGATGCGAGGTCAGAGGGTTTTGACAGAAATGCTAGTTATCTTCTATGCTGGGAAACTTACTGAAAAGATTAATTACGTGTTGTAGCTCTGGCACAACCAGGTTGGCGATCAAAATTAATGTGTCTCATTTGCTGAATTCGATAAAATCTATCTGTGAAAAATAAATTTTTATAGCTGCCAAAAGCTTAACTTTGAAATAAAAGTGCTGCAAAATATTAAGACAGCACTTACCAAAAGCTTGGAAAGTGTCAATACAAGGTGTATCAATGGATTTATTAGAGTATCAAGTTAAAGAATGGTTTGGAAAGATAGGCATTCCGGTATTGCCTTCCCAACGCATTGACCATCCTACAGATTTGAAACGTTTAAAAATTCGCTTTCCAATTGTACTAAAATCTCAAGTACATGGAGCGGAGCGGGCAAAAGCGGGTGGAGTCAGGTTTGCCGAAACGACAATTGATGCGATCGCAGCTGCTCAAAATATCTTTAGTCTACCAATATGGGGCGAATTGCCAGAAGTTGTGCTGGCAGAATCCCAATACGACGCAAACCAGGAATTTTATCTAGCAGTGGTTTTAGACACTGCTGTTTGCCGACCAGTACTTTTAGGTTGCAAAGAAGCAGATATTGACTGGGAATCGGCTGGAGAAAAAATGCATCATGTTGTCGTAGAACAGGAATTTTCGCCATTTTATGCCCGACGACTGGCTTTGAAAATGGGTTTACAGGGAACGCTGATGCAGTCAGTAAGCAGCGTTTTGGAGAAGATGTACCATTTATTTGTACAAAAAGACCTCGATTTAGTCGAAATAAATCCTTTGGCAGTTAGTGCTAATGGTCAAGTTATGGCTCTTAATGGTAAGGTCAGGATTAACGAACGGGCAATTAAGCGTCATCCAGACCTTGCCGAAATAGCGGCAAAAATTATCAGCCGTCATACCAGTACTGAAATCAATGGTATTTTGGGTGACTGGGATGGTGTAAAAATGCATGGAAAAATTGGCATTTTAGGTAATGGTACTGGTTCGGTGATGGCAACTTTAGATTTAGTCGCCAATGCTGGTGGTAATCCAGGTGTTTGCTTAAATCTCCGTCATGCCTTCCTCACAGATACTACACCAACGACCTTCCGCGATCGCCTAGAAACAGGACTGAAAATTCTAGAAGCTGACAAAAGCATTCAAGTAATACTAATTAACTTCTTGGGTAGCATTCCTCAAACGGAGGAAGTAGTTGAAGTTATAGCCAGATTTGTACAATCAGATAACAGCGAACTTCAATCACAGGTTATACGTTCTAATGGTAGTAGAATTCCACGAGAGCGGAATTTTGTACCCTTAGTTGTGCGGCTTGCTGGTTCTGAATTTAATGCTGCTAGAAAATATTTATCAACACTCAAAACTCATCGCGATGCGCTCCTGGTGGTAGAAAATTTAGATGAGGCAGTGGCAGCAGCAGTCCGTCTTGCTAAACCAACTGCGAATAAAAAGTAGTGATTGTTAATTGGGCATGGGGGAAGAATCTCTCTTGTACAGACGTGATTAATCGCGTCTCTACTGGTTGTCAAACTTACGGTAATTTTTTATGAACCTAACGCCAGAAAGTAAAGTATTAATTCAAGGCTTTTGTGAATTTATATCAAGTACCCATGTTGCTCAAATGCAAGCTTATGGCACGAATTTGGTAGCTGGTGTCAACCCGGGATGTGGCGGACAGGAACTGCATGGATTGCCTGTATTTGACTTAGTAGAGGAAGTAATAGAAAAATTTGGGTCAATTGATACAACAATTATTTGTGTAGATCCTTACGACGTTTTAGATGCGGCATTAGAAGCGATCGCATCTCATATTGGTCAGATTATTATTATCACAGCTGGCGTGCCACCTTTGGATATGGTGCAATTACTCCGCAAAGCCGAAGCCTGTGAAACTTTGGTTATCGGGCCCAACAGTCCGGGGATCATTGTACCGGGAAAAATTCTTTTGGGTACTCAACCTAGCGAATTTTATACTCCTGGGCCAGTGGGGATCGTCAGTCGTAGCAGCACTCTCACTTATGAAGTGGCTTACGAATTAACAAAAGCCGATTTGGGTCAGTCGATTAGTGTCAGTATTGGTAGTGATGCGATCGTCGGCTCCTCTTTTCTTCAATGGTTGCAAATTCTTGATGAAGATGAAACTACACAGGCGATCGTTTTAGTCGGTCAACCTGGTGGTGGTAGTGAAGAAGCCGCAGCCCGCTACATTGCTGAGGCAATTGATAAACCAGTGATTGCCTACATCGCAGGGAAACAAGCGCCACCGGGAAAGAGTTGGCGGCAAACTGGAACTTTAGCAACGGTTATCGGGCGCGATCCTAACTTTGGCACAGCCCAAAGTAAATTAGCTGCTTTAAAAGAAGCGCAAGTTCCAGTAGCTGAACGCCCTTCTCAGATTCCTGAATTATTGAGAAAGGAGATTAATTAACTCATCTTGACACTCTCAGGTCTAAAGACACTGAGTTTTACGCTTACCGAGAGATTTATAAATAGGACTAATATTTGATTTTTGGGCGTTGCTAATTGCGGTATGAAAACGATTGTGCATTGCGGTGAAAAATCCTTGTAGAGACGTAAAATTTTACGTCTCTACACTCAAGTTCATACGTCGATTCAGCAACTTTTTGAAATATACGTAAGGTGCGTTAGCGTTTCGCGTAACGCACCCTATAAATACTTAATTTTGTTCAAAAATCAAACCGGATTCCTATAGTTTGGCGTAAGCCACAATACTGAAACGTTGATTCAGTAAAGTATCACCCCTTGGTTATAAGCATTGACAAAACTTGTGTAGTCATACTCGACTTGAGTTGCATAGTCTACCGCAAAGTTAACAATTTCGTCTTTGAATACAGACTTGTTACCGCCCACAACATCAGTCACTTCTTTGTCCGCACTTACAGAAACGATCGCAGGATCGTAGTCTTTATCAGAGATTGCATGGTTTTTGGCAACTATCTTCCCTGCATATCCCATTGCATCCATGAATTTTGACTTAGTAGTTAGTAACGTATAGTCAAAGTCCACTTGGTAGGGTGATTTTTCATGCAGCATAAAGGGAATACCATTGACCGTAGTGTAGCCAACAAATGGATCAGTATTGGAAAGCATCGCTTTTGTAGCGATTGTCACCCGTGCCCCTTCTTGGTTTCCGTAAACTGAAGTTGGTAGCAGACCGGGAACTGCGATCGCAACTGCACTACTACCTTCCTGCTTCATCTCCAAAATGCGATCGTCGTCGGTTGCTGAACTTGGGCCTTCAATTAGTAAATAATATCGATACTTCCCAAGACTACCAGTACCTGAACCTAATTTGAGCCGAATGTCTTTGAGGATGTAGTAACTATTGTTGTAGCGCTTACTACTAGGAATTGAGGCGATGTAGCTGCTCATCGCTCCAGCAATATCTGAATAGATACTACTGGATACAGGCTGGAGTTCGGAGGTTGTCTGAAAGACTCTATTATTACTGCTATTTAGCTGAGTGTACTTAGTTAGCAAACTAGAACGGCTCTTACCTGATGCACTTTGAATCAAATCTTTGACCACACTGTTGGTATTGCTGGATTCCAAACGGTATGATAGCTCATCATTGGTTCCCTTAAAGTCGCTCATCTTGTTCAGATAAGCATCCAAGAAATTCCGCACAATATCCTGAGCATCACTTGAGTTAAGACCGTTTTCTTTAGCAGCCAAGAGAATGGAGACCGCCATCCTTCGTAAATCCCAAACGTATGGGCCAAGATAGCCTTCATCAAAGTCAGTAGTGTCAAAAACGTTGTTGTCATTGCTATCTCTCACTCCCCCAAGATTTTGTAGATGCATATCTCCCTCTAACCAGATGGCTGAGGTTGAAGAATTCACAAATCCTGAGCTTGGCAAGGTCTGCATATCACGATAAAAAATGTGATCTGTCCCCCGATAAAATGCGAAAGGGCTAGCTGTCATCTTTTGCATCTTCGTTGCCAATTCTTGAGGCAATTGAGAAGCAAAGGGATGGTTGTATTGGTAAATTTCATTTACCACCCAGCTTGAACGGGGATTTGCAGCCTTAACTAGAGATGCAAACCCCAAAATTAAAATTAAGACAACTACAATTGCAGATATGTGTTTGGGCATGACACTCTCTTAGGTGTAAAAAAATGACTCCTGCTAGACTCTTGGGTAGAGGCAATCGTCCAACAACAATTCTTTTAGCACCTTGAGGCATCGCTTGAAAAGTGATTTAAAGCACAATGCAACAACTATTTATGGCAAAGGATTCAAAAGGCTAAAATTATAAAGAACCGTCAGAACGTAATCATGTCAGCTATTCAAACAACTGTGGTTCTTGCAATGACGGTCGATGGAAAGATCAGCGCCGTAGATCCTCAAGCACCCCGTGATTTCGATCCAGTCGATCAAGCACACGTGGAGTATCAAGTCTCACTTGCTGATTTAATCCTGGTAGGAGCAGGGACAATTCGGACTGAAGGGGTAAGCTTTACAATTCGCAATCCCGAACTATTGGCAGCACGTGAGGTTCGGGGTCAGTCTCCCCAGCCCATTACCTGCGTTGTCTCAGCTTCCCTTGGTCTATCGCTGGACTTGCCTTTTTTGAGTCAGGACATTGAGCGATGGATATTTACGACACGAACTGGTTTAGAGCGCAATTCTGATGCAACAACCTTGCAAAAGCTAGCTGAATTAATTGATTTGGGAGATACAGACCTAGACTGGGATCGGGCTTACAGCTTGATGGCAGAGCGGGGTATTCACAAGGTTGTGGCTTTGGGAGGTGGCTCTTTAACAGCCGCTCTAGTAAAGGCTGGGCGAATTGATGACTGGTGGTTGACAATTTGGCCTTTCATTTATGGAGGAAAGGATGCACCTAGCCCTGTAGAAGGAGAGGGTTTTGTTCCTAATGCTGCTCCTCATCTGGAACTTATTGAAACTCGTCAGGTTGCAAGTCAGTTGTTTTTACACTACCGCACGCTCAATTGACAACACTCAGTGCTGAGTGCTGAGTATTAAGTGAGTAAAAAAGTACTCAGCACTATAAGCCGAGGAACTCAGCACTTTTCATAAAAAAGCGCCCTCCAAAATTGGGAGGGCGCTTTTTTAGTGATAAATCGCACCTAGAGACACAATTCATCTACTTTTATTAACCAGGAGGCCAATCTAACTGCCGTCCTCCCAAAATATGCAAATGTAAGTGGTAGACCGTCTGACCGCCATCATCACCAGTATTGATGACTACTCGATAACCGTTTTTCAGCCCAGCCTCTTCAGCAACACGTTTGGCGGTTAACAAAAGATGCCCTAACAAAGCATGATCCTGAGATTCAGCATCAGCTAATGTGGGAATGGGTTTTTTGGGAATGACGAGGATGTGAATGGGTGCTTGGGGGTGGATATCTTTGAACGCTAGGGCTAAATTATCCTCATAAACAATATCAACGGGAATTTCCCGACGAATGATTTTGCTGAAAATCGTTTCTGTAGTTTCACTCATCCTAATCTACCTACTCATCTGCTAGAGATTTTAAAGGTTTACTGTAGTAACTAGATCGTCAACATAATAAAATACTCTTTCCTTTAAGCTTCTATAGATAACATTAGGATAAATATTAAGGGCGCGTCTCATTTATGTGAGGTACACCCGTAGGGGCAATTCATGAATTGCCCCCACACCTTACGAGATGATGTTGTACCACATTTGAATGGGAACTGCTATAAAACAATTAAAGATGGAGATAACCCCAGCGCTGGGGCGATCGCTTAAACTGGTGGTACAAAGTGGATCGCACCAATTGGCGATTTTTAGGATGATGGAGCGTATCTGCACTATGGTTAATATTTTCAAAATAGCTTCATTGTCTGCTTTTGTATTTGCTGTCACTACTAATTTATTACTAGTGCAGATAGTCACGGCTCAACCAGTAAAGCAAGTAAATCAAGTAAAACCAATAAACTCAGCAGTAAAAATATACCCTGCTAATAATAACCTACTACCAAGCCGCTTGATTACGATTGAAGGTGCGATCAAAAAGTCTAGTAATATGCGAATAACCGAAGCCAAACTCACAACCTATCATGAGTTCACAGCTAAAACAGGAGCGTATACATCATCAATTTCTAGCAATAGAATGGTGTGGATCGTGACTGGTTTTGTGGTAGGTGAATTGAGAATGTCTAGAGGTAGGAGTATCTGCACTAATAACGCCAAACTTGTGGAATTAATCGATGCCGAAACTGGCGATACTTTTGGTAGAAGTATTTACTGTCCCCCAAACAACGAGATAAATTTTCTGCCCTGATGTCAAATACCCTAAAGTCAGCAATTAACTGCCGATGATAGCCTAGTACAGTGCGGCGGAAATAAACCACCCATTCCAAATCAATGAAACCCTCATGCTGTATTCGTTTTTAATTTTTAATTTTTAATTCCGCCCTGCGGTACTAGTAGTCTGTCAAGTTTAAATTGATGGGTAAGAAGGTTCGTAGTAAGGACTGAAGTCCTTATTTTCTAAGCACTCTAAGCACTAAAGTGCTTACTACAAACTTTTCATTACTAGCTTGACAGACTATTAGTACAACAAGGCGAAAGTAAAAAGGCAAAAGTAAAAAGAAAGAACGCTGATTTTGTAGGATGTCTAGCAATTTTAAATGGGTGGCTTATCTCCGCCATGACGTACTATTATCCAAATTTGCTTAGATGAGATTTTACCTCGTTTTAAGTACAGAAGAAAATTGAGAAGCTTGGGCGTAAACATCGCTGCCATAAGAGTTATAAATATAGCACGCCACTTTCCATCTTCGGCATTGCTCAAAAATACTAAGGGTGCGAAAGCTTTTATATCAAAATATACGTATGCAGGATTAATTTTTTCCAATACCAGAAGCTGCACTTGGTCTGAAAGCGCCAGATAACTACAAGCAGCTAATATATATTTTGTAAATCGGACAGGATGCTTAACCTACAATAATAGTGCTATATATTTGTAGTTAAAAATTTTAATAAACCACGAAGGCTTAAAAAATCACAAAGCCGGATTTTTGCAATACAACTGTATTTGATGACTAAATCAATTGTTTCAACAAAACGGCTCGGCAATCAGCTAATGCTCTGGTTGCTTGAAGAAGACCGACGCGAGAAGGAAGGGCCTTACCGCAAGGAAGAAGCACATCGCCAGCATCCTTGGTGGCAGGTAATGTGCTTGACTGGTGTAGATTATTTCTCAACCCTTGGCTATCAACCTGGAATTGCAGCATTGGCAGCCGGCGCTCTTTCTCCTATAGCTACCCTGATTCTAGTTTTGCTGACACTTTTTGGAGCATTGCCAATCTATCGGCGCATTGCTGCTGAAAGCCCTCATGGTGAAGGGTCGATCGCAATGTTAGAACGTTTACTACCTTGGTGGCAAGGCAAATTACTTGTGCTGTGCTTACTCGGCTTTGTGGCAACCGACTTTATTATTACCATTACCCTGTCGGCTGCTGATGCTACAGCTCATATCATTGAAAATCCCCTTACCCCAAATTGGTTTCACAGTCAGACGATCGCAATCACCTTACTATTAGTTGCATTACTAGGCGCAGTTTTCTTGAGGGGTTTCCGAGAAGCGATTGGGATTGCAGTCGTTTTGGTAGGAGTTTATCTGCTGTTAAACTTTATTGTTGTTAGTGTTGGTCTGTATCAGATTTTAACTCACCCAGGAGCGATCGCTAACTGGCAGACTGCACTTTTTACCCGCAATTCCAACCCTTTGATGCTAATCGGTATATCTCTGCTCATATTCCCCAAACTAGCGTTAGGATTATCAGGCTTTGAGACTGGCGTTACCGTTATGCCCCTCGTCAAAGGCAGCAACGACAACACTATACAGCAGCCCAAAGGACGGATTCGGAATACACGGAAGTTGCTTACCAGTGCTGCTCTGATTATGAGCTTCTTTTTGCTCACTACCAGCCTTATAACCACTCTACTGATTCCAGTCGCAGAATTTGCCTCTGGGGGCAAAGCTAACGGACGGGCCCTTGCTTATTTAGCACATCTCTATCTAGGGAATGGCTTTGGCACAATTTACGATTTAAGCACTATTTCTATTTTGTGGTTTGCAGGTGCATCTGCAATGGCAGGACTACTAAATATTGTGCCTCGCTACCTACCACGCTATGGTATGGCACCCAATTGGGCGCGAGTAACGCGACCTTTAGTCTTAGTCTATACAGCGATCGCCTTTGTTGTCACAATTATCTTTCGGGCAAACGTGGAAGCCCAAGGTGGAGCTTACGCAACAGGTGTACTGGTACTAATCACCTCAGCCGCCTTTGCCGTAACCTTATCAGCCCACCGTCATAGAGAGAAGCGAGCAAAACTCGTTTTCGGCATTATTACACTGTTATTTTTATATACCACTGTTGTTAATATCATCGAAAGACCAGAGGGGATTAGAATCGCTGGGTTTTTCATCGGTGCGATCATATTTACCTCGCTAGTTTCTCGTGTTTGGCGTTCAACAGAACTGCGAGCAGAGCGGATAGAACTTGACGAACTTGCTGGCCAATTCCTTACCGAAGAGAGCCAGGGAGCAATACGACTAATTGCAAATCGGTTGAATACAGGCGATGTCCTAGAGTATTTTTTAAAAGAGAAAGAGGTACGCGAAGACAACCATATTCCACCTAACGATCCGATTCTTTTTCTAGAGATTCAAGTATCAGATGCTTCGGAGTTTGCGGATATCATCAAAGTCAAAGGGGTGCAAGTTGGCGATTATCGCATTTTACGGGCTGAGAGCGCAGCAGTACCTAATGCGATCGCAGCTTTATTACTATATATTCGTGACCATACAGGTAAGATTCCCCATGCTTACTTCGGCTGGGTTGAGGGCAATCCCATCCAATATTTACTGCGTTTTATCTTGTTTGGAGAGGGTGATATTGCTGTAGTTACCCGTGAAGTACTCCGTCGGGCTGAAAAAAATCCTCACAAGCGTCCTGGCGTTCATGTCGGCGGTTAAGGACATTAACAATTCGTAATTACGTTATGGTTGGGGTCGGTGACTCTAACCCATTTTTTTATATGCAGGACTTACGCAAAAAAGTTCTGAAGTAGCGGTAATTTATGACTTACCGCTAGTTTAATCGGACATGATATAAGTCCTAATATGGAACAGCTTAATTGAAAATATTAGATAGCTGACCTGATAATTTATGCCTAAAGTCATAGTCATATTCATGACTTTTTTCATCAGTTATTGTGTAAGAGATTTATACAATAGTTGTATCAAATCAGAGTGATATTGAGATTTGAAACTCAAAGTGCTAGACATAGGAGCATCTTACCTTTATAAGCCCTAATTAGCGATTAGAAAAATACTGTTGGCAATTGATAGGGGGTCTAACCCCCCAGTCTCAACCATCTTAATTTCTTTAATTTCAGTGCATTGAAATGCACTTTAGCTATTGGCTTGTGATTTATTGCAACTCTAAAATCTTGGTTTAGGGGTGAGGGGTCTAACCCATCATGAATTAACCAACAGTCTGATTATATTTGCCTGGGCAGTTGTTTTTACAAAAGTGAGATACTTCCCTAGACATTAGCAGAAGCTAATTCCTAATTATCACAATCATCTAATTAGGCTACCAAAGCTAAATTGCGAGGATTTTGGGAAATTTCTGGAATAAGCATTATGCCTTGTGTAGTCAAATTCAGATTCAAACATCAATCACTTGATGCTTTTATTAGCTCAAGAGGGACTCATGATTAATCGGGTTATAGACATCATCTTCATAGATTCCTTTGCCTTTGTAATTAATGCTACATTTGGTACACTACTTCATACTAAAATATGCAATTACTCGTGGGAAGGTAAAATACCTTTTGATTCACAACCAGAAGAGATTAGCTCTAATTCTTCCATTTCTGTATCTTCTTCGGAAAACATAGATATAGGTACTCCTGCCCTCAGCAAATATTCCAAAGTGGATGCAAAGATGAAGGTAGAAGCTTTGAATAAAAATACTTAGACGAGTGCGTAGATAGCAATCATTAACGACGAAATAGGAGTTTAGCTAATAAGGTTCGGTTAAGGGAAAAGGGAAGAGATTCTTCTTCCCTTTTCCCACAAAATATGCTTTACCATTGCCAATGGGAAAGAAAGAACCGTATTGAATTACGGATAAATTGAACTGATAAAAATTAGTTAAGCTGATAACCAGCATAAATTTTTACCAGTTATTTTATCTAACACGTTACTTCATATCATAACCAAACAAATTTGGGTCTACTTCTCCTAACTCCAACTCTGCTAAACCATATTCCGTCCATCGTCTCTCTACCATCGCCGCCACATCTGGGTCAGACTCCAAAGGCGAACCCCATTCATGGTTTGTTTCCGGTGGAATCTTTGTAGTCGCATCAATTCCCATCCGTCCACCTAAGCCAATCTTTTCACTGGCAAAATCCAATGTATCAAAAGGTGTATTTGGCAAGATAAACACATCCCGCACTGGGTCAACTTTGGAACTAATTGCCCACACAACTTGCCGCGGATCGCGAATATTTATATCTTTATCCACAACAATTACAAATTTTGTGTATGTAAATTGTGGTAAGGCACTCCAAAACGCTAAAGCTGCCCGTCGCGCTTGTCCTGGATATGCTTTATCTATGGAAATGATTGCGGCTTTGTAACTCAAAGCTTCCATTGGGAGGAAGAAATCGACAATTTCTGAGACTTGTTGTCGCAGTATGGGCGTATAAATGCGATTTAGTGCGATCGCCATCATCGCTTCTTCTTTCGGTGGACGACCGCTAAATGTTGTTAAGTAAATCGGATTTTTCCGGTGCGTCATACACTCAAAGCGAATCAATGGCGAATCCTCAACGCCACCGTAATAACCCATGTGGTCGCCAAATGGCCCATCTGGTAACACTTCTCCTGGTGTAATCGTCCCTTCCAAGACAAATTCGGAATCTGCGGGAACTTCCAAATCTACAGTTTTACACTTCGCCAACTGCACACCAGAACCGCCGTATAGTCCTGCAAATAGCCATTCTGATAAATCTACAGGGATGGGCGTAGCTGCTGCCATAATAATTAGAGGATCTACACCAAGTGCGATCGCAACTTCTAATTTCTTCCCACGTTCCGCTGCTTTTCGCAAATGCCTCGCCCCACCCCGCACTGATAACCAGTGAACCGTCATCGTATTTTTAGATTGTAGTTGTAAACGATACACACCTACATTTGGTGTCCCCGTCTCACAATCTTTAGTAATTACCAGTCCAAGGGTGATAATCTTGCCAGCATCACCAATATAAGGACGTATTAAAGGCAACTTGTTTAAATCTAAATCATCACCTTGCAGCACAACTTGCTGACAAGCAGGGAAAAAATCTCGTCCTGGTTTCGCCTTCACCACATCAAACAGCACTTTCCCAAAATCTATCGCCTGAGAAATTTTCTTCGGTGGTTTTGGCTGTTGCAACATACTCAATTTTTTCCCCAGAGTTTCCAACTCCTCTGGATGCTGCATATTCATCGCCCAGCAAATCCTTTCCACAGTTCCCATCAAATTCACCGCTACCGGGAAGGAAGCGCCTTTGACATTTTCAAACAACAACCCTGGGCCACCTTTTTGCAGCATCCGGTTGGAAATCTCAGCAATTTCTAAATCTGGGTCAACTAAAGCTGAAATTCGCCGTAATTGTCCTCGTTCTTCTAGAATTTTAATGAATCCTCGCAAGTCTCTCGCCATTGTTCTAATAAAGTTGATTATTTAAGAAATGTGAAGCGCTTTCTTATATTATGGGGCATTGGGTATTGAAAAGAAGCAGAGGGGCAGGGTGCGGGGGCGGAGGGGAAAACTCTTCTCCCTTGCTCCCCGCTCCCTGCTCCCTTGCTTCTTCCCTGCTCCCTAATTTGGGAAATTGTTAGTTTTAATTGGAAATTAACCTATTTAGTAACTTTTCTTAACTGTGTTTTTCCAAGTATTTAGTTATTGTATCTAGGGATACGCAATTATTTTTTATAAATAAGCGCTGACCTAATCAAACATGGCCAGAATATACTATACCTTCCTGGCAGGAGGCTTTGTTATATAGCCCCTGCTGGGTTTATTTATTACAAGCCTCCACGCAAGGTATTATTGACATATACCAAGCAAAAAGCGATCGCAACTTAGAGAACTTCATTCTTAGCGCAGGTATCAGACTAGCAACCAGCCAAATCACATCTCTAGTGTTAGTTGCTAAATACTAAACCAATAGCAAAATACCATTTTTCCTCACAACAGCTTTTTGGGGAGCGTTGTTGCTGGAGTGCCATCCGTGAGAGTTCAAGATAAAGTGTATTTTGTCAATGTTAAAAAGATTGAAGATTCACCATTCGGAACTCGATATGCTGTAGAAGGTACACTGCTTTCACCAGATGGTAGAAACCCTGTGATTTGTTCGGCTTGGTTTATTGAAACAGGGGAAACTATTCCTAAGTTTGTTACTTCATACCCACTAAAACGGAGAGAACAATGATTCAAGAACTTGATAGGGTTATTCTGACTAATGATCTCCCAGAATATAGTTTAGAACAGGGTGATATAGGCACAGTTGTTTTAGTACATCAGGGTGGCAAAGGATATGAGGTTGAATTTGTCACATTGGATGGGGAAACTGTCGCAATTGTTTCACTCTACAGCATACAAGTACTTCCCATTGGTAGAAGAGAAATTGCGCGATCGCGGCTGATGAATTAATACTATGATTAATAGTATATTGATGGCTAATTAATTGCAACAGAAGACGTAATCAACGATGATAAGAAAGTAATTATTTCTTGGATTAATGGATGTTGTTGTAGTATTCTAATTTCTTCATCATTGATATTGCTAAATATTCTAGCGTTTATATGTTGATTATTACCAAATACTGTCTCTAAAAACTCTTTAGGTTTACTTTGAGATAACTGCCATTCTAAATCATTAAATTGGCGTTGTGCTATTTTCTCAATTAATGATTTATTTTGGAGAAATACAATTTCTAATTGGGGAACTCCAAGAAATACTTGAAAGGGAATTCCAGATGATACTTGCCTTAAGACATAATTAATTAAATCACGTTTTTCAAATATTTGAGATTCGTTATCTGTGTCTGCATCTAAGACAAGAGCAACAGGTGTTTTACGACTAGCAAGAAGTGAAGTACCTAAAGAACGCGCTCTGTAAGAACTTTCACCTGCGATAAATTTGATATCTTCACTCAGATGTTTTGGCAGTAATTTCTGTAAAATTTCTACATCTTTATTACTTTCTGTAATCATGTATGCTAATGTCATGAAAAAATCTCCGTTGTAATGTCGTGATTAGGGATACCTTTATGAACACAAACACGATATTTTTTAACTAGGAATTTACATATACATTTATTTGCTAGTGAATACTCAATTTCTTCTCCTCCCCACAAGAGAATAGTTTGAGGAGCAACAAACCCAGTTAAAATTACGGCGGCTTCTGTAAATCCAGTGCGACTAAACACGCTACCAATTGCCGTTGCTGGTCTTCGTAGTAGTTGATTTCGTAGCTTTGCTATGGATTCAATATTAACTTCTTCAGTTGTATCTTTGATTCTTTTTCAGGAATACATTTTATAATTACTTCAAAATAGGAGATTTTCAAAAGGATAACTTTGCTTCCAACGATAGGTATTAAAATCACGCTGATCTACTGAAAAAATGCGTCCACACCCTAAATGCTCTGCTAAAATTACTAGGGAAGCATCAGCCAAATCCATTGGAAGATCAGAATATTTTTTTATTAATTCAATAATTCGAGCAGTATGGTGAAGTTCTAAATTAAAAATCGTAAATAATTCTTGTTGCAGACTATTTAGAAAAATAATTTCAGCGTCAACTCCCTTGCGAGTTAGCAAAAGATAACAAGTTTCTGTGACAACACACCATGTTGTAATTAAAGGTTCATTATATTGTTTTAAAGCTTGTTTTGCTCTTTCGTGGTGAGTGTCTTTTTTATCAATAAGAGCTAACCAAAATCCTGTATCAACGATGATCATATTTATGATCTAATGTATTAGATAAAACTTCTTTGTATGTGGTTGATAGATTTTCGTCAGCAGAACAACAACCAATTAATCCAATTTCATCAAACTTTTCATAGAGGCTTTTTTCCTGACTATTATTTTCTGACTCTGGTTGTGGATAACGCTTTTTGAGTAACTGAATAAAATCAAGTAGTAAGATTTGAGCTTCTTCTGGTAAAGTATCAATATCTCTAGATATTTCTTCAAATTTGATTACCATAATTAACTTCTAAATTGAGTATTTTCAGGATTATCCTATTATAAACTACGCGGTGATGGTAGGGTAAGACCTTTGATACGGTGAGCTAGTTTATCACAGGTTAAGTATTATTACTGCTAGATTACTCTATATTTATAGGCTAAAAAGATACTAAAATGCCACTTATCTTAACTGTAAATAGTTCTAGGTATTCTTTGTTTGCCGGAAATTTAGACGTAAATCTAGGAGTAGTTTGTTGTGAGTTTACAAGAAGAAATTGCTCAGATTTTTAGGAATTGGGGCAGTGGTATGTTGGAAGCTGAACGGAAAGCATTAAGAGAAAAGGCTGGTAAGTATACAGTTGATGATTGGAAAGCACAACATATAGCATACGTAGTTGGATCTGGTGCATTAACTGGCGCAATTGGAGGCCCAGTAGGGTTAGCAGCAATACTACCTGATCTTCTTTGGTGCCAGCAAGTAGCCACTCACGGATGTCTTGGCATTGGTCACATCAAAGGTTACGTTATAGACTATGAAAATGACATGAACATGATCCTAGCTGTTTGGTCAGACTTAGCAGAAGCAACAGTTTCAGTACCAGTTGGAAAAGTAGGGATTAAGGTTTCAAATAAGATACTTCCTAAAGTAGCTGGCAAGGTAGTAGAAAAAGTAATCCTTAAAGGAAGCAGTAAGATTGGGGCGGGGCGAAATTAGCCGCAAAAGCTGCATCCAAAGCAGCGACAAAACTAACTGCTAAATTAGCCGCAAAAACTGGTGTTGGATGGATTCCTCTAATTGGTGGAGTAGTATCAGCAGGAATCAATTGGTGGTTACTAAGCGGATTGCTAGATTCGGCAGAGATTTACTATAAGAGTGATTACATTGTTTTAAAGGATGATGAGATTTCCTCACTAGCCTAAATAAAAAATTAACCAACATGAAAATTTTTTGTTCAAGTCTCATTTTAGTGATGCTATATAGCTGCAAAGGCTCTGGTAAACTTGCAGGTGAGATAGCAGAAGGTTTGGGGAAAGGTTTCGCTAATGCCGTAGGTGAATCTATGGTAAAAACTGGTAGCGAAGCTATTGCTAAGTCATTTAGTAATCAGAACAAAGTTTCTAAGCAACAGGCTTTATGGGAAGCAGCTAGTGAGATGAATAAGTTTACACCTATACAAATAGATCAAGGAACTATACTGAATAACGTTAGTGTAGAGGGTAATGGATTAGTTTATAACTATGAATTGATCAACTATTCATCTTTTCAAGTAGATCCAAAACAGCTTGTTTATAATATATCTCCGGTAGTACAAAATTCTCTTTGTAGCACTCCAGATACAAAACTTGCTTTGCAAAAAGATGTATCATTTTCCTATTGTTATTTTGGTAATGATAAGAGGTTTATCGTAAAATTCATTATAGAGCCAGCAGACTGTGGCTATTAAATTAGTGTGTGCTTATCGATTTTGTCAAATTAAAATAACTACAATCTATATCTGCTTTTTTGTCACGAATTTCACTAAATTCTCAGAATATCCCTAACCTGTTTTAAAATAGGTTAGGGATACAAAATTATAGCAATATAGCAAATCCTTAATGCACTAATGCGATCGCCCTCTTAGTCAACGCCTCAGCAGTCAATCCATTAAACCCCATCAACTCACCAGCACTGGCTGTAGTTTCGCCACGCTTCCAAGCAAAAGTGTCGCGCTTGGCTGTAGTCCGCAACAGGATGGGTTCTAGCATCGCCGCAGCACCACCTGTAACAGCAATTAACGCATCACCATCAAATAATTCGGCAAATTTCGCATCATCCAAGAAACCGCCTTCGGGTTCGGAGCAGGTATCCCACGCAGTATCATCACTACGGTATAATTGCCGAGGATTAATAACAGAAACTATCTTCACACCAATACCTTCAGTTTCTAAGAAAGCAGCAGCTTCAAATACTGGTATTAATGTTAAATCGCCAATTACAGCAAATACAACTTGCTTATCACCAGCAACTTCATGTAATAACACTGCACCATCGCGCAATCCTTGACGAGTTTGTTCTAAAGTTGTGCGAATTGGCAATGGCGATTTACTAGCTGTAATCACAATTCCCTTATTCTTAGTTTTCAATGCCCAGTCATAACAAGCTTGAATACTATTAGCATCAGGGGGAAATAATGGAAAAACATTTCCATTTCGCATCAACGAAGCAAAGTAAGCTTCAATTTCGGGACGTTGGTGAGTCCAACCGTTGCGCCCTTGCTCTAATGCCCCGGCTGTGAATAAAGTAATAGTCGAGGGAGTTTGACGGCGCAATTCTGCCATTGATTGGGTTACAGTTTGCCAAATTGGTAATCCGTTGATGGCAAAAGATTCGTAAGAACACCACAAAGTTCTCGCACCCATTAACGCTAAACCCGCAGCTAAACCAGCACAAGCATCTTCACTCAATGGTTCATAAACTTGTCCATTTGGTGCTTGATTATATAAATCGTCGGTTGTGGGGTGGATAATCTTTAATGCTTGGTTGATATTGGCAATTCCAGATGCTTCGTTACCATCAGCGTTGGTGACAAGGAAATTTCGATCTTTATTTCCTACGATTCCTACCAATCTTCCCATTGCGGTTGTAGAAACTTTTGGTTCACCGCCAACTGCATATTCTTCTAAAGGTAATTCACCTAAATCTGGTAATGGTAATTCAAATTCTGTCACCACAGTTTTCGCTGCTGGGCCACCACCTGCGCGTTCGGCATTTGTTCTGACTAATTGCCAAGCTTCCGCAGATAAAGCACGGGTTTGCAATGCACTGATAATATGCGGCGCATCCAGCGTATCTTTAGGATAGAGGTTGTGAGATTTTGCACCCCGCGCGTGAACTCCTGCACCTTTGAGTTGTTTAATAATGAAGACGGTAAGTTTACCACCCAGTGCAAAACGCGCTGCTTTATCCACACCGGAAAGTACTGCTTGCGTAAATGCTAGACGTTTCTCAAAGGAAAAGGCGGTACTATCAACGTAATCCCCTGGCTGATCTCGATCGTCAAAGTCTTTGGCATCAACTAACACGACTTCATCAAAACCGTTACCTTGCCAATATGCTTGCATCTGTTCATTGGTTTTGAGGGAAACCATGCTGTGATGTTCTTGGCTGTAACCGTTCCACACCAACACCGGTAAAAAGTTAGTGACAGCAGGATAGGCAGTATGGAAATGTGCGATCGCACTTACAATATAAGGCTCACCCAATCCACCATCCCCAACTGTAAAGGGAAATAACTTATCTTTGTGTAATAGTGCAGCCGCCATTGCAAAATGTTGCCCTTGTCCCAAAGGCCCCGCAGGTGCGAGAATACCGGGAATGAAACCAGAAAGGTGTCCTAATAATCCGTGCTTTTCTCGGAAGCGATCGCGCAATTGTTGGACTGTAAAAATTCCCATATCCTCTAGCGATCGATCCAAGAACATGGCACTATAAAATCCAGGGGCGTGGTGTCCCACTTCGGTAATAATGTTCTTGTATCCCAGCATGACAAGAGATGCGTAAGCTTCTGCTTGGCTAGCGAATCCGCCGGGATGCCCAGAAGCTTTGCTAGCAGTAACTTGCAAAGTTAGGTAGCGCAGGGCATCGGCAGCTAGTAAAGTTTGATATACAGAGGCTTTGTCAGTGGGAGATGCGATCGCTACTTTACCCGACTCGATAGCAGGTGTTGCACCATAAGTTTCAAAATCTGGTAACGCTTCACCAAAATATTGAATCCCTTCCGAAAAATTGGGAAGCGCTGAAGATGCCTTTGGGGAGATTGCAGTCATGCTGAGTACCTTTTGACGATGAGGTGAAACTGTAGATGCTCGTTGAATTTAACAAAAATTTTACATCTTTCAGGTTGTAACAGTTTATTGCTTTTTTGCAACGTTAGAATAAGTACTTTAAATGGTTACGCAAGCAAAATTCCAGTTAGTTTAAGTAACAAAAAATTTATGAAATTGCTAAACGGCCCACAAACTCCAGCATTTTTACAGATGATGCGCTGGATTGCTAATCCGATGACATTTATGGAAGCTTGTGCCAAAAGCTATGGGGAAATTTTTTCTATCAGGTTAGAGAAAAATTTTCCTACTTTGGTAATTGTCAGTAACCCCCAAGCACTACAGCAAATTTTGACAAATGATACCAAGGAATTAGAAGCGCCTGGCGATCTGAATCGGACATTTGAATCTTTATTGGGTAAGCATTCTGTAATTACCATTAGTGGCGCAGAACACCAGCGCCAACGCCAGTTGTTAATGCCTCCCTTCCACGGCGAAAGAATGCGAAACTATAGCCAGGTGATTATCGATGTTACCCAAAAAGTTATCAGCCAATACCAGATAGGCAAACCCTTCAATATTCGGTCTGCTACCCAAGCCATTACCCTGCGGGTGATTATGCAAGCTGTGTTTGGTCTACATGAAGGGCCTCGCGCCGAAAAACTAGAGCAATTTTTGGGCGATCTTTTAGAAAAAGGCAGTTCTCGGTTAATTGTGGCTTTGCTTTATTTCCCCGCTTTACAAAGGGATTTTGGCCCGATTAACTTCTGGGGAAAGCAGATGCGCCGTCAACAAGAAGCTGACGAACTCATCTACGAGGAAATTCGGGAACGTCGAGAACAAGCAGATTCATCACGCACAGATATTCTCAGCTTACTCATGGCTGCTACAGATGAAGCCGGTCAACCCATGACTGATGAAGAGTTGCGCGATGAATTGATGACTTTATTAGTCGCCGGTCATGAAACCACAGCCACAGCCTTAGCATGGGCATTGTATTGGATTCACAAATTACCATCAGTCCGCCAAAAGCTACTGCAAGAGTTAGATAGTTTGGGCGATAATCCAGATCCTAGCACCGTTTTCAAGTTACCTTATCTCAATGCTGTTTGCTCCGAAACATTGCGGATTTACCCAGTAGGAATAATTACTTTTCCGAGGGTAGTAAAAACACCAATATCATTAGGTGGTTACGAACTAGAACCGGGTACAGTCCTACTTGGTTCCATTTATTTAACCCACCATCGGGAAGATATTTACCCAGAACCAAAGCAGTTTAAGCCAGAACGCTTTTTAGAACGGCAATTTTCCCCTTATGAATATTTACCTTTTGGCGGTGGTACAAGGCGCTGTATAGGTCTAGCATTTGCTCAGTTGGAAATGAAGCTAGCACTTGTAGAAATCCTTTCTAGTCAAGAATTAAAGCTAGTTGACACTGGTGAAGTGCGACCTAAACGCCGTGGTTTGGTGACAGGGCCAGATCGTCCTATTCAGATGGTTGTCACAAGTAAGCGTCAGGTGAAGTCTCCTATTTTACAGACAACTACTGTTTAATGCTGTGGGGGTTGATAGTTGCGTTCAGCAAATTTTCAACTCTCATCTATAGCGGTTCTCATTTATGTGAGGTACATTCCTAGGGGCAATTCATGAATTGCCCCTACACCTTATACCAATTCTGTATGAAGATGCACATAATAATACCCCCCTGTAGTCCCCCAAGGCATCGGGGGGACGGCGATAGCCGGGGGCGAATTATATGCAGCTTCACAAATAAATGGTATTACGAGATGATGTTGTACCACATTTCAATGGGAACAACTATATTTAGATAGATAGATTTTCCAGCTAATTCATAATTAATTCAACGGGTTTACAATCACTAAATACTGATAAATATCCTATTTACAAATTACTATAATTTTCGTATTTAACATATACCCCAATATAGATTTCCTCCGATCAACTAGCCTTTACAGTAAATAGGAAGAGGACATTTATGAGATTAGTAATTCATGCCCGACGAACATCGATTTGAAGAGAAACTTATATCCCAGGAAGCTGAAAAGAGAATATCCGAAACATTAGATGGCGTAGAAAAAATAGAAATAGATGTACAAACCGATCTATTAAAAATATTTCAGGGACAGGCGGATGGAGTTTCGGTTGCTGGACTTGGATTAGTTATCCAAGAAGGTGTTCGCGTACAGGAAATAAAACTGCAAACTGATAGTATTGCCATCAATCCCTTCAGCGCTCTTTTTGGTCAAATACAACTCAATGAGCCGGTAAATACAATTGCTCGCATTATACTCACAGAAGTAGATATTAACCACGCATTGGCATCAGACTTTGTTCGCACCCAGATGCAAAACTTGGAGTTAAATGTAGATGGGAAAATTGTGAGTTTTGAGCCGCAGCAAATTCAGGTATTTTTACCTGGTGCTGGCAAAATAGAATGTAAGGGAAAAGTGCTGTTAAAGGAAATGGGAAATACTCGCCCTTTTGCTTACACTGCGATCGCACTTCCACGCACTCATTCCCAACCCACGTTACTAGAAAGTTTTCACTGCACTGAGGGAGGCGGAATTTCTATAGAATTAGTTACAGCTTTCATGTTAAAAGCCAAAGAATTGATGAATACACCCTCTTTTAAATGGAAAGAAATGGAGTTTAATATTAAAGATATAAAAGTAGAAATTGGTAGTTTAATACTTCTGGTAGAAACTCAAATGAAGCAAATACCATCATCCTCAGATATATTATCTCCTTAGTAGTATTGACAGCAGGAAAAGAAAATTTTTGTTACTGATGGTTGATGTAAATTTACAAAAAGGTTTCTATTATTTGGAAAGCTACTTAATTTCAAAATAACAATTATGCAAGAGTATGATGTTGTGCTAATCGGTGCTGGACACAATGGGCTAGTTTGTGCAGCTTATTTGCTAAAAGCTGGTTATAGTGTCCTGTTACTAGAAAAGCGTTCTGTTCCAGGTGGTGCAGCAACAACTGAAGAATGTTTACCCGAAGAAGCTCCTGGGTTTAAATTTAATTTATGTGCTATTGACCATGAATTTATTCACTTGGGGCCAGTTGTTGAAGAATTAGAACTAGAAAAATACGGTTTGCATTATCTGGAATGCGATCCAGTCGTATTCTGTCCTCATCCTGATGGCAAGTATTTCTTAGGACATAAGTCAGTGGAAAAGACTTGTGCAGAAATTGCCCGTTATAATGAACGTGATGCCAAAAAATACGCTGAATTTGTAGACTTTTGGCAGCGATCGCTAGGTGCAATGATTCCCATGTTTAATGCACCGCCAAAATCAATTATAGACATCCTCGGTAACTATGACATCACCAAACTGAAAGATTTGTTTTCAGTTATTGGTTCTCCAAATAAAACGCTGGACTTCATTCGTACCATGTTAACCAGCGCTGAAGATTTACTTAACGAGTGGTTTGATGAAGAATTTTTGAAAGCGCCATTAGCCAGACTAGCATCAGAACTTGGTGCGCCGCCATCACAAAAAACCCTTGCTATTGGTGCAATTATGATGGCAATGCGTCACAATCCTGGAATGGCCAGACCTCGCGGCGGAACTGGCGCACTTGTGCAAGCTTTGGTAAATTTAGTCACAAGTAAAGGTGGTGTTATTCTGACAGACCAACATGTTGAAAAAGTTTTAATTGATGATGGCAAAGCTGTTGCTGTGCGAGTCGCTGGTGGTACAGAATATCGCGCTAAACATGGGGTTATTTCTAATATTGATGCCAAGCGGTTATTCTTACAAATGACTGATAAAAGCGATGTTGATGGAGCCGATTCAGATTTATGGGAAAGATTAGAACGCCGCATTGTTAACAATAACGAAACTATCCTCAAAATAGATTTGGCTTTAGACGAACCATTGCGCTTTCCACACCACGCCCACAAAGACGAATATCTCGTTGGTTCTATCTTAATTGCCGATTCTGTGGCTCATGTAGAACAGGCTCATAGTAAATGCACCTTGGGAGAGATCCCTGATACTGACCCATCAATGTATTTGGTGATGCCTAGCTATTTAGATTCCACCTTAGCGCCATCAGGTAAGCATACCGTATGGATTGAATTTTTTGCCCCTTACCAAATTGCCGGTGCAGAAGGCACTGGTTTAAAAGGTACTGGCTGGACAGATGAATTGAAAAACAAAGTTGCAGATAGGGTAATTGATAAATTAGCAGATTATGCACCGAATGTTAAGAGTGCAACTATCGCCCGTCGTGTAGAAAGTCCAGCAGAACTAGGAGAAAGATTAGGTGCGTACAAAGGAAATTATTATCATATTGATATGACCCTAGATCAGATGATATTTTTCCGTCCATTACCAGAAATAGCAAACTACAAAACGCCAATTGAGAATCTATTTTTGACCGGTGCAGGGACTCATCCAGGTGGTTCGATTTCGGGAATGCCGGGACGCAATTGTGCGCGGGTATTTTTGCAAGCGAAACATCCTATTAGCCAAACTTTGAAGGATGCACGCGATTCGATTAAGTCAACTGTCGAGTCTGTGTTTGGCATTAATTAAGTATTGCAAAAATAGAGCCTATTATTATCTATTTTCTGCCTTCGTGTTTTTGTACTTAAAATATAATTTTGAGATCGCAAAGACATGAAGGTATTATTTAAAATATCTTTTTATAGATAGTCACCGATGCTAATACCGACAGATGTTAATCTGGTCGCTAAAAATACACAAAGACATAATTTGAATGATGATTAGCCTAAATATTTGCTTGGCATAATAAAGCAAATAACATCATTATTTAGCAAAGAAAATAGTACGATCGCACCCTTGTTAATTAAAAAAGAATTTCCCAAATGCTAGCGATAGCAACATCTACAGCAACACAAATGATGTTTTTTTAATGAAATAGGTTCCAAGTAATTGCTTTATGTATATTTAATATGATAATGTACTATACGCTTGATTTAAAGAAACATATATGCATTGTCAAGCAAGCTCCTTCTGAAAATATAAGTAAATTAATGGGTAACAAACTAGTGTATTTTGATAATACTCAAAAAACGAACAAATTTTAACATCGTCTCATAAGTTTTGTAGGTACAGCATGGTTTTTCAGCGCTGCTTCGTTGCATCTGGCTTGATAGCTTTCTTGGCATTTGGTTGTAGTGGTGGGGCAAACTCATCAATAGAAAATACTACACAAGTTGTCCAAGAAAGTAATGTAACCCAGCTTTTCATAGAAGCGAAGGCTACCCAAAAAGCAGAAGACTTTTTTCATCAAGGCAATCATTTATTAGATGGACAACGTTATGAAGATGCAATAAAAGCTTATGATAAAGCGATCGCCATCAAAATTGAGAATCCTGAAGCTTGGATTAACCGTGGCATAGCTTTAACATCGTTGCAACGCTACAAAGATGCTCTCGCATCTTACGACAAAGCGATCGCTATCCAACCCGACAAATATGAAGCTTGGTATAATCAGGGCATAGCTTTGACATCGTTGCAGCGCTATCAAGACGCTATTGCATCTTACGACAAAGCGATCGCTATCCAACCCGACAAATATGAAGCCTTAATTAACCGAGGCATTGCACTGACAAAGCTACACCGCTACCAAGATGCCATTGCATCTTACGATCGAGCGATCGCTATCAAGCCAGATTTACACCAAGCATATTACAACAAAGCTTGCTCTTATGCTTTACAAAATAATCTCGAATTAGCAATTGAAAACCTAGACAAAGCAATCAAGCTGCTTCCTGATAAATACAAAAAATTAGCGAAAACTGACCCAGACTTTAGCAAAGTACGTAGTGAAAAGCAGTTTCAGGAATTAGTGCAATAGTGTTTTATTACCACTACTCAGTGTAGAATATAAGCCTAACAAGATTTTTTCGTGATGCTAGCGATTTAAGATTAGACATGAAAAAATTGTTAATCACCGGAGCAAGTGGTTTTTTAGGATGGCATCTTTGCCAGCTTGCCAAACCAGAATGGGAAATTTATGGCACTTATTTTTCCCATCCTTTAGAGATTCCTGGCATGAAAATGTTAAAAGCGAACTTAACAAATTTTCAGGAATTGAAAAGTATCTTTAATGATGTCAAACCAACAACAGTTATTCATACTGCTGCACATTCGCAACCAAATTTTTGTCAAACTAACCCCAAAGAATCGCACGCAATTAATGTTATAGCATCCTGCAATATTGCCGGACTTTGCGCGGATAATTCGATTCCTTGTGCTTTTACCTCAACTGATTTAGTTTTTGATGGGTTAAATGCTCCATATAGAGAAACAGATGCCGTGTGTCCTGTCAACCTTTACGGTGAGCAAAAAGCGATCGCAGAAGCAGATATGCTAGAAAGATATCCCATGACCGCAGTCTGTCGGATGCCGTTGATGTTTGGTGCAGCAACACCTACAGCTAAAAGCTTTATTCAGCCATTTATTGAAACCTTACAAGCAGAAAAAGAACTAAGTTTATTTATAGATGAATTTCGTACCCCAGTAAGTGGAACCACTGCCGCGAAAGGACTTTTATTAGCATTAGAAAAAGTTAACGGCATCATTCACTTAGGTGGTAAAGAGCGGATTTCGCGTTATGATTTTGGAAAAATATTAGTAGAAGTATTTCAACTTCCCGCCACCGGACTTAAATCCTGCCGACAACAAGATGTGAAAATGGCAGCACCTAGACCAGCAGATGTTTCTTTGGATAGTTCTAAAGCTTTTGCATTGGGGTATCAGCCTTTATCTGTAAAGGAAGAATTGCAGGAATTAATCAATAGTCAATAATCTGATTATATTTGTTGTGTACCCAGCCAATGACGGAAGCTGGAGTGATAGAGACTATAATAGGTTTCTGCGTCAATTTGTTCCTGGTGCAAGAACTCAAGCCAATTTTCTAGAACTTCCTCAACTTCATACTCATCAGTATCAATAATTTGTGCAATTTCTTGCACTGATATTGCTTTTTGCTGCTGGATTAACACATTTAACACATCTATGCTGTGTTCCGTTACTTGTTCGGGTGGAATCATTTTGTGTAAATGCTGCTGATAATATGCTTCTAAAGCTGGTGAGAGTTGATTGTACTGGAAAGGTTGCGGGTAGAAATTGTCTGCGTTAGCGGAGCTTACCGTTCGCGTAGCGTCTCGCAGAGAAGGTATCGCACTTATTATCTGGCTAACATACATAAAATTATTTTCGCTCAAAGTGGTGGTGCGATCGCTAAATTCTTCCTCATTAATCTGGTGATTACTCAACCAAGATTTAAGATTCCCCCTACCTCCACTTAACAACGGGACAATATCGCCCCCCTTTTTAAGGGGGGTTGAGGGGATCTCTTGAGGGGTTAGGTAATTTTGCATATACGCTTGAATATCCCGCCGATTTTCTTCTGGATAATCTGCTAAATCCAGACTTTGGGAAGGCGTTTCAATTAATAAACCCGACTTCTCCCGCAAAAAAGGTCTACGAGTGAGGATAAAATAGACCCCATCCGGGAGATAGCGAGGAAGATAAAACAGATTAGTCCCAGGTGGTTGGCTATTGCGGTCAATGCAATTCAACCCATCAATAGCAATTATCAGTTTTGGATGAGGTTCTAACTCATCGCTGATTTGCTGGAGAAGATTAGAGAAAAACCAACTTCCCTCTGTAGCGTTATCAGGGAGGGAGGCGTAATTAAGCGAGTATTGATTAATTAGTTGCGTACAGATATTTCTGAGAAATTCGTCAGCACGATTTTTACCCTCAAGTTCGGCATTGTAATAAATAACTTGAGGATTATCTGCCACATATTTCGCGAGGATGGCACTTTTACCGCTACCGGGTTCGCCAATGATGGTAAAGTAACCGTGGCGATGGCGGTGAAGAAAGTTGTTAATAGCCGTGAAAACAAATTCACGACCGACAAAGTTGTGGCTTTTTTCTTGAATGATTTTCTCAAACTCCGGTGAATGTCCTCTGGAATTGATTGTAGTGGGTGGTCTGGGTGGTAAATTCATAGTTTTTTTGTACCTCATAGCTTTCAGCTTTGAGGATGTACCTCATAGCCACCGGAAGTGCTGTATATGCCGAAGCCAACATTATTAATGAAGTTTGGTTAGTAAATATTAACGAGCAAATTGTCGAAGTTTATCAACAGCCAACAGTCGCAAGATATAAGCATATTCAAAAGTTTGCTAGCGGTCAAAGTTTATCAATTACAGCCTTCCCCGACGTGAATATTAGCGTCAATGAAATCTTGGGTAGATAAAATTATTTCTTCCCTCATCCCTCTATCATGTTCTCAAGACGCAAAAAATGCACTCTACCTGAAGCATCTCCTGCCATAATTGTCATCCCATCTGGTGCAACTGCACAGCAATAGATGGGAAATTCCCCAATGAAAGTGGCAATAATTTCACCTGTTGATAGATTCCAGATTTTGAGGGTGGAGTCACCGTAGGCGGAAATCACCTGCTGTCCATTGGGGGTGACGGCGATGGCATTTACCGATGAGTTATGACCATTGAGGGTGTGTTGTATCTTCCCAGTAGCCAGATTCCAGATTTTGAGAGTGTTATCATCTGAGGCAGAAATCACCTGCTGTCCGTTAGGGGTGATAGCGACAGCATTTACAAAGGAAGTATGACCCTTGAGAGTGTGTTGTATCTGCCCAGTAGCCAGATTCCAGACTTTGAGGGTTTTGTCACAGGAGGCGGAAATTACTTGCTGACCATTGGGGGTGACGGCGACGGCATTTACCGATAATTCATGTTTATGTTTATGATAATTGTCACTGAATAAGGTGAATAGTTTGTTGCTGGTTATCCAATTTCTAATAGAGGTGAAAAATCCTTCTTTTCTAGTTGCGAGATTCCAGACTTTGAGGGTGGAGTCACCGGAGGCGGAAATCACCTGCTGACCATTGGGGGTGACGGCGATGGCATTTACCGATGAGTTATGACCATTGAGGGTAAATAGTATCTCCCCAGTTGCGACATTCCAGACTTTGAGGGTGGAGTCAAGGGATGCAGAAATCACCTGCTGCCCATTGGGAGTTACGGTGACGGCATTTACCCAAAGGCTATGACCATTGAGGGTGAATTGTTCATCCCCCGTTAACAGATTCCAGACTTTGAGGGTGTTGTCAAGGGATGCAGAAATCACCTGTTGCCCATTAGGGGTGACGGCGACGGCATTTACCGATGAGTTATGGCCAGTGAGAGTGAATTGTTCATCCCCCGTTGACAGATTCCAGACTTTGAGGGTTTTGTCACGGGAGGCAGAAATCACTTGCTGCCCATTGGGGGTGATGGCAACGGCATTTACCGATGAGTTATGGCCAGTGAGAGTGAATTTTTCATCCCCCGTTGACAGATTCCAGACTTTGATGGTGTTGTCACGAGAGGCAGAAATCACCTGCTGCCCATTGGGAGTTACGGTGACGGCATTTACCCAAAAACTATGACCATTGAGGGTGAATTGTTCCTCTCCCGTTGACAGATTCCAGACTTTGAGGGTGTTGTCATCTGAGGCAAAAATCACTTGCTGCCCATTAGGAGTGACGGCGACTGCATTTACTGAATCACTATGACCATTGAGGGTAAATTGTTCCTCCCCTGTTGCTAAATTCCAGACTTTGATGGTGTTGTCACGGGAGGCAGAAATCACCTGTTGTCTATTGGGAGTTACGGTGACGGCATTTACCCAAAAACTATGACCATTGAGGGTGAATTGTTCCTCTCCCGTTGACAGATTCCAGACTTTGAGGGTGTTGTCAAAGGATGCAGAAATCACCTGTTGCCCATTGGGCGTGACTGTGACAGCTTTTACCGAGTCACTATGACCATTGAGGGTAAATTGTTCCTCTCCTGTTGCTAAATTCCAGACTTTGATGGTGTTGTCACGCGAGGCAGAAATCACCTGTTGTCCATTGGGCGTGACGACGACTGCATTTACTGAGTCACTATGACCATTGAAGGTGAATTGTTCCTCCCCTGTTGCTAAATTCCAGACTTTGATGGTGTTGTCACGCGAGGCAGAAATTACCTGTTGTCCATTGGGGGTGACAGCGACGGCATTTACTGATGAGTTATGACCATTGAGTGTGAATAGTTCCTCTCCTGTTGCTAAATTCCAGATTTTGAGGGTGTTGTCATCTGAGGCAGAAATCACCTTTTGTCCATTGGGCGTGACAGCGACGGCATTTACATATAGATTATGTCCCTTAAGGGTGCGGATTAAGCGTCCCCCTGGTGGCGTTAAGCTAGGGTTAAAAGAACACAGCCAAGGCGTAGTTGTTCTTTCCTTTATTTTTACCAATAATGCCTGAATTTCCTCTGGCATTTTCTGATTTAGTAACCGTCCGTGCAACTGACTCTCTAATTGCCCCTTATCCACTGCTAAAATATGGGCTGACAGTCTCAATGCACCTTGAATCAATTTCAGACTTTTGATTTTCTCAGACTTGTCTTCTGGGTAATTTAATGTATCTGCATCATCAATCAAATCATAATCTTCAATTAGCGGCTGCACTCCAAACTCAGAATGATTAATCTTCGCTACGATAAAATCAAAATCAGTCAGAGTTTGGCAATACTTCTCCAAATTTCCCGACTTTATCAAGCTTGGCACTAAACTACCCAAATAAGCACGTTTAAAAGCGGGACTTTCTGTGGCTAACTTGTCTGCAAATTCTCCCATCTCACGCCATCTTCCTTACAAGATAGTCCGCAATGCGTTGGTTAACCTCTTGAAACAGCTTTCGTTTAGAGTCTAAAACCCGTTTTGCTTTTAGGAAGTCTAAAAAACTAGCGTGATAGATGCTGTAACAGTCTTCTCCCTTTATATTTTGCAGCTTTAAATACTCAACCCAATCCTTTAAAACCAATTCCACATTATATTCATCTTGTTGGGCAATAGCTGCAATCATCTCAGAGGGAATTGGCGTACCAATCTCAACTAAAATAAACAGGATAAATACCTTTACTTCCTGGGGTTGTTCATCCATCCCCATGCGCTGCCAATGGATTTGATAATATTCTTGCAGACCATCAGGTAATTGCTTTAAACTCAAGTCATTATAGTCACCATTAGCAATTGCTGGCAAAACATAGCGCAGGTACATGAAATTATTTTCACTCTTAGTTGCTACCTGCTCAACAAAATCGTCATCAGAAATATTACGGTCTTGAATCCATTGTCTAAGTGCATTTTTATAGTCTTTATCGTCATTCCAAAAGAACCGAATATATTCCTTGATATCTTCACGACTCAAATTAACATACTGACTTCCTCTTAAATCTAGCTCCTCTACCGGGACATCGGGTGCAGACAAGCGTTTTTTATCTCTGGTATAAGGTCGTCTAGTCAGCAGAAAATAGACACCTTCAGGAAGCAACGGCGGTAAATCTAAAAGATTCCCCCCTGTTTCTTGTTCCACTTCATCCAAAGCATCAACTACAATTACCAGACGATCGCCAGTAGTCAGTTTTTTGCTAACCTGTTCTAGTAAATCCGCCCGCTCAATTAGCGTTCTGGACATTTTGCAACTGGTAACGCTTAATTAATTGTTTGCGAATACTGTCAAGAAATAGCTCCGCTCGATTGCGACCGTCTGAGCGAATATTAAAATAGCATGGTGATTTATTGTCCCAGACGTATTTAGCAGCAATGGTACTCTTCCCCATCCCTGCATCACCTAATATGGTAAGATAACCACTGCGATTTTTGTCGCAAAACTGCTTAAAAGCCTCAAAAACAAACTTACGACCGCAAAACGAGCGAATTTTTTCTCTAATTAACGACTTAAATTCTGCTGGATACTCATCTAAATTCCATTGTGGGAAAGGCTCAAACTCTTTTGATTTACTTCTTTTAGCAACCTGAATAAATATTTCCCCAAATTCCTCCAACTGCGATCGCACTTCAATTCTCAACAATCGGATATCATAAGCTAAATCCTTACCCTGCAAAAACTTTTCTACTTCCTTGTAGAAACCCAAAGGATTATTAGAAGTATAAGCACTCCAAAAAGCGTTTTTAATCTCTCTTTCTCGAAAAAGATTCAAAATTACCTCCGGCTTACCCACACCATACTCAATTAAAGAGTAAACATAAACACCATCAACATCTTTGGGTGGCTGTACCGGGTCAAAATTGAATTGTTTTAAGGTTCTAACAACAGTTTCATTGCGTTGAACTTGATTAATAACTAGAGAACCCACAGGTTTAGCAATACTCTTAAGTGCATTAACTACAATATCAATACTCATCTTCACTATAGGTAGAGATAATTTTTACATCTGTAACCTATCCTAACGACAGATGACAAAATTTATCCCATTTACCACCATATAACAGCAATACTTTCACTAAGATTTGCTAACACTCCCTCTTCTCTCCTCCTCTGTGTCCTCTGCGCCTCTGCGGTTCGATATTTATTACTCATTAACCAAATGCGTAGGCCTAGTCTGTCGTAGACATCGCTCACCCATACCTAAAACATAGTGAAAAATAGTTCAATTATATAGCTGTTTTAAGTCCTAAACTTGCAGCTTGAGCTTCAAAGGTGCAACCGTCAACCTCAAAGGCTAACTTATCGCAATCTGACTCTTAACACTACATCAAAAAAGGTGGTTTATGGTCAAAATAATTCATATCATGTCCGCCAAATTACCCATAATAAAAGAACCCCTCTCCGCAAGCGGAGAGGGAAGACAAAGCATAGCTTTGACGGGGAGGGGTTCTTCGGGTTTAATAAGCAATCAAGCGGACATGATATCAGTTCGTGATGCCTAATTATTTAAAAATCCCCCCAACCTTCTTAAAAAGAGAGTTGGAGGGATCGAGTTAATTAAATTTTATTGGTTTATGCTGAATAAGCATCCATTGGCAGACAAGAACAAACAAAATTTCTGTCGCCAAAAGCCGCATCAATGCGACCAACAGCCGGCCAAAACTTATACTCACGAGTCCAAGGCGCAGGATAGGCAGCTTGTTCACGAGAATAAGAATGCTGCCATTCTCCAGTAATTAAACTTTCGGCGGTGTGGGGTGCATTCTTCAAAACATTATCTTGAACATCCACCTTACCTGATTCAATCTCAGCGATTTCTTGGCGAATAGAAATTAACGCATCACAGAAACGATCCAACTCTTGCTTAGATTCACTTTCTGTAGGTTCCACCATGATTGTACCCCCTACAGGCCAGGAGACAGTCGGCGCATGGAAACCATAATCCATCAGACGCTTCGCCACATCATCAATTTCGATCGCAGCTGATTTTTTTAGCGATCGCAAATCTAAAATACATTCATGGGCAACTAAACCATTTTTCCCCTGATACAAAACCGGATAGTACGATTCCAGTTTCTTGGCAATGTAGTTAGCATTGAGAATTGCCACCTTAGTTGCTTGGGTCAAACCATCAGCACCCATCATGGCGATGTACATCCAAGAAATCACCAATATACTCGCACTACCCCAAGGCGCAGCCGCCACAGCACCAATATTAGAGTGCTGAGTTGAGATGTCGATAGTAACAACAGGATGTCCAGGCAAAAATGGCACGAGATGAGATGCAACCCCAATTGGCCCCATACCAGGGCCACCGCCACCATGAGGAATACAGAAGGTTTTGTGCAAGTTTAAATGACAGACATCTGCGCCAATATCCCCAGGACGACAAATCCCTACTTGGGCGTTCATATTTGCCCCATCCATGTAAACTTGTCCACCGTGACTATGAACAACAGCGCAGATTTCCTGAATTGGTTCCTCAAAGACACCGTGAGTTGAGGGATATGTCACCATTAAGGCGGCTAATTCATTGCTATGTTTTTCTGCCTTCGCCTTCAGGTCATCAACGTCAATATTACCTTGTGAGTCACAGCCAACAGCCACCACCTTCATCCCACACATCACCGCACTCGCCGGATTTGTCCCGTGTGCCGAGGTGGGAATCAAACAGACATTGCGATGTGCTTCACCGCGATTTTCGTGATATTGGCGAATCACTAAAAGTCCAGCATATTCCCCCTGAGAACCAGCATTTGGTTGTAGAGAAATTCCGGCAAAACCAGTAATTTCAGCTAACCATACCTCAAGCTGCTTAAATAAGATTTGATAACCCTGAGTTTGCGACGCAGGTGCAAATGGGTGAATCTTGCCAAACTCCTCCCAACTTACCGGAATCATCTCTGCTGTTGCATTCAACTTCATTGTGCAAGAACCTAAAGGAATCATCGATGTTGTTAGCGATAAATCCTTAGCTTCAAGCTTGTGCAGATAGCGTAACAACTCAGTTTCTGAGTGGTAGCGGTTAAAGACTGGATGAGTAAGATATGTACTTTGACGGCTAAATGGTTCACCGTTTAAACCTGATTGGTGAATTATCCATTCCGTCTCTTGCACATTTAAAACAAACCCTAGCTCATCTTTCCCTGCAAAAATTTGGCATATATCTCGCACATCATCCAATGTTGTAGTCTCGTCCAGCGAGATACTAACAGTAGATGTATCAAAAATACGCAGGTTAATTTGACGGTCTTCAGCAGCTTGTAGAATTTCTTCCAAAGGTTTAGTTCCTAACTCTACCCGCAGCGTATCAAAGAAAGGCTTGGAACTAATGGTATAACCTAGTCGCTGCAACCACTCTGCCAAAATCAAAGTTCGGTAATGTATCTTCTGAGCTATTGTTTTAAGTCCATCTGGCCCATGATACACTGCGTACATACTCGCCATCACCGCCAGTAGCACCTGTGCAGTACAGATATTACTAGTAGCTTTTTCGCGGCGGATATGCTGTTCGCGGGTTTGCAACGCCAGACGCAATGCAGGTTTACCCTGAGCATCTTTTGATACACCCACAATTCGCCCTGGAACCAGCCGCTTATACTCTTCCTTCGTCGCAAAGTATGCCGCATGAGGCCCCCCAAACCCCAAGGGAATACCGAACCTCTGGGTGCTACCCACAGCAATATCAGCGCCAAATTCCCCAGGAGGGGTGAGTAAAGTTAAACTTAAAGGATCTGCTGCTACCGTCACCAATGCACCCTTAGCATGGGCTTTTTCTATAAAAGCGCGGTAGTCGTAAATAGTGCCATCACTTGCGGGATATTGTAGAACAGCCCCAAAAATTGGTAGATCAAAATCAAATGTTTGATGATCGCCAATAATAATCTTAATCCCTAATGGTTTAGCGCGTGTTTGCAACACGTCGATAGTTTGGGGATGGCAATCACCAGAGACAAAATAAGCATTGGCCTGATTTTTGGAGACACCATAGCTTAAACTCATTGCTTCAGCTGCGGCTGTAGCTTCATCAAGCAACGAAGCATTAGCAATTTCCAAACCTGTGAGGTCAATAATCAGGGTTTGAAAATTTAGCAGCGCTTCCAGTCGCCCTTGGGCAATTTCTGGCTGATAAGGAGTATAGGCAGTATACCAACCTGGGTTTTCCAAGATATTACGCCCAATTACAGGTGGGGTAATAGTGTCGTAATATCCCATACCAATGTATGAGCGGAAAACCTGATTTTTCGCAGCAACTTTTTTTAACGATGTCAGTGCTGCGTATTCGCTTTCCGCTTCTGGTAACTTTAGCGGTTGCTTCACCCGAATTGTCTGGGGAAGTGTTTTATCGATTAGGGCATCCAGGCTAGGAAACCCCAAAACCTTAAGCATAAGCTGGATGTCTTCGGAGTTAGGGCCAATGTGTCTTGGCACAAAACTACTTAACTTTTGACTTTTTTCGTCCAGCACTTGCTGCTCATTAGACTTGAGAATAGGGGCGTTCAATACCACAAATTAATCTCCAGATGGTACTATTTCATATTTTGCAATAAATACTCATGAGAAGTAGGTGTAACTTTTGAGTTTATCTAAATTTCATGACTTATTTTCGAGTGGAGTGGAAAGAGGCAGGGGGCAGGGAGCGGGGAGCAAGGGGGATAGAAAAGAGGCAAGGGAGCAGGCATCGGGGAGAGTTGGGGAGAAGAATTTGTAGTTTTTCCCCCTGCCCCCTGCCCCCTTACTCCCTACTCCCTACTCCCCTTCTACCTGGGCACGATACTCATCTGCTGTCAAAGCATCCTCAATTTCAGCAGGGTCATTGACGCGCACTTTCAAAAACCACCCTTCTCCGTAAGGGTCTTCTGACACTTCTTCGGGAGAATTAATTAAGGCTTCATTGCGTTCTATTACTGTGCCTGTGACTGGTGAATTCAGTTCTTCAACGGCTTTAACTGATTCAATTGTGCCAAAATTTTCTCCCCTGGTAAGAGCGTCACCAATTTCTGGCAGTTCCAAAAAGACGATATCACCCAATTCATGTACGGCAAACTCAGTAATGCCAATGGTGGCAATTTCGCCATCTATTCGCACGTATTCATGAGAATCCAGGTATCTGAAATCTTGAGGATATTCAAAAGACATATCACTTCCTCTCCCTTATTAAAAAAATTATTGCCTCAACAGTCATCCAAGCTATATCTGGTAATAAACCTGACTGTAGATTGAGTAACTCACAACACATTATTCCTCAAAAACCCCGGCTCTTATCAGTTGGCAACACGATTTTTTGACCGATAAAAGGGACGTTTAACCACAATTGCTGGATAAGCCTTGCCGCGAATTTCGACTTCTAGCTGTTGACCAACGGATGCTAACTGGGTAGGAACGTAGGCTAAGGCAACAGGATAACCAAGTGTAGGCGACAGAGTGCCACTGGTCACTTCACCTACAACTTTACCTGCTGATAAAACTTGGTAGCCATGACGGGCAATGTTGCGTCCTTGAGTTTGCAAACCCACCAATCGACGCTGTATTCCAGTAGCTTTTTGCTGTGCTAAAATTTCCCGACCAATAAATTCGCCTTTGGTATCTAAATGAACTAGCCACCCCAAACCTGCTTCTAAAGGTGTGGTGGTGTCGTCAATATCTTGTCCGTAAAGTGCCATCGCTGCTTCTAGTCGCAAGGTGTCTCTCGCACCAAGTCCACAGGGGATAACACCAGCTTTATGGAGATTTCGCCACAATTGTACCCCCACATCTGGGTCTACCATCACCTCAAAGCCATCTTCTCCGGTGTAACCTGTGCGGGCTAGGAAAGCAGGTTTCCCTAGTAGGGTTGCTTCTAAATGTCCAAAGGCTTTGATTAATTGTAAGTCTTCTTGCACTAGAGGCTGGAGATATTTAATCGCTTTTGGCCCTTGCACGGCAATTAAGGCTTTTTCTGGTGAAAGGTCTTGGAATTCCACTTTATCCAGGTCAAGGTGTTGCAATAGCCATGCTTTATCTTTACCAGAGGTTGCTGCATTGACAATAATGAATGCCTTCTGTATACCAGTGGTGTCTTCACCTTGGTAATAGACAATAATATCGTCAATAATTCCCGCTTGGGGATTTAACAATACGGTGTATTGCGCTTGACCGGGTTGCAAACGACTCAAGTCTGAAGGCACTAGAGGCTGGAGTTGGGAAATGAGGTTTTTACCTTGGAGGGTAAATTTACCCATGTGGGAAATATCGAACATTCCGGCTGTATTTCTGACAGCCTCGTGTTCGCGGCTAATGCCACTAAATTGCACGGGCATTTCCCAGCCACCAAAGCTGGTAAAGCGGGCTTTGAGTTCTACACCGACTTGATATAAAGGGGTTCGCGCCAGAGATTGGGCGTTGTCTTCTTGATTAGCCACAGATAATTTTGCGTAGATGCGGAGCAACTTGCCGTTAGGCATCGCACCTCAACATCTATCATCCTACGAGAGATTAGGGAAGAGGTGACAGGTGATAGGGATAGGAATAATCTCTACCCTGTACCCTATTCCCTTCTTCACTCCTTTGTCCTTCTCTGTGAGGTTTAATAGTTAATGGTGAAAGTGTTGAGATTTATTAAGAAGAGATTATGAAATATTGCCGACTGTTAGCTAGCTTTGTTTTAGCTATGGTTCTTTTTTTGTTTCCCCTATCGGCACAAGCTGCAAGTTCTTCGAGTATTACCCGTTCGGTGGGTAATGATGAACTCAAGGGCAAAGATTATTCTGGTCAAAGTTTAATTGGCACTGAGTTTACCAATCTCAAATTAGAGAGTGCTAATTTTAGCAATGCTGACTTACGTGGTGGTGTGTTTAACGGTACTTTATTGGAGGGAGTAAATCTGCATGGTGCTAATTTTAGTGAAGGTATAGCTTATTTAACCAGGTTTAAGGATGCTAATTTAAGTGATGCTATATTGACTGATGCGATGATGCTACGTTCTACTTTTGATGGCGTGGATATCACAGGTGCTGATTTTACCAATGCAATTTTAGATGGGACACAAGTGAAAAAACTTTGTCTTCAGGCAAGTGGTGTAAATTCTAAAACTGGTGTAGATACTCGCCAGTCTTTAGGATGTAAGTAGAATCTTACTCTGTGTCTTCTGCGCCTCTGTGGTTAAATAAATTACTTTTCAACCGCAGAGGCACAGAGAACGCTGAGAAAAAACATCAATAACAATTATGGGATAATTGTTATTCTAGTGCTTGTGCCGTCTTTTCCTTATCTAACTTGAGAATCAACACACCCAAAGGTGGTAAACATAAATCGAGGGAATAAGGACGACTGTGCAATGACCACTCATCTGTCCACTTACCGCCTAAGTTGCCCATATTGCTGCCGCCATATTTACGTGCATCACTATTGAACAACTCAGTATAAAATCCCTTTTGTGGTACACCAATGCGGTAGTGAGAGTGCGGTTGTGGTGTAAAATTGCAAACGACGATCGCAAAATCATCAGAATCGCGATCGCGGCGAATGAAAGAAACTACACTATGGCGATTATCGCTACAGTCAATCCACTCAAACCCCGGTTGGGCAAAATCCTGGGTGTACAAAACGGGTTCCGAACGGTAGAGATGGTTCAATTCCTGGAAAAACGTTTTTAACTGTTGGTGTGGTTCATGTTGCAATAAATGCCACTCCAAATCTGCCCAAGCATTCCACTCACTCCACTGCCCAAACTCCATGCTCATAAACATGGTTTTCTTACCTGGGTGAGCAAACATATAGCTAAATAAACAACGGATATTAGCTAACTTCTGCCATGTATCCCCCGGCATTTTACCGATGATATTGCTCTTACCATGCACCACTTCATCGTGAGACAGAGCCAGCATGAAGTTCTCGCTGTGGTTGTACCACATACTAAAGGTGATATTGTTTTGGTGGAACTGACGGAACCAAGGATCCATGCTGAAGTAATCCAGCATATCGTGCATCCAGCCCATATTCCACTTTAAGTTAAAACCTAGTCCACCTGTGTAGGTGGGCCAAGATACCATTGGCCAAGATGTAGATTCTTCCGCAATTGAAAGAATACCGGGAAAATAGCTAAAAATAATGTGATTTACCTGACGTAGAAAATCTGCTGCTTCGAGGTTTTCTCTGCCACCGTACTTGTTGGGCAACCATTCCCCTGGTTCGCGGCAATAATCGTTATAGAGCATCGAGGCAACAGCATCGACACGAATTCCGTCAATGTGGTACTTATCGAACCAAAATAGGGCATTTGCTGCTAGGAAATTACTAACTTCATGGCGACCATAATTGAATACCAAAGTACCCCATTCTTTATGTTCGCCTTTGCGGGGGTCAGCGTGTTCGTACAGGTGGCTACCATCAAAGAAAGCTAAACCATGTCCATCTTTCGGAAAGTGACCAGGAACCCAATCGACAATTACCCCTATATCATGTTTGTGACATTCGTCAACAAAATACATGAAATCTTCAGGGCTGCCAAAACGGGAGGTGGGGGCATAGTACCCAGTTACTTGATAACCCCAAGAACCATCAAAGGGATGCTCCGCAATGGGTAGCATTTCTAGATGGGTGTATCCCAATTCTTTGATGTATGGAATCAGTCGGTCAGCTAGTTCCCGGTAGGTAAGGAAACGCGCGCCTGGCTTCAGTTCTGAAACGATAACTACAGGTTCAGTTTCACCATTTGGTAGTTTAGCAGGTTCGGCACTTGAAGCGTGTAACCAAGAGCCTAAATGTACTTCATAAACTGATACAGGCTGATTTAGGGGGTCAGTGCGCCGCCGCTTTTCCATCCAGTCTTGGTCATTCCAACTATAAGCATCTAAATCAGTGACAATAGATGCTGTCTTCGGGCGGGGTTCCTGCTGGAAGCCGTAGGGATCGGATTTTTCGTAAATGTGTCCTGCAAAATTTTTGATTTCATATTTGTAATGCTCTCCCACAGCGATTTCAGGAATAAATAATTCCCAAACCCCAGTCGGGCCTTTACGCATTTGGTGTTTGCGCCCATCCCAGAGGTTGAAATCTCCTAGCAATGAAACATTACGGGCGTTGGGTGCCCAAACCGCAAAATAAACGCCCTTAACGCCGTCTATTTCCGTGGGGTGCGCTCCCAGTTTCTCATATATCCGGTGATGGTTGCCTTCACTAAACAAATGCAAGTCAAAGTCAGTCAAGTTAGGAGAACGGAAGGCATAAGGGTCATAAGTGACTCGTTCATTTTCCCCTTCTTTAATCCGTAATTGGTAGTTTGCCAGTTCTGCGGTTTCAATAGTGCATTCAAAAAAGTGGGGATGATGCACTGTTTGCATTGGGTATTCTTTCCGTTGTTCGGGAAGAACTACCCATACTGCACTTGCATTTGGTAGGTAAGCCCGCACAGCCCAGACAGTTTTTCCGTCTTGTTCTATGGGATGAGAACCTAGTATTTCAAAGGGATCGTTATGCTGATTCCAAACGATGCTGTTAACCTGTTCAGGGGCGATCGTGGTCATTGACATGAAGCTACCTAAGTGAAATAACGTGATTGACTAAATCTACTTTTTTAATATCTATGTATATTCTTTACATTTATTTGCAATTTTGTCGCCACCGTTATCCTACATCAGAATGGGGTATTGGGCATTGGGAATAGGGAATAGGGCATTGGGAATAGGGAATTGGGAAATTAATTATTCTTCCCCTGCTTCCCCTGCTTCCCCTGCCTCCCCTGCCTCCCCTGCCCCCTCCCTTTTTAATTTTGACCCTTGAGTAATTTGTCAAAAATGTAAAAATGGCAAAAACTGAAGTAAGGTTTTACGTAGACGAAGTAAGTAAATCTGTTCCCGAATTCTGGGGTCTAGTTTCGGTGGTGGGACTTCTTGCAGCTGCGTTTGCAATTGGGCGTATTCGGCAGATGTTAGGAATCTTCCATCAATAGGCGATCGCGCTTCTATGATAATCTGTGCCCGTAATATCTCTTCTGGTGTATCCTCTGGTGGCGGTAATGCTGTTACCGCCGATCCCCAAGAGCCAGTTAATACAACTATTGTTGCACTAATCACAATTAAAACCAGTAATTTTACTGCCTTTCTCCCTTTAACTCTCCCCATCTCCTGAACCGCGTTCACAACGCAGCATGAAAATCTGTTTTCCCCACCCCATAGTTTGGCCTCTCTATGAGACGCTGTTCGGGTTCGCCCAATGCCCAATAAAAATCTGGCAATATCAAAGGACATACCAGGTCTCTCTTAATAAAGAATAGACTACAGGGAATGCTCTTGACCAATTGCCAGCGATCGCGATAAATTGTTTTGCCCTCTCAAAACTCAGGAGTCTAAGCCATTCAGAACACCAAATGAGGGAAGTACATTGCCCACACAATGGCTTAGATTTATCCAACTCAACTTCCTTGGATTTGGAATAAGTTGAGTCAGGCGAGAATTTTAGGCGGACACTTGGTTTAAGAAGTAACTCTTATCACCAGTGTCCTTTATTTACTACCCTAATTAGCTGATATTTGAGCAAACTCTGGGCTTGTGACACACTAACAGAAAGATACAGGTTTTTATATCAACCTAATTAATTCAAACTGTGTGGTGACGAGCATTGTTACTAAGCTGTTTTGGGCATCATTTAACTAAAACTGAGGATGCCTTATTTAGGAGTAGCTGCGGGTGTAGTTGCAGGTGTAGCTGCGGGTGTAGTTGCAGGTGTAGCTGCGGGTGTAGTTGCAGGTGCATCAGTTGGTTCACCTGTAGCAGCTGGACTGGTAGTAGCACCACCACTACCAGCATCACCACCACCGCCTTCACAAGCTCCGAGAATTGTAGCCAGACTTAAGATTACTGCCAAACCAAAGATTTTTGTTTTCATAACTCCTCTTTACACCAATTGTGGCTAGAACAATTTTTCGCCTGTTGAATACGATACCGTATTTATTGCTTTTTTTTATGCTGTGAGATTACATACTTCAAAAAACAACCCTTTGGGATATTATTTTTGGAATTACGTATCATCCAGCTATTTGGTTAGTTTCTCTTAACTCAGGAGTAAAATAGAAATTACCAAATTTTCTAGTAAACCGAGCTATCATAGCAAAAAATTTTATTTTTTTCAGGGAGTATTGCATCTTACTACCCCGTGTTGCCATACTTTAGGTGCGATATCTAAAGGGCAAGCTGTTCAGTTTTTAATCGCTGATTGCAAGCATTGGAATATCTAGGCGATGCAAACCATTAGTACAGCTACCTATCAGAACATTAAAAAGGGTGTAGTCTATTATGTGTGCTTGTTGCACATAAAGCTATTTTAACCTAAGCAAAAACAGACAATCAATCTAAAGTACAGTATTTCCCATCTTAAAAAACTTATGGTACTTGCTCGTAAATCTGCTGTTTCTCCCAGGGGTAATTGGTTCCGGCGAGATTCTATCCTTTCTTTAGGGAGGCGACGCTCTGCGCGTATGGAGTCACCAGCACGGAACGCTTCTACACCGGCTAACCAAGCCGTACCAGTATCCTCTCAAAGACAACAGCCTTCCTCGAAAAATTTAGCGGTTTCTTTGAAAAATGAGGCCATCCCACCCAAATCGGTGAAAGAGTTGGGTAAAAAACAAACCCCAAATCTCAATCAGCAGTCGAGTGGAAATCAGAAAAGTCTGAGGACAGGTTTTCTTAACAACCTTCCCACAATGTCTAATCCTGAAGCGACACCTTTATGGTTACTGCGCTTGTACACTTTTCATCGTTATTCGTCAGTTTTGGCATTCTTATTAGTAACATCAACACTAGCTGTTTATGGCTGGACGGTATATTCTCAAGAGCTTTGGGGTAAATCATATCGCCGACTGCAAAACCTGCAACTTCATGAGCGGCTGCTAACGACAACCAACGCGACGCTGACAAATAAAATGGCTAAGGAAGCAGAACAATCAACAGCAGGGCTAGTATCACCCACTCCTCAAGGCATGATTTTCTTGCCTCCAGCATCTCATAGTCCTAAGCCAGCATCATCTAACACAACGCCCAATTCTGAAACGCCACAGCAAACACTCTCGCCACTGGGATATTAAGGTTAGAAGTTAGGAGTAACCCGCGTTATTTAATTAAAAACATACATGTTAGCCTAAAATTTGGATGTTTTTTAAATTCGGCTTTGTTTTAACACTGCTTTTTTCATGAGTGCAACACTTTACCAACAAATTCAGCAATTTTACGATGCTTCGTCTGGTCTGTGGGAACAGATTTGGGGCGAACACATGCACCACGGCTATTACGGTGTCGATGGTACCCAGAAAAAAGACCGCCGTCAGGCTCAAATTGATTTAATTGAAGAACTGCTTAATTGGGCAGGAATACAAGCAGCAGAAAATATCCTAGATGTAGGTTGTGGCATTGGCGGCAGTTCTTTATACCTCGCACAGAAGTTTAATGCTAAGGCTACAGGGATTACATTGAGTCCAGTACAAGCCGCAAGAGCAACGGAACGTGCAATGGAAGCTAATTTGAGCCTAAGAACGCAGTTTCAAGTCGCAAATGCTCAAGCAATGCCCTTTGCTGACAATTCTTTTGACTTGGTTTGGTCGCTGGAAAGTGGTGAACACATGCCAGATAAAACTAAGTTTCTCCAGGAGTGTTACCGAGTATTGAAACCTGGTGGTAAGTTAATTATGGTGACATGGTGTCATAGACCAACTGATGAGTCTCCACTAACGGCGGATGAACAAAAAGATTTGCAGGATATTTATCGGGTGTATTGTTTGCCTTATGTGATTTCTTTACCAGAATATGAAGCGATCGCACATCAACTACCATTACATAATATCCGCACTGCTGATTGGTCAACTGCTGTCGCCCCTTTCTGGAATGTGGTGATTGATTCAGCATTCACTCCTCAAGCACTTTGGGGCTTACTAAATGCTGGTTGGACTACCATCCAAGGCGCATTATCACTAGGATTAATGCGTCGCGGTTATGAGCGTGGTTTAATTAAGTTTGGCTTATTATACGGCAATAAGTAGATGTTCCTAGTGATGCGCCATGATCCTTTATAGGGGATTTGGAGCGATCGCAAAGCTTCTAAATTCTAGATAACTTACGTAAAACTATACGCTGTAGAGGCAATTCATGAATTGCCCCTACATGGAAATAAGAGTTTCGGCTATTGATTGCCTAAGTCCTGTTCTCATGCAGATATCGGGTAAACCTTATAAAATTAAGTTTCTTCTGGTTGAATTTCAACAAATGCCACTCGAACTGCAAAACCTTACAGGCGGTTATACCAAAGTCCCAATTGTTCAAGACATTAACCTGACTCTCCAAACAGGAGAATGGTTGAGTCTAGTTGGTGCTAATGGCTCAGGTAAATCTACTTTACTCAAATTGCTGAGTCGTATTCTCTCACCACAGCAGGGAACAGTGCTACTTGATGGTAAAGTAATCCACTCTCAACCTGCAAATCTAGTTGCACAGAAACTAGCATTATTACCGCAGCAACAGACGGTTCCCGTCGGCTTAACAGTGCGACAATTAGTAAGTCTAGGACGCACACCACATCAATCTTGGTGGCAATGGGAATTAAACGCCCAAGATTGGGTTAAAGTAGAAGCTGCAATTAAAAAGACGCAACTAGAAAAATTGAGCGATCGCTTAGTTGAAGAACTCTCCGGTGGGGAAAAACAACGCGCCTTTTTAGCTTTAGCACTAGCACAAGAACCAAAAGTTTTGCTACTAGATGAACCTACAACTTTCTTAGATATTAACTATCAATTACAACTATTAGAACTACTGAAAAATCTGAATCAACAGCAAGAATTAACTATTGTCACCGTTCTACACGAACTGAACCTAGCGGCACGATATAGTTCTCGCATTGCTTTATTAAAACAAGGTCATCTTTGGGGAGTTGGTATACCTGAAGAAGTTCTGACATCAAGGGCGATCGCTCAAGTATTTGGTGTAGAATCCGTGATTATTCAAACACCTGTTGGTTTACAAGTTTGTGCAATTTCTGCTGTGTCAGCATAACTCAATAACAGCCAATCATATTTATCAAGCGATTGGGTATCGCCCCATTTGCGATTGGCACGAATATTCGTTCACCTCAAAGGAGTAAGCATAATCAAGCGATCGCTCCAATTAAATTACTTTCTATGACAGAATATACAAACTGCGATCGCACCTCCATCCCCTTGAACACCAGGGTAAGCACATCTCAAATGCTATTTAAAAAATAATAGGCTATCCAAGTGGGGAAATAACGAGAAGACTGAAACTCATCCTAAGACTTGGTTTCTTGTGTCTGTGCATCGATAATTACACTCCAGTCATCATTTGTCACAGCAGTTTCAAGTTGACGCTGACGTTCGGCTATACTCGCATCTATTGTTTCTAACTCTTTAGAGAGGGTTGTGTCAGCCATTGCTTTCCGCAGTTTTAGCTTTTTCTCCTCGTAAGCTTGACGTTCCGCCTCTGACATTACCGCCTTTGCAGCTTCCCCTACCGTACTAGCCCACATTTCGCCATCAGTTGCATTACCAGGTGGTATGCTTTCGAGTTCCGCTATCCACGCATCTCGCAAATCTTCCATATCTTGACGCTTGGGGAACTTGAATGCTTGCACGCGCACCAAAGCACACTTTTGCTCACCATTTTGGGTGACATGACTATTTAGGGAAAGCAACACATTCCGAGAATAGCCGATGTACTGTGTACAGTGTTCTGTGTCTAATACTGCGTAAACACCTGCAATTTTAGCGTTCTGAGCAGCTGCACTCCAAGCTTTAAGTTCAATGATTTCAGTCCCATTGTTTGCTAGTTCAGGCGTTATACTCACCTCAATGGCGGTGTGTTCATCATCGGAACTATACAAAAATTCATGTAGTCCACGGTGGTTTATGGGGACATTTTGATGTTCAATTGGCGGGTTGTGCTGAGTTTCCATCGTAGTTAATCTCTAAGTTATTAATTAGCGGTACACAAATATATGTCTTTAGAATATTGAAGCTTAAATCTACTCACATTTCCAAATTCTTGCTGAAAAAGTGAAACAACTATTAGACCTTATATGAATCAATTGACACCTCAAAATTGGATATTCATCAAACAGCGCCTTACCCCTTATCTATTTTTACTACCCGCCTTAGCTCTTTTAGGATTAACTGTCTTTTTACCTGCACTGCAAGCATTTTACCTCAGCTTTACTAGCTATGAAGATATCGCCCAGCCGCCACAATGGATAGGTTTCGCCAACTTTTTCAAACTTTGGAAAGATGCAGTTTTTTGGAAAACCTTGGAAAATACTTTTTTATACCTTGTGGGTGTAGTGCCAATTTTAGTAATTGCGCCCTTATTACTGGCAATTTTGGTAAATCAAAAATTGCGGGGGATGAATTGGTTTAGAGCAGCGTACTACACCCCAGTAGTAATTTCAATGGTGGTGGCAGGAATAGCTTGGAAATGGCTGTATGCAGAAAACGGATTACTCAATCAGTTTCTAAAAGCTTTGGGTCTTTTCCCAGAAGGTATTCCTTGGCTAACTAGCCCAGCGAAAATTTTTGGTATTATACCAATTTCTCTTGCTAGCGTTATGGCTGTAACAGTGTGGAAGGGACTAGGTTACTATATGGTAATTTATTTAGCAGGGTTGCAATCAATTCCTGCTGATGTGTACGAAGCCGCAGCCATTGATGGCTCTGATGGTATTAGCAAACATTGGGATATTACCATCCCTCTAATGAAGCCATATTTAGCATTAGTTGCGGTAATTTCGGCTATTTCTGCCACTAAAGTGTTTGAAGAAGTATACATTATGACCCAAGGGGGCCCACTTAATAGCTCGAAAACAATTGTTTATTATCTATATGAGCAAGCTTTTGGTAATTTGGAAATCAGCTATGCTTGCACAATTGGTTTAGTGCTATTTTTGATAATTTTAGGATTATCCATTTTGCGATTAGTTATCAATCAGCAGGGGGAAGAAAATATCACAATCTAAATACCCCCAAAAATCTCTAGATCCTTATACATCTCAAAAATACAAAAAATTGTGTTGTAATTCATAGTCATATCGAGTATGATTTATATATGAACTCGTTATGACTATGAATTAGATGACTATATTAATAGGCATCTAATTATTAACTAAAATGTACTTTGTCAATCTCAGTAACTTAATGGAGAGCTTCTTTACCCATGACTGAACCCCAAAAATTGACAACTGCTGACGGTATTCCTGTTGCCGACAACCAAAACTCCCTCACGGCTGGAGCGCGTGGCCCTGTATTAATACAGGATTTCCATCTTATAGAAAAGCTGGCTCATTTCAATAGGGAACGTATTCCTGAGCGTGTTGTCCATGCTAAAGGTGCGGCTGCTCATGGTACTTTTACTGTCACTAACGACATCACCCGTTATACTAAAGCCAAACTTTTTTCTGAAATTGGCAAAAAAACAGAAGTCTTCCTGCGCTTTTCTACAGTTGGGGGAGAAAAGGGTTCAGCTGATGCCGAGCGTGACCCTAGAGGCTTTTCGGTCAAGTTTTATACTGAAGATGGGAACTGGGATATTGTAGGTAACAATACTCCGATTTTCTTCATCCGCGATCCCTTGAAGTTTCCTGATTTCATCCATACCCAAAAACGCAATCCCCAAACCAATTGCAAAGACCAGAATGCTAAGTGGGATTTCTGGTCACTTAGTCCTGAATCGCTCCATCAGGTGACGATTTTGTTTTCAGATCGGGGAATTCCCAAAACCTATCGAAATATGGATGGCTTTGGTAGCCACACCTTCAGTTTAATTAATGCTCAAGGCGATCGCATTTGGTGCAAATTTCACTTTAAGACCTTGCAAGGTCATCAAACCTTGACAGAGGAAGAATCGGCTCAGATCAAAGGAGAAGATCCGGATCATGCGACTCATGATTTGTTTGAAGCGATCGCTAAAAAAGACTATCCTAAATGGCGGCTGTGTATTCAAGTAATGACAGAGGAGCAAGCATCAAAACATCCAGATAATCCTTTTGACTTGACGAAAGTTTGGAAGCAAGGGGAATATCCTTTAATTGAAGTCGGGATACTAGAGCTAAATCGGAACCCTGAGAATTATTTCGCCGAAGTTGAGCAAGCCGCTTTTAGTCCTAGTGCGGTAGTACCTGGGGTTAGTTTCTCTCCCGATAAAGTTTTGCAAGCTCGCCTCTTTTCTTATCCAGATGCTCAACGGTATCGTTTGGGTGGTAACTATCAGCAAATACCCATTAACCAGCCCAAATGTCCAGTGATGCATTATCAGCGAGATGGTTTTATGGCTTTGGGGAACAACGGCGGTAGCGTTCCTAACTATGAACCCAATAGTGCGGAGGGTACACCCAAAGAAGATCCAGCTTATGCAGAACCACCTAACCATTTGGGCGATGTCACTGTCGATCGTTATAGTCATCGTGAAGGAAACGACGATTATACCCAAGCAGGTAATCTCTATCGGTTACTAACTCCTGAGCAGCAAGAGCGCCTTGCTCATAATATCGTGGGCAGTCTCAGTCAAGCGAGACAAGACATCCAAATGCGCCAACTTTGCCACTTCTTCCGAGCGGATGTTTCTTATGGTCGTCGTGTAGCTGAAGGGTTAGGGATTTCAATCGATCCCTCAATGTTTTCTGCGACTGCTCAACCTGTAGGTAACTGGTAGCCTCGTAGTTTCGTAGGGTGTGGGTTACGTAGTTAAGCTAGATTTAGATCCCCGACTTCTTCAAGAAGTCGGGGATCTTGCAGAGTTTCTTCTGCCTCCTTCAATCACTTGGCTTATTAAAAATTTCTAAAATCTGTCGGCAAATCTGTTTAAGCTTATCCCCAATTTCACCAGAAGGTGAAGATGCACCGATAATACTCCAGTTTTCTACCGTAGAAAGTCGCCACGCTTCACCGCGATGATCGAATCCAGCTACCTCCACACCGATCGCACGGCGGGAATTATTGATGGGATCTTGATAAAATCGGATTTGAATCAAAATACTGCGACTTCGCCAAGATTTGCTGATACCAGGAAAGTGAAAGCCAATATCTATAGAATCTGGATCGATTAACTCCCTGGTTTCTGGGTCATTTTTCCAGGGTTTGAGATCCGATTTGGCATCAGGAAACTCGAATTTGAACAAATTAACCACTGTAGCAATGTTGCTGGCGAGTTCAAGGTTCGTTGCCTGTTCAGCTGCATTCACTAAAAAATACTCCTATAATTGCGTCGGCATCTTCAGGGATATTGAAGATAGAAAAACCGCCAGAAGGCTTATATTATTGGTGTTTCAGCTTATCAAGACCTTTGAGATTTAGCAACTCTAAATTATGCTTCCCTAACAATCATTGTTACTAACAGATGTGAAAAATAGTTTCTTGTTGGCACTGGTTAACACCTATTAAGTAATTATACTTAAAAACTTCTCAAAAGCAGATGAAACTCTGCCCTTTGTAAAAAATCCTTGGCAGACAAGAATGCCCAGAGAGTTATTTATTGCGATCGCATCTTAGCAGCCAGCAGATGGTAAATTCAATTTGTGACTAGACTTAGAACTCTTATTATGAGCTTCAAAACAGTAGTTTTCTATGGTTCTTACAGGAGCGATCGCCAGGGGATCAAAGCTGCCAGATTCATCATCGATCAACTCAAACAAAGAAACCATGAGGTGATTTTTGTCGATGCCAAAGAATATAACTTTGGCATCTTAGACCGGATGTATAAAGAGTATGCTAAAGGTCAGGCTCCTGCAAAGATGGAAGAATTGGCAGAATATATCCGAACAGCAGACGGTTTTGTAGTTGTTGCAGGAGAATATAACCATTCCATTCAGCCGGGATTGAGTAATCTAATGGATCACTATCTAGAAGAATACTTTTTCCGTCCGGCTGGTATTGTTTCCTACTCAATTGGTAGCTTTGGAGGAGTGCGCGCAGCCATACAGTTGCGTTCTTTTCTGTCAGAGATGGGAATGTCTACTATTTCTTCCATTTTTGCCATTTCTAAAATTGGGGACTCTCTGGATGAAACAGGTGCTTCACAGGCGATCGCATTGACAAAAAAAGTCAGTCAATTTTTGGATGAATTAGAGTGGTATGAAGAAGCATTGCAACGACAAAGAAAGGAAAAAGGAAACCCCTTCTAATCATTTATCCTCTTTTCTTTTTCATCTAAATCGGCAAGATTGCTCCATAGTCGCAGCTTCTTCGAGTTGCACAATTATCAAAACAGCGGGTACATCGCCTACTGTTCCAGATAAGTGACCTTTATGACCTTGCACGTCTGCTTTCGTACCCTGGTCTTCTCCAAAAGAAATTTCGCCAGGGCCCATCTCTACCCTCTGTCCGTCCATAGTCTCCACAAACCAGCATCCCGACAAAGGGATGATCCACTGGGGCTTCGGGTTCTCATGCCAGTTACCAACCCATCCCACAGGTAATACAGTAAAAGTGATTGTGGCACCAGATTGTTTCAAGTTAGAAAGCCACTGTGGTGAGGTATCAGGGGCTATACCTTTCTCAATGAAGTCCTGAATTTGACAACGGGATTGGTGACTGATGCCGTCGCGGTCAGTCCAGACATGCCAGTAGTCAATTGTCGGCTTGTATGATTCATTATTCTGCATAGAATGTCTCTCTTTAATTGCGCGGTGAGCTTACAAAAATTTCCAATAAAAATAGTAACTTATAAACCAATACGGTTCAGTTAGGGCTAAAACTCTGGTTCCAAAATCAATTTTTTAACGAACCGCCGAGGCGCAGAGAACGCAGAGAGAAGAAAGAGATGCTTAACTATTTACCATCAATGAAAAACCTGAAACAGCGTGTTTACGTTGTAAAGTGCGTAAGTCCTAAATACCTAATTTTGTTTAGAAATCAAATAGGAGTCCTATATATTCATCTAATATTGTTTACTAATTTAGTGCTGGAATCAGTCTAAAGGTTTGCAGTGACAATCCGCTTCTAACTATTGGAGTAAGTAGTATATCTATCTAAAGAGTTACAATACAATCTTTAGAGGATGAAGACAACAGCACTCATTTTCTAGACAATAAAGCAATTTCACAACCGAATAAAGGCAGATGGTAAAAGGCGTAAGTGAAAGATTTATTCTTTTCCCAATGCCCAATATCTCTGAACAGAACGTTAATTTTCAGTAGAGGATCTGTCGAATATGCCTAATGGAACTAATGTACAAGTACAAAGAATTCGAGCTATTGGATTAACGGTAACAAACTGCGATCGCTCTTTAAATTTCTATCAAGAAGCACTTGGTTTTGAACTTATTGGCGACATCACAGTTGAAGGAAAAGATTACAGCGACTTAGAAGGACTGACTGAGGCAAAAATTCGGATTGTCACCTTGCAACTAGGTGATGAACTCATCGAGTTGATGGAGTATCTCAACGTTCAAGGAAAACCCATCCCAAAAGATTCTCAAAGTAATGATATCTGGTTTCAACATCTAGCAATTGTGGTAAGTGATATGGATCGCGCTTATGCACAAGTGCGTTTATTTCCTATTGAACCTATTTCAGTTGCACCACAAATAATCTTACCTGATAATGAAGCATCTGGTGGTGTCCGCGCCTTTAAGTTTAAAGATCCTGATGGTCATAATTTAGAGTTACTTTGGTTTCCTAGCGACAAAGGACAAGACAAGTGGCATCAGAATCCAAATCGCTTGTTTTTGGGAATCGATCATAGTGCGATGTCTACGACGGGCTACGCCTACGCAGTTTCTGATCCTGAGCAAAGTCTCCACTTTTACCGCGACCTCCTGGGAATGCAAGTCGATAGCCGCAGTCTCAACTGGCGTGCAACCCAAAGTCGCTTAGATAATTTACCAGGAGCTAAAGTCAAAATTACAGGACTGCGACCTGTTCAAGGTGGTTTAGGGATTGAATTGCTAAACTATCTTGTGCCTGAAAAAGGTCGTCCTATACCGAGTGACTGGAAAAGTTGCGATATTGCACACATGCAAATTGAGTTTGTTGTGAATGACATTGAGCAGGTGGTAGAGATCCTGCGACAGAATGGGGTTAAGTTTGTATCATCGCGGATTGTGCAATTTGCAGATAGCTCATTTCCTTACCGCCAAGGTTGTTTGGTTAAAGACCCTGATGGGCATGGAATCTTACTAATTTCAGATGATTTAGTCAGATAATTATTATCGTCCAAAAATAAGAACATCTAAGGAATATGCACCAGGGCCTAAAACTGCGATCGCAATTAGCATGACACAGTACATAAAGGCTTTTTCCCAACTTGGCGGTTCGCCTTTTCCTAAAGGCCCTTGATATTGGTCTTCTGGAATTAGGTATGGATCTTGGGCTACAAAAGGTTTACTTCCAGAAATGTCTAAATAGATTGCAAAAATCATTGAGCCGAGAATTGGCAATGTTGCTAAGAGTGTCAGAAATCCAATAATTAGAAAAATTCCCCCACCTAACATGGATGCAGCTGATAAAAAGCAAAGAACAACAGGTGTTTTTAGAGACTCAGCCCACTGGCGAAGATGCGTTATTTTGGGATAACCATGTAATATAAACAACCAGCCAAGGCTAACTCTTAGTAATAAAAGTGCTAATCCTGGAAATCCGTCAGGATATGTAGGAGAGAGGGAACTTAATAAGTGTGGACTTAGCTGTGGGAAATTAAATGAAGCTAGATAAAAGGCGATCGCTACACCAATCCCAAGTTTATAAATCATTGTTGTACACCACTGGTATTAAGGTCAAGAGCGTATAAGGAATGACCTGCTGTAATAAAAAGGGAATCGCCTTTTTTACCGCCAAAAGTTAAGTTAGTGGATATCTCCGGTACAAGAATTTTTCCCAACAGAGTCCCATCGGAGGTGTATATTTGCACGCTGTCTTCAGAACTGGTAAAAACATTGCCGTACTTGTCTACCCGAAATCCATCAGGTTGTCCTGGCTCAATGACTGCAAATACACGCCCCTTCTTCAGATGATCGTCCACGACCTCATACACACGGATGTCATGAGGCCCCCCAGGGATATTAAATGCAGCTGTGTCTGAAACATACAGCAAACTTTCATCTGGGCTGAAAGCCAGTCCATTAGGACGTACCATATCCGTTACTACAGGATAAATTTCGCCTGTTAATGGGTCAAAGCGATATACATAACTTCCGGGTTGTTCTTGTTCGCCGCCGTAACCTTGATTTGGCTCAGTGATGCCATAAGGTGGATCGGTAAACCAAATTGTGCCGTCGCTTTTGACTACCAAATCATTGGGACTGTTAAGGCGTTTGCCCTGGTAGCGATCGACTAAAACCTTCCATTCACCATCTTGTTCGCGGCGGATGATGGCACGCAAACCCGACGAACACGCAACTAAACGACCCTCCAAGTCTCGATAATTACCATTTTGGTAATCAGATGGGTCTCGTAGGACACTTACATTATCAGTAGGACTCCAACGCAACAGGCGGTTGCCGTGAGCGTCACTCCATACAACACTATCGTCCTCATGAAAATAAACAGGCCCCTCACTATGAACTGCACCGTTGGCTAGCTTTTGTAGTGAAGTATTTGGAGACACAATAGCAAGTAGGCGATCGTCATAGATTTGTAAGGATTCAGACATGGAAATCTCCTATCCTTTAACTAGGCTTTTTACAAGGAATAACGGCTTAAGACTCATACTGATTTATGCCTATAAAACTATAGCAATCAGGTTTGATCCCTGAAAAGATCAGTAGGGTGTGTTAGAGGATGAATGAACAAGTCCTCTTATCGGTATCAAAAGTTTTAGATCCCCCTAAATCCCCCGATAAATTGGGGACTTTGGTTCGGTTCCCCCCTTAAAAAGGGGGTTAGGGGGGATCTAAATGTGCCTAAAGTCACAGGGAAACACTTTTAAAACAACCTCTTAGCAACAGCGTAACGCGCCGAACCCTTGATAATGGTGCGTTACGAACTTCGTTCTAACACACCCTACAATACCTAATTTTGTTCAGAACAGGACTTACGCAAAATCATGAAAAAACGAACTGCAAAGGACACAAAGAAATAAGAGTTTCAGAGAGTTTCTGCGTAAGTCCTACAGAAATCAAATATGATTCCTATAGCTAGATTTAATATTTTGTAAAAATCTCAATTGAAATCTTGCAGATATATTCTAGTTGCCTCTAACGACTTATTTATAAACCTATAAGATAATACAATATTGGATTGTACCAGATTCGGTTTGGATTTACCTCAAACCTTAGATATAGAAATAGTATAAACTTCCTATTTTATTTTTGAAGAAAATTAAGTAAAGTTCCTTTAGACATAAGCAATATTAATCCATTAGGTAGAAGAAATTTGATAATTAAAGCTTTAGTCTGTTCTAGGATATATCGGGAGAGTTATACAGTATTTCTATGTACTTAGCTAATAGACTCGACTGCTGATTGAAAAAATAATGATTAATTAACAACCCTAATAGAACTTAGGCACATTCTCGGATTCTTCTCTGTAAGAAGCTGCGCGATGACGTTATTGGCAGTTCGATTAATTAAGCATACTTTTATCTCTGCTTTTTCTGCATCTGGAATAGTTTAAAAGTATGTCTGTGAAACAAAATAAAGAGGAGTTAGAAGTTGTGAGGAGTGAGTTGTTTATGCTTAGTGGCGCAAAATTTTTTCGTGGGTAAGCTGCATATATGATAAACATTACTGAACACTACGACATCATCATCATCGGTACAGGAGCCGGTGGAGGTACATTAGCTCACCGCCTCGCACCCACAGGCAAAAAAATTCTAGTGCTAGAACGAGGCGACTTTTTGCCCAGAGAAAAAGCTAACTGGAGTCCCCAAGAGGTTTATCAAAAACATCGCTATCACACAGATGAAGAATGGTATGACAAAGATGGTATTGCCTTTAAACCGCAGACAGGCTACTGGGTTGGTGGCAATACTAAACTCTATGGTGCAGCTTTGATTAGATTACGGGAGCGAGATTTTGAAAGGGTAATTCACAAGGGAGGGATTTCTCCAGAATGGCCGCTCAAATACTCAGACTTTGAGCCATACTACACCCAAGCAGAAAAGTTGTATGACGTACATGGAAACTTGGGGGAAGATCCAACCGAACCACCCCACAGCGAACCATATCCTTATCCGCCAGTAAGTCATGAGCCGGATATGCAGTTTCTTGCTGATGGCATTCGCGAACTGGGTTATTACCCATTTCATCTACCACTGGGATTAAAACTTAATGAAAGCGATCGCCTAAATAGTCCCTGTATTCGCTGTGATACCTTTGATGGATACCCTTGTCTGGTTGATGCAAAAGCCGATGCCGATGTTAACGCCATTCGTCCTACCCGCGAAATGTATGCAAATTTCACCCTTTTAACTAATGCCAAAGTCTTACGACTGCATACTGGCGAGTCGGGACAAGAAGTTACAAGTGTAGAAACTGAAATTGCAGGTGAGCGACATTGGTTTGCAGGTGATATCGTAGTTGTTGCCTGTGGCTCTGTCAACTCAGCAGCCTTGCTGTTACGTTCTGCTAACGATCGCCATCCGAATGGCTTGGCGAACAGTTCCGATCAGGTGGGGCGGAATTTTATGAAACAGCTGGAAGCAGCGATCGTTTCCATCCATCTAGAGGTGAATCGCGCCAAATTTCAAAAAACCATCGCCGTCAATGATTTTTATTGGGGAGAACCGGATTTTCCTTATCCAATGGGGATGGTGCAGAATACTGGTAATGTTCTAGCCGATATGATTCCCGCCGAGGCTCCGCCACTGATGGCTCCGTTTATTAAACTGATCCCTCAGTATGAGCGCCATTTAATTGCAGAACGTTCAGTTGGCTGGTGGTTGCAAACAGAAGATTTACCAGACCCAAATAATCGGATTCGTGTAGTGGGTGACAAAATTCACATTGACTATACACTAAATAATACCGAAGCGGGCGATCGCTTAATCCATCGTTGGACATCTGTATTAAAGTCAATTCCGCAATCTGCTAAACACGTCCTGCCATTTAGTATTTATCCCCGCACTCACTTGCCAGATCCAGCAGTTGGGCATCAATGCGGTAGTTGTCGATTTGGTACAGATCCGAAAACCTCAGTTCTTGACATCAATTGCCGTACCCATGATGTCGATAATCTTTACGTGGTAGATAGTAGTTTCTTTCCGTCAAATTCAGGTGCTAACCCGACATTAACGATTATGGCCAATGCGTTGCGGGTTGGCGATCTCATCGCTGAACGCTTGAAATCACAAGGATAAACATAATGACAAACGATGAAGAGCAAATTAAACAACTTGACCAAGAGATTCAATCTCAACAAATCGGTTCAGATGCAACAGATTCTCATCCCATAGCTACAAGTTTAGGTGCTGTGGGAGCTGGCATTGCAGGAGCTAAACTTGGTCACTCCATTGGGGGGAAAGTGGGTGCGGCGATCGCTGGGGTTGCAGGAGCGATCGCTGGTGGTATTGCAGGTAATCAGCTGGCAGGGTATGCCGAAGAGTTTATTGAAGAACTCCAGCCGACAATTGAATTGAGATTAGGAGCCAATCACAAACCAATTGAACTACCCCGTCACTACACTTGGGAAGAACTACAAGCATTATCAAAACCTAACGGTGGAGAAATCCAACTCAGATAGGACTATTATTTGATTTTTGAAATATTTATTAATTAAGCATGCATAACTACGCGAAATGAAGCAATCCTAGCCCCCGCGATCGCGAAGCGTGTCCGAAAGACTTATACTTCATTTCGCTATCTCTACGAGACGCTACCGCGTTAAGCGAAGCTATGCCGAAGGCTTTACGCTCCATTCGCAATGACATTGTGTAATTAATTTTGTTTAACTACTCAACAGAAGTAGTTAAGACTTACGCAAAAACTCTCTGAAACTCTTATTTCTTTGTGTCCTTTGCGTCCTTTGCGGTTCGTTTTTTCATGATTTTGCGTAAGTCCTGGTAGTAATATAAAATTAATTACACAACGTCATTACGAGGGTTAGCGGTAGCATCTCGTAGAGAAGCGCAGTCAAGCGATCGCTTGACTGCGTTCCGGATCGTAATGACAAATTATGTCTTTACACATTTGGAATGCTCCCTTTTCAGTTACCCTGAATCAAGACTACGGGGTAGGGAACCTTGCCCTATTTCTAGCAAATCTATGGTTCAATTAATTAAAATCAAGATTCATGGAGAATATTCCTCACCCGAATTCCGACAATACCCATACCTCTCGTCACAAGGGTTTTGGAAATCAATCCTCCAAAAAAACAAAGCTCTCCAACAGGCAGCAATTCCCGAAAGTTGACCAGTTATTTGCCAAAGCAGTCAACTACCACCAGCAGCAGCAGTTTGATCGGGCACTAACTGCCTATCAACAAATCTTAGCCATCGATCCTAAATATATTGATGCCTTGACGAATTTGGGAAGTCTCCTCAAACACTTAGGACAAGTTGAAGAAGCGATCGCAATCTACCACCAAGGGTTAGCCTTAAAACCTGAGAGTGCAGAAACTTGGTTTAATCTGGGCAATGCCCTCCACGACATCGGGCAACTAGAGGCGGCAGAATCAGCTTTTGAGCAGACAGTGCAGCTAAAACCAAATTTGGGTGTTGCCCACTTCAAGCTAGCAAAAGTTCTCCAAGAACAAGAAAAATTGACCCAGGCGGCAGACTGCTATCGGCAAGCCATTACCCTAATGCCGGATTCTGCCCAAGCTTACACCAACCTGGGCAACGTCCTCAAAGCACTAGGTGAATTAGAGGCAGCGATCGCTTACCATCATCAAGCACTGCAACTGCAACCTAACTCGGCACAGACATACTACAATCTGGGCAATGCCCTCACCGCCCAAGAGCAATACGAATCAGCCATAACAACCTATCAACAGGCACTTCAACTGAAACCAGACTGGGCTGAAGCCCTGTTAAATCTGGCGGTTGCGTGTCTTGCTTTGGAGAATTTAGAGGAGGCAGAACAAGCTTTAAAACAGGCTTTGGTTCTCAAAAGCGACTTCAGCACCGCCCACTTCCATCTAGGCAGACTGCTACAGAAACAGGGTGACAGTGCTGCCGCTGAAGTCCACCTTCGCCAATGTTGGCAGCTTCAGCCCGATGAACCAAAAACTTGGGAAGCTCTATTATTAGCCCTGCAAACTCAGGGAAAATACTCCGAGGCCATCGCCCTGTTAGAGGATTGCCTAAAACACCACCCCGATCGAGCGATCGCTTACTATTACTTGGGTAGCCTCTACAACAATCTTCGTCAATTCCCGGAAGCAATCTCCCATTTACAACAGGCATTACAACTCGACCCGAATCTAGCAATTGCCCACAATAATCTCGGCTATGCCTTGATTCAAGGCGGACAGTTGAGTGGAGGAATTGAGAGTTGTCTACGGGCAATAGAGATTCAGCCTGATTTAGCGATCGCTTACTTGAACCAGGGTCTGGCCCTCAATAACCAAGGCAGAGTTCCCGAAGCGATCGCCTGTTTCCAAGAAACGCTGCTAATTAACCCAGACTACCACCCAGGTAACTCTAACCTGCTGTATGCGCTCAATTACTCACCAGCCCACAGCCCCGCCACAGTTGCCGCAGCCCACCATCAATGGGGGCAGCAAGTAGCGAAAGTTTTCCATCAGAAGTCATTATCCAAAGTCCAAAATCGTTCAGTTGAACGTAGCCCTGCGCGTAGCGTTCCGCAGGAAAGTCCAAAATCCCAAATTCTTCGCGTGGGTTACGTCTCGCCAGACTTCCGCCAACACTCAGTTACCTACTTTTTCGAGCCAATTCTCAGCCATCACGACCCTACCCAAGTAGAAATTTTTTGCTATGCCAATGTCCCTAACCCAGATGCAGTTACCGAACGACTCCGTAGCTTGTGCCCCAACTGGCGGGATGTTTACAACCTGGATGATGACCAATTGGCTGATTTAGTCCGACTTGATGGTATTGACATTTTGGTAGATTTGGCAGGTCACACTGGTAGCAACCGCTTGCCGATGTTTATCCGGCAGCCCGCCCCCATTCAAGTTACTTACTTGGGTTATCCTAATACTACGGGTCTGGTGAACATGGATTACCGCCTCACCGATAGTTGGGCCGATCCCCCCGGTTTGACCGATGAGTATTACACCGAAAAAGTCATTCGCCTACCTCGCTGCTTTTTGTGTTATCAACCCTCCCCGACAGCCCCACCAGTGATGGATGTACCTGCTAAGAGGATGGGGCGAATTACCTTTGGTTCCTTCAATAACTTGCCGAAAATCACCCCAGAAGTGATTGCCCTGTGGTCACAAATTCTTCACTCTGTGCCCAATTCCCGAATCATCCTCAAAATCCGCTGGTTCGACGATCGACCAACCCGCGATCGCTATTTATCACTATTTGCTGACTACGGCATTGACAGTCAACGGGTAAAATTAGTTGGCGTGATTCCAGACCCCAATCACCACCTTGCTTTCTATGGCAACATTGATATTGCCTTAGACCCTTTTCCCTATAACGGTACAACTACCACCTGTGAAGCCCTATGGATGGGTGTTCCAGTTATTACCCTCGCGGGACAGACCCATGTCAGCCGGGTGGGAGTTAGCTTGCTGACTACTGTCGGCTTACCAGATTTGATTGCCTCCACTCCTGGGGAGTATGTCACCAAAGCGGTAGCTTTAGCATCCGATTTATCCATGTTGAGCCAATTACGGGCTAATCTTCGGCAACAAGTAGCTGCCTCTCATCTGTGCAATGCTGTTGACCATACCCAAAGGATAGAAGCTATCTATCGACAGTTGTGGCAGCAGTCTGTCTAACTGGCAGATTAATCGAATGTTTCATAAATCGCAATAACGAAAAAAAAGAGGCGCAGAGGGCACGGAGAAATGAGAGTTTGAGAGACAGGATTTACGCACAGACTACAATTTTACGTCATTACGAGCGAAGCGAAGTAATCGCAAAGGCTTAATTTGTCGTCACGAGTGCGTAAGCTGACTTTTCCTGTTAAGTCTTTTTTGCAAGCTGGCAACCTTCACAGAGGTCGTTTAATACTAGAGCGAAGTTTCATCAATTACCGATCGCCATTGGCAGAATAATCAAACTCTAGGAAGTTGAACCAAACAAAAAGCAAGGATGTCCAGAGTTTGTGTAGCATATAGGATCTATTACAAAATTAGAATTTTAGGAGTAAACCTCTGTCTTTACAATTTATTACCGTTCCCCCCGCAACTTCTCAACCCCCCGCAGGTTTAATTGTCACTTTGCATGGTTGGGGAGCTAATGCTGAAGATGTAGCATCTTTGTTACCCTTACTCAATTTACCTGATTACCAGTTTGTATTACCCAATGCACCTTATCCTTATCCCTATTCCCCTATAGGGAGGGCATGGTATGACCTACGGGTAGAAAATATGTATGAGGGATTGGCAGAAAGTCGGCAACTGCTAATAGATTTTTTGGAATCTTTAGAAAATAGCACTGGCGTACCTTTATCACGCACTATTTTAAGTGGATTTTCTCAAGGCGGAGCAATGACTTTAGATGTCGGCTCAAAATTGCCCCTAGCAGGTTTAGCTGTTATGAGTGGGTATTTACATCCTGATGCATTAACGGCAGCTAAAGATAAGATTCCACCGACTTTAATCACTCACGGGAAATATGATGAAGTTGTGCCACTACAAGCCGCTTTGAAGGCACAAAAAACTTTAGAGTCTCTGGGAGTGTCGGTAGAATATCACGAATTTGATATGGGGCATGAAATAAATCCAGAAACGTTAAAGGTGCTACGGAACTTCGTTGTAAATATAATTGGCTAGTCAGGATTACGAATTTTTTATAAATTATGGTATGAATGCTGAAAATTTTCACGAAATCCATGCCTTCTAATGAGTAATATATATAGGGTGGCTGCGAAAGAGCGCAACTTAACCCATGCTGAAGGCGTGCTGCATAAGGGAGGGGCAAACATTATGACAACTCTAAGCATTTCCAGGAAAGAAATTGCTGCCATTACTGCGGCAGAAGTAGAAGAACTGGCGACACGTCTGGATCTGGATAATTACAGTAATGCTTTTGATGGTTTAAATGATTGGCATCTATTGCGAGCGATCGCATTTCAGCGTCCAGAGTTAGTTGAACCCTATATCTATCTCTTAGACTTGGAACCCTATGATGAAGCTTAGTTGAGAGTTAGGAGTTAGGAGTTAGGAGTTGGAAATTAATATTAGTAACTACTTACTCCTAACTTTTTACTATGACTAATCCAAAGTTGAAAAGGGTTCTAATAGGTGTCGGTGGCGGTATCGCCGCCTACAAAATCTGTGAATTGGTTTCGAGGCTGTTTAAAACTGGGGTGGAGGTTCGAGTTATCCTCACCCGTTCAGCGCAAGAATTTATCACACCTCTGACAATAGCTACCCTATCCCGCCATCCCGCCTACACAGATGACGATTTCTGGAAACCAACTCACTCTCGTCCGTTGCATATTGAGTTGGGGGAATGGGCTGATGTCATGGTAATCGCTCCCTTAACAGCTAATACATTAGCCAAGTTAGCCTACGGAATGGCTGATAATTTACTCACAAATACCGTGCTGGCTTCTACTTGTCCTGTGCTGTTAGCCCCCGCAATGAATACGGATATGTGGGAACAGCTATCAGTACAACGGAATTGGCAACAGCTATTGATCGATAGCCGATATCATGGAATGAGTACAGCATCGGGTTTATTGGCGTGCGATCGCATCGGTGCTGGTAGATTAGCAGAACCTCCAGAAATTTTGGCTTACATCCAATCGTTATTACACACTCAAGGGAAACGAGATTTAGTAGGTAAACGAGTGTTAATTAGCGCCGGAGGAACGCGAGAGTTTGTTGACCCAGTGAGATTTATTGGTAATCCTTCTACAGGTAAAATGGGATTAGCTTTAGCGCAAGCCGCACTTCACCGAGGTGCAAAAGTCACTCTAGTGCATGGCCCTGCTAATTGGGATGTACCATTAGGAGTGCAAGCAATTCCCGTCATTAGTGCCGAACAAATGCAGGATGCCATGCTGGAATGTTTACCCAATGCTGATATCATTGTCATGTCAGCAGCCGTGGCAGATGTGAAGCCAAAAGATTATAGTACAGAAAAACTGCCCAAGCGATCGCTCCCCAAGCTTTACCCCTAGAACCTGTACCGGATATAGTCGCCCAATTAGCACAACTTAAACAGCCGCATCAGAGATTAATTGGTTTTGCTGCACAAAGTGGTGATATTGTCAAGCCAGCGTTAGAAAAGTTACAGAGTAAAAAACTAGATGTTATTGTTGCCAATCCTATCGATCAACCTGATAGCGGTTTTGGGAGCGATAATAATCAAGCGATATTTTTAGATATACAAGGACGGGAACTAGCGATCGCACCTTGTTCTAAATTAGAAATGGCACATCATTTATTTGATTTTGTCCTATTTTGACCAAGTTCCCTAATAGACATCTCCAGAAATTAAATATGCGTTGTGCAGAACCCTTGTAGAGACGTAGCAGTGCTACGTCTCTACATTCTTTTTCACTCCTATGTCTAATATCATGTTCGGTTAAACAATTGTCATTGCGTACTCCGTTGGAGAACCCGTTCGCGAATAGCGTCTCCGAAGGAGAAGGGTACGAAGTGAAGCAATCCCAAAAGCCTTGTGTTCGCGAAGCGTGTCCGAAGGACTTATGCTTCATTCCACTTCGTTACATTCGCAATGACATACATTGAAATTTTCACACCAACTTACTTACATAGTGGGATATGTGGGTTGGGCTACGCCTACGCCAAACCGGATAATTTGGGCAGAGGACAGGCGACGTTATAAATTAATAGTGTATCTGCAATACCGGACTTGTTCTGGCTTAGTCTCAATAGCAAAGGTTTGGAGATGTTTACTTTATCAGAAACTTCTATCCTGGCGGCAATCCTACTGGTAGCTTTAGGCATTTTGGGCTGGGGCTTTTATCGCGCCAGACCTTTTGGTAAGCTGGGAATCTTAGCCTGGTTACAATCGGTGGTGTTGATGACTCCCTGGCTCTTGTTTTTTGGATTGTTTGCCCTAGGGATTTACATCAATATAGCGGGTATATTGTTCTTAGTGGTGACTTCCGCCGGATTGTACGTCTACTTGGGCAGACAATTACGCGCAGCTGGGCAAGATGCCATCCTCAAGCAACGCGCAACAGAAAGACTCGCCGCTGATTCTTTACTTCAAGCAAATTCTCCACAAGCAACAGTAGCAGAATTGAAAGCGGAAATCCCACCGATACCAGAAGAGGACTTGAATGCAATTAAAGGTATCTTTGGTATCGATACGTTTTTTGCCACAGAAACCATCGCGTATCAAGATGGAGCCATTTTCAAAGGTAATTTGCGGGGAGAACCAGAAGAGACTCATAACCGTCTAACTGCAAGTTTACAGCAACGCCTTGGCGATCAATATCGCCTGTTTTTAGTGGAAAATACAGACGGCAGACCGGTCATAATTGTTCTACCAAGCCGCAACGATCCCAAGCCGATGTTGCGATCGCAAAAAGCTTTTGCAGGTATTCTGTTGATAGCAACCATTGCTACTAATTTAGAAGCTGCGGGCTTATTGCTGAATTTTGATCTCTTTGGCAATCCAGGGCGCTTTCAAGAAGCTTTACCCATAGGCGCTGGGATATTTGCGATTTTAGTAGCTCACGAAATCGGTCATTGGTTACTTGCTAAACGTCATCAAATCCGCCTTAGTTGGCCTTTCTTTCTGCCGGCTGTGCAAATTGGTTCCTTTGGTGCAATTACCCGCTTTGAATCTCTGTTACCCAACCGCAAGGTATTATTTGATATTGCCTTAGCAGGGCCAGCCGCAGGTGGTATTGTCTCTTTGCTAATGCTGGTGACAGGCTTACTACTTTCCCAACCAGGTAGTTTATTCCAATTGCCCAATCAGTTTTTCCAAGGGTCAATTTTGGTGGGAAGCTTGGCGCGAGTTGTCCTTGGTTCGGCGTTGCAGTCGCCCCTGGTAAGTATTCATCCCCTAGTGGTGATTGGTTGGCTGGGATTAATAATTACCGCTTTGAATTTAATGCCCGCAGGACAATTAGATGGTGGGCGCATTGTTCAGGCGATTTATGGACGCAAAACCGCAGGACGCGCAACGATCGCAACTTTAATTCTGCTAGCGATAGTGTCTCTCGGTAATATGATTGCCATGTACTGGGCGATCGTGATTTTCTTCTTGCAACGGGATCAAGAACGCCCCAGTTTAAATGAAGTCACTGAACCCGATGATGCTAGAGCCGCTTTAGGTCTTTTGGCTCTATTCTTGATGATTACTACACTTCTACCCCTAACTCCTGGCTTGGCTGGGCGTTTGGGAATAGGATAGTATTTATTAGTAAAATTGGCGTTGCATAATTTGCAACGCCGGAAAATTAACTGAACGGTTTCCAACCTGTTAGCAAATTCGGGTAAGCTACTGATGTGGGGAAGATTTTCTGGAAACCAGTTTGACGCTCTTGGGGCTTTTCTTTGCTCATGTTCCAGAGGGATTCATAGAAAAAGAAAGAGACTCCGGCAAAATTGCGATCGCGGACTTTTTGCACTTGTGTCTGAATCTGTTGCATTGGTATAGATTTGTTTTTTAATCCAGCTAAAACGCCCACACTTACCGGAATATGCCTCTTTGCCACTTTCACTTCTGGATATTCTAATTCGCTGGTAAAAACATTCAAATCATCCCGATATATCTGCAAAACTAAGTCTTCAACAATTCCTAACCTTTCCCACTTCTGCCAGTCTGCTAAAAAGAAATTGTAGGAAAAACGTTGAGGATTAGGAGCAACGGAAACCAGGCAATCTTTTTTAGTAGCTTTGATGGTTTTGAATACCCGTTTCATAAACTCGGTGATTTTGTTAGCTCTCCAACTCACCCATTCTGGATTTTGAGAGTCTTTGGAGGGGGCTTTACCACGGTGTTCTTTTTTATAAAGTGCCACTGTATAAGCATCGTAGCCTAATTCTGATGGTAAGCCAAAATGGTCATCAAATTGAATACCATCGATATTGTAGTTTCTCACAATTTCAACGATTAAATCTTGAATAAATTGTTGGACTTCTGGGCGAAAGAGATTTAGCCAAACGCGATCATCCTTCCCATCTTTGACAATGCGAGTTCCATCCCTGCGGCTAGTGAGCCATTGGGGACGATTTTTAGCTAACAGAGAATCGGCTGGTGCCATGAAGCCAAATTCAAACCAGGGAATGACTGTTAACCCTTTTTGATGCCCCACATCAACAATTTCTTTGAGGATATCTCGCCCTTGCAATCCGGGTGTAGGATCAAGCGATCGCCCGATAACTTTGGCTGCAACTTTGCTAGGATACAATGTATATCCCCAATTCCAAACCGCCGGATATATTGTGTTAAAATTGAGTTCATCAAGGCGTTGCAAAGATCCCTTGAGGCGATCGCGCTCAAATAACACATCACTATCAATATTTGTTAACCAGACTCCCCTTAACTCAGATGTCGGCGTTGTCGGCAGATTAATTTGAGCATTCAAAGGGAATGATAGCATCACCGTAGCTACCACACTCAAGGTAACTATAGCGGCAAACAACCCAGACTTTCTGCTTTGGCGAATATTCCACCAAGAAGCAAACTCAACACACCACTTGAGAAATCTTTTCATCATTTGCTACAGACATTATCAAAATTATGAACAATTGGCATAAATAACGATCTCTTCGATTGTAAGTGTTAAAACAATTGCCATTTAACGAGTCGATTACAGCGTTTTATCAGGTAAATGAAGGGCACAGCAGTGCTGTGCCCTTCAAATTCATCTGTACCTCACGCCTGTTGCAATCTGCTGTATTTATTTTCAATGAGGCTTATTAAGTAAGTGGGTGTGAAAATTTATAACTATGTCATTGCGAACGGAGCGTAAAGCCTTCGGCATAGCTTCGCTTAACGCGGTAGCGTCTCGTAGAGATAGCGAAGTGAAGCATAAGTCCTTCGGACACGCTTCGCGAACGCAAGAGTTTAGGCAATTTTATATTTCGTTACATAGTTAGGTTTATTTGAGCCAACCTACTTAGTTGGACAAAAATATTTAGAGTCATTGCGAGCGAAGCGAAGCAATCCCAACCGCAAGCGAATTGCTTTATTACGCTTTGCTTCATTCGCAATGACATTGTGTAATTAATTCTGTCCAAGTACTTATTGAGCGCTGGCTGCGAGACGATTCCAGGCTTTGACTACTATATGTAAGCTTTTTGGCAGGTTATTTTTAGAAATATCGTTGTACTGAACCGTACCCTCTTGACTGGTAAGAGTGTAGGTGATGTAGTCAGCAGCACCGCTAGGGGCTGGGTAACTCAGATTTAAAAATTTATTAAATTTAGAACGTTCTAAAAATCTCTGAAATTGTTGCACCTGTTGCACAGAAATGCGGCGAACACTACGTTCCGAGTCATTAGCATCACCAATCCGCACGCGAATTAATCGCCCATCTTTGAGTAAAACAGTCTCATAAGTTCTGCCAGCAAAGCCACCACTGGAAATTTGCCGAAATACTACATCTCTATCTAATGGTGGCGGTAACTCGCTGGCTGGAATTTTCACAGGGGCTAGTGTCCCTTCGCTAGCCTTTTGATTCAGCTTAACTATAGAACCTGTTTGATTGGTATGATAAACCCAGTTTTGTTTGCCATTAGATACCACAATCAGCCAACCAGGAACTAATACTTGGGTACAGAGTTCATCAGATTGAGGCAGTTCCAAGCAACCATTGCGCCAAGTCTGTTGGTTATAATCAACAATTTGCAGTTGTCTGGTTGAAATTCCCTGTCTGCGGCTTAAATCTTGTAGTACCGCGTTAGCTACTGAAGATGGCAAGCGGTTTGGTTTAATATTATCTTTTAGAACTTCATTACTTGTTTGTAGCGATAAATTCGCAGAAGCCGCTTTAGCATCTTTGATAAGTGTTAAATCGCTAGTAACAGACAAAATTCCAGTCAAAATCAAAGCAGTGAGAATTCGCGCTTGATTGGTGTTAAAGTAGTCTTTCAGTATAAACTTCATATTAATATGGTGATGTTAGTCAAGAGTCATAGAGATCAAAAATAGTATCCAGCCACTGATAGACAATAAAATACATCATTTCAGCATTTTACCAGTTGAAATTAATTTAATATGTCTTTTGTAGAACAGATATAAAGACAGACGCTGCTGTACTGATTGTTTGTTCCTTATACAAATTCTGCATAAAAACCCATTCAATCAAAATTTCCTATAGTCCTACGACAATAAAGTAAGAACTTAGAAGCTCAGGCTTCATGATGATGAGAAGTTCTTTGGACAAGAGAATTCATAACTTTGTTTTGCAAAATAGCTTGCCAGAAACCCCTGCAAAGCTGTTTGCTTCACCTTGGTAAGCAAAAGTTCAATAAAAGTAAAAAGTAATTTTGAAAAATAATCCTACATAATCGCAGATGAGATTTGGCTCGGCTCAACCTAGCGGATACAAGATTTTGAAAATAATCCCAGGCAATATCTAAGCGCTCATGGCTTGCTGTTCAGATTCAATTAACTGATTATGAGGTATATCAAATCTAATAGTACTAGCTGCCCAGTCTTTAAAATCTGGCGCTAGCCAGACTAACTTGCGGAGAATTTCATCATTCACCCACAACACCAAGGGAAAGCGAAACTGTTTCCGAAACTCATCTCGCATAATATTGGTACTGATGATGAGTTGGTTGATTTCTAATACAGATTCTAAACCCCTTACCATCAAAGCTTCGGGTTGAGTAGCACCTATTGCATTTGTAATTGCTGTATACAATGTGTCAGTCGCAGGTGAGAGCAGGATTTCGTCGATATCTGCTGATGAAAATTCTGTTAACAGATTCAGCGCTTGCTGCTGCCTTTCAACAGAGTTACAACAAGCTAATATCAGTGAGAACTCCCCACCAGAAACCATCATCGCTCTTGACAGCCTCTTCGTGGCTGCTGTGCTGCTAACTGTGCCGTTTTCCGAACTACTTAAGCTGATCATTAAAAAATCCTGCTTTGAATTTTAAAATATCTGAGCAATATTCAGTTATTGTACCCTATCAATTTTTATTCAAAAGTGTTAATTGGGTAATTTGCATGAGGTTTTTCTGTAATACTACCCATCGACTGGTTAAGTGAGAATATCCTATATTATCCTACATTTATAATTTAAGACATAATGTAAAGGTAGCATTAAAATCATGTAAGCAAAAGATAATACAAGCTATAGGAAGCTGGTAGAGAATTAACAGTTTAATTATCACCATATTTTTATAGATTCTGACATCTACCATTGGTTAAGTAATTATTTTTTAATATAAAGTTAAAAAAATACTCAGTACAAGTTTAGCAACAAATATTGGGAAGTGGGATAAAAGTTAATTGGCTATGACTTATCTATCAAGCGATGCCTACGGTGGTAAACTACGCTCTTTTAGCTCAATAACTGGTGTTCAGAAGTTCAATATTCGAGTTTAGAAGTCGAATAATCGCTATTTTTACTTAACAATTCGTATTCAAAGGTGGAGCGATCGCATGGTTGGCTCAATCTTAGTCTGTCTTCTTGGGGAGCATCCCAATGAAAGCAAATTTACCAAATTAGAATGGTAAATTCATCTGGGAAATTCTGCACGTAACTGATTGACTACCCGATCTAGTCCCACGGAATGGGCGGCTTTAAATAATAAACGATCGCCTGTTTGCACAAATGTCTTTAACCTAGCCACTAACTCGGCATGAGTTGCAAAGCACTCCGATGGGATACCTTCAGCACTTTGAGCGATCGCTTCGGCATCTTCTCCATCCACTAAAACCAACAAACCGTCTAAATTCAAGTTTCGCACTGTTTCGCCCACTCGCTGGTGCAACTGCTGCGATCGCTCTCCCAATTCTTTCATTGCACCCAATACGGCAATCTTCCGCTTTCCGGGTGTCTCTGCCAATAATTGCAAAGCTGCTATCATTGCTTCTGGTGCAGCATTATAAGTTTCATCTAAGATTACCACATCATTGGCTAAGGTAAATCGTTGCGATCGTCCTGTGGGCATATCCACCATCACACCTACTTTGAGGCTTGCCCAATCGATTCCCAATACCTTTGCTACTGCTAAAGCTGCCAAAAAATTAGTCGCATTGTGACGACCAGGTAGAGGTAAAGGCAGTTGGATTCCCGCAACTTCCAGAGTTTCGTTATCAATTAACTGCCCTTGGATATCCCCACCAGAAAAGCCGTAAGTCAAAACTTCTCCGTGCCAAACTTTCGCTGCTGTGGTCATTAAGAGGGGATTATCGTGGTTGAGAATTGCCACACTATCAGCAGACATTTCCACTAATAACTCACATTTTGCCTCTGCGATCGCTTCTTCAGAACCCAGTAATTCAATATGTGCTGTCCCCACATTGGTAATTACTCCAATTGTTGGACGCGCTATTTGTGTCAGTTCGGCAATTTGTCCTCTACCCCGCATTGCCATTTCAATCACGGCGTAGTCATTTTCGGCATCAAGTTCTAGGAGAGTTTTCGGGACACCAATTTCGTTGTTGTAATTTCCATAAGTTTTGTGAACTCGTCCCTTGGTTGCTAAAACTGCGGCGATCAATTCTTTGGTGGTAGTTTTACCAACGGAACCTGTCACACCAATTACAGGAATATTAAAGCGATCGCGCCACCATCTGCCGATTTGTTGATATGCCTTGAGGGTATCTTTTACCCGTAATACTGGAAAACCAGGATTTTCGTATTCAAAATCTACAATTGCAGTTATTGCACCCTTTGCGATCGCAGTTGCCACAAATTCATGTCCATCAAACTTATCGCCTCGCAAAGCTAGAAATACTTCACCCGGCTTCAGGGTACGGCTATCTGTTTGTATACCCATACTTACTTGGGTTAAAGCAGTTTCAGATAAGTTCATCGGACTGGCTAAAAGAACTTCAACCAGTTGGGTTAGAGTCGCAGAACAACGCATAAATAATTTACAATTTAAAGTTTAAAATTATAAAATCGAATTATGACACAATACTGCATTAAAAATTCATAATTCATAATTCATAATTTATAATTATAATTTAACAATTCGCGCCTTTTTAGAATCAAATCAAAAAAGCGTGCTAAATAAATTAAGCTTCTTTGGCACGCTTATATTTAAGCTATTTATATAGTTTAATTAAGCATATATTTTATCGCTCTATCCCCGGTTTTTAATTAAGATTACTTGCATGATTTGCACTGCAATCTCACTAGAAACGCCCAAAGCTCGATATAGATCGTTTAAGAAGTTTTTTTCTTCTTCAGCTACAATACCTTCAGCCAGAACTAAATCAGTGGCTACTGCAAAGGCTACTTCTCGCAAGTCTTGAGACAGAGAATCTTTTGCTGCATCAAACAAGGCATTAAAACCATCGCCCTGGAGAATACCCAAGATTTTGTCAAACAGCCTGTTTATCATCTCACGAGGATAACCTTTAAAAAGTTTCATCCGAGATAGTACAAAGATGATACAATTCTCTTGCTCAACAGAAAGATAACCATCTGACGCTGTTGCCGCCAAAATAATAACAGCAAAAGCTTCCGCTGGATTTAGTGTTGCTTGGGTTTGGCTTTCCGTGCCCAACACAGCGTCGAATAGACCCATTCTATTAACTCCTTGGTTAGAGTCTCAATAGCGCTACAGTTACCTGTATGTATGGTAGATTTACAGGTAATACTGCAACGCCGTGAGACTTTCATGCTTTAGTATTCCCAAGATTTATCTATGGCGAACACTTGCACCCAATGGTTTTTGTCAATAAGTACATTGCCATCTATAAACTTAACGTTCTCCCGTCTTTTCTATTGTTTCAATTACTGCCAAACCTATACCAGAAGCTGCTATTAACAGTACTACTGATAGTAAATAGGCATTTGTCAGCATCCGTAGGGCTTCATCAAAAAAAATATAGGTGGTCATTGCTTCACCTTTGAAATTTTGTGCTGCTAGTACTTTTTATTTCTCCACACCCCGATGGGTGAATTTCGCTGAGAAACTGCTAGCAATTGCATCTTAACAAAACTTTAGCTCTTTCTGAACCCCATTCAAACTTTTTCTTTCTGAAAATTTGATGAATTTGACAAAATTAGTCATTGGGCATTGGGGAGACTGACTGTAACTTTCTCTCTGTTCTCATGGTCAAGAAACCTTTGCTTGCTCGATTTCTAGAATCTTTGCCTCTTCGATTTGTGTAAACTTTTGTCCAGCGATGAGAACTATAATCAACATTAATAAACTCGTCACCATGATCAGGCTGACCACGTTTGGATCATCGAAATTGCTTGTACCCACTAATAAAGCTGCGGCAAAATTCCGTTGGGCTGTTCCGACTCCTAGCACTCTTTGGGTATCGATACCAGGCCCGCCCAAAAGATAACCCACACTAAAGGAAAATACAATAAAGACGACACAAACAAGGATTGCACCGGTTTGTAATAAACTGACAATATCGTTGAAATGTATTACCAGCCTGACTACTAGACCTAAGAGTAATCCAATATTGGATAATTTTAAGACTATTGGCTGGAGAAAAAAGGCGATCGCTTCAAACTTGGCTTTGATAAATAACCCAATCGCTAACGGGCTTAACATCAAAAACAGCAAGGGTTTGGCAATGTCCCATGAGTTGACTTCCACGCCTTCCAAAACTAAGGGTAGTGCGATCGGCATATAGAAGATTGTGCCAAGCATTAGTAACATCATCAATCCTGTAGAGAAAGCGATATTACCTTTTACGATCTGCGCCAGTTTGGGTAAAGCCGGAGGCCCTGCTGCTATTGCCATGATGATGAAACCATCTTTCAAGGGTTCGCTCAGAGGTACTACTTGTAGAAGCAGATACACAAAAAGCGGTACGAGAATAAAATTTGCAACTAGGGACAAGATGACTAAACGAGTGTTGCGGAGTGGTTCCCAAATCTGCTGTACAGTTAGACGTAACCCAGTACCCAGCATGGTCGCAACAATGAATGTGAGGAATGCTAGCTTATCGATTAGTGAAAAGATTTCGTTCATAAGTCAATTTATATTTAACCCAGATGATCAATGTAGAGACGCGTTAGCAAAGCGGGACAAAGTCCAATTTTGCCTCTTGTATAATTAGGGCGGGCTTTTCAGCCCACCCCACAAGAAGTAGTTGAGTATTTTTTATTTGGAAATCCCTTACTTCACCTCAAGGCTGACTTGCTTTAAACTGCCAGTGAATGCAAAGGGGACTTGGTAGGATTCAACAACAGGAGTACCTGTATCTCGACCAACATCAAAGGTTTCGTCTAACGCCAAACGGTAAGCTATGGTTTTTTCAATTCGACCTTCAGCTACCTGTTTATCGTTAATTAATAGCTTGCCGATTCCACCCGCACCAACACCACCGCCGTCATACTCAAAATCAAATCGCACTGCTGATTTACCTGCGGGTAGTTTTTCAGATGACTGGATAATGTAACGAGCAGTATTTGCTAAGTTGTAGGCATAGGTTGGTTTACCATCCTCAATAAAAAAGCTCCAACCGGCAAATCTTCCCCCTTGAGTCAACAGGATACCTTCTGCGCCACTTTCTGGAATATCCACATCAGCTTTGATGCTGAAGGATCTGTTTTTGAGGTTTGGGGCGCTACCTTCGGGGATACTCACACCGGGATAATAAGTAAAGGTTGTGCGTCCTGCGGCTAGACTGGGACGATTGTTGACATCGAACCTTTGAAAAAGGCGATCGTCTAATGGTAAGACTTGATGTTTACGGGCTTCTGAGAGAAACAGCTTTTGCAGTTTTTCCAGCTTGTCTGGATTCTGTTCGGCTAAATTGTTGGCTTCGCTAAAATCTTCTTCAATGTTGTATAGTTCCCACGGATCTTGATCAAAGTTAGCAGCGACAGTACCTTGCCAAGGCAAACGCCGATGACGGGCAGCTGCAACCCATCCCTCATCATAAATGGCTCGATTTCCCAGCATCTCAAAATACTGAGTTTTGCGATGGGAGGGACTTTCGGGATTATCAAAGGTATAGACGAGGCTGGTACCTTCGATCGCTTGTTGTTTGACTCCATTAACTTTAGTCGGGGTAGTAATTCCAGCTGCTTCTAAGATGGTGGGTGCAACATCAATAACATGATGAAATTGGCTACGAAGTCCCCCTTGATCTTTGATCTGATCGCCCCAAGAAATTACCAAAGGATTACGAGTACCACCAAAGTGAGAAGCGATTTGCTTTGTCCATTGGAAAGGAGTATTTACCGCCCAAGCCCAAGCCGCCGGAAAATGGTTGAATGTCTTGGGACTCCCCAAGTCATTGTATGCAGCGAGGAGTTCTTGGAAATTTTCGGGTACGCCGTTGAAAACTTTTAGTTCATTAACGCTACCTGTTAAACCACCTTCTGCACTAGCACCGTTGTCTCCAGCGATATAAATTACTAAGGTGTTATCTAGTTCACCAAGTTGAGCGATCGCATCAATCAACCGTCCCACTTCATGGTCTGTATGACCCAAAAATCCGGCAAATACTTCTGCCATGTGAGCATAGAGTTTTTGCTCTTCTGCTGAGAGGGAATCCCAAGCTGGTAGTTCTTTCGGGCGAGGAGTCAGTAGGGCATTCTCAGGAATCACACCTAGTTGTTTCTGACGAGCAAAGGTTTCTTCTCGCAATTTATCCCATCCCTGAGCAAATTTGCCTTGATACTTGTCAATCCAAGCTTTGGGCGCGTGGTGAGGTGCGTGGGTTGCACCAGTAGCAAAATAGGTAAAGAAAGGTTTATCAGGAGCAATAGATTGTTGAGAGCGAATCCAGGCGATCGCATGGTCTACTAAGTCAGGGGTCAAGTGATAATCGGGATTATTCGCAGGTTTTTCGATCCGCTTGGTGTTTTCTACCAAAGCCGGACTCCACTGGTTAGTATCACCGCCCAGGAATCCATAAAAGTACTCGAATCCTAACCCTGTAGGCCAGCGATCAAAAGGGCCGGCGGCGCTGGTTTCATAGTCTGGGGTATTGTGCCATTTGCCGAAAGCAGCCGTGTTATAACCGTTTTGGCGTAACACTTCCGCGACAGTGGCGGCACTCTTAGGCAAGATAGTTGTATAGCCAGGATAGCCTGTTGCTAACTCGCTAACTACTCCTGTATTTACAGAATGGTGATTGCGCCCAGTCAACAAAGCTGCCCGTGTGGGTGAGCAAAGGGCTGTGGTGTGAAATTGGTTATAACGTAACCCTCTCTCAGCCAACCGAGTCAAATTAGGGGTTTCCACTGGGCCACCAAAGGTACTCGCTTGCCCAAAACCTACGTCATCTAACAAAATCAGCAGGACATTGGGGGCTGCTGCTGGCGCGGCGTTCACTTGTGGAAAATCCTGTTTTGATTCTTTGTAGGTGATGCCAATTTTCCCCTTGAAAGACTGTTCAGGAATTGGGAGAACCTTGGATGTGTCTGCTAGAGCGGGTTCGGTGACAGCAAGTAGAACTATGAGGACGTAAATGGCGATCGCACGCAAAACTAAAACTGTTGAATCGATGGGTGACATAAATATTTAAAAAATTTAAAAATCGAGCGAAACTTGAGCGAAAAATATTAGACCTCTTGCATAAGTCCAATAGACCCCCCTTAATCCCCCTTATAAAGGGGGGAAACTTGAAATCTTGCCCCCTCCCCTTCACACTACGGTGTATACACAAGTCTGAAATAGCTGATTAACCGAGGCTTTACCCCACCCTAACCCTCCCCTTATAAAGGGGAGGGAACTAGATTTCTTGTTTCCCCCCTTTATAAGGGGGGATTAAGGGGGGTGATTCGACTTGTGTGTACAACCATAGCCCCTTCACAAGGGGAGGGTTGGGGAGGGGTGATTCAAGGATTTTTGCAAGAGGTCAATTAACTTCACTGGGTAGTGGGGACGGATAATAGGGAATAATCTGCCCCCTGCCCCCTCAACTCAGATTCTTCACCAAGCGAAACCCAATATGAGTTGTCCCTGTATCGGGGGTTTGAGATTCTCGCGCGGCTGGACGAAAGCGGCTGCAATAGTTTGGGGCACATAGGTAAGAGCCTCCTTTAATAACGTGTAGGGCAATTTCTGTAGCTTTATTTGGGTCAAAACTTTCTTTTGGGCCTGTGGGATTTATCCGATGGGCTTTGCTGTTGTGTCCCAAACCAAACCAGTCGGAGGTCAATTCCCAGACGTTGCCGGTCATGTCGTAAAGACCATATCCATTGGGTGGAAAAGAGCCAATGGGAGCAGTACCGACATAACCATCAGCTTGCGTATTGAAAAAGGGAAAGATTCCTTGCCAGGTATTGGCTTTTTTCTCAGAATATTGATCGCCCCAGGCATAGGTTGCACCATCCAAGCCACCACGGGCAGCATATTCCCATTGGGCTTCGGTGGGTAACGATTTCTCTGCCCATTTAGCGTAGGCTGCGGCATCTTCGTAGGCGATGTGAACGACTGGATATTGAGATTTTGTAGCGATCGCGCTGTCGGGGCCAAAGGGATGCTGCCAATTTGCCCCAGGAGTCCAATACCACCAACTCAAAAAGGACACTTGTTTTGTGCCTGACTTGGCCATCTGAAACACTAAGGAACCTGGTAATCGCTGCTCATCTGGTAAGTTAGGAAACTGTTCCTTAGACAATGGACGCTCTGCAACTGTCACATATCCCGTTGCTTGGACAAACTTCGCAAATTGGGCGTTTGTTACCTCGTATTTGTCAATGCAGAAGGGAGTAACTGTTACATTCTCTGCCGATCGCTCTTCGACAAAATCAGAATTATCTGACCCCATCTTGAAACTGCCTTCTGGAATCAGCACCATCCCTTGAGGACAGTTGCTTTGTGTGATGTCAATCGTGACTGCGAATGCTGGACAGTTAATGAATAGAACGAAGAATAAGGTTATCAAACTTAGAAAACAACAATTTTTTACTGGCTTTGACATTTTGAAAACTACCATCTTAGATTTGCCAGTCACCGATTATAAATAGAATTTAAAATCTTCCCCAGATTTACAAAGTCTGTTTTAAAGCTCACTCTGACTTCAATGAAATAACTTTAAACTTCAGCTGATTTATAGTAAAAATATTAATCTGCAATAGCCTTGAGAATTACGCCCGTAATTCTCAAAGCTATATTTATTAACATTAGTTAAAAGAATAGTAATTGCTATTTTATTCCAATATTTTCTAAATTTATATCAATTATTTTTTTTTATCTTATTAACTACTTTAAATTTATCAATTTACAGTAGTTTAATCTTATATTGATAAACTACACCTTATCAAAAAATAAGTCAACAACTTTTTTAGAAGTTACGCAAAACCACAATCTGTGGGGGTAATTCATGAATTACCCCTACCTGAAAACCAGGGTTTTAGCTATTATTCGCACAAATCCTGTTTTTTTGAATTTAAGTTTGGTTAAACTAAACAACGCCCAATCGTCGCTACAACTGATTGAGAAAGAGTATCAAAGTCATAACCACCTTCTAAGCCAAACAGAATTTTACGAGTTAACCCTAGACAATAATCAGTAAATAAACCGTAGTCTTCTGGCTGCAAATTGATACTTGCTAAAGGATCGTCGGCATTGCCATCATAACCAGCACTCACAATCAGTAAATCCGCCTGAAAGTTGGCTAAAAACGGCACTACCTGTTTCTCAAATAGTGGCTGATATGTTGCAATATCACTACCAGGAGGTACTGGTAAATTTAATACATTATTATGAAAGCCGCATTCTGTCGCTCTCCCAGTACCGGGATAACATGGATATTGATGTAGAGAACAGTAGGCGATCCGTGCATCACTTTCAACGATCGCTTGCGTACCATTACCATGATGCACATCCCAATCGAGGATGGCGACGCGGCTAACTCCGGGTTGTTCGAGGGCAAAGAAAGCAGCGATCGCAGCATTAGAAAATAGACAAAAGCCCATCCCCGCATCACTTTCGGCATGATGTCCTGGGGGACGTGCTAATACAAAAGCTGGATTCGCCGACTTTAATACAGCCTCAACACCATCCAACCATGCACTAACTGCCAACAATGCCACATCATAACTCCGTGGGGAAACTGGTGTATCTCCATCCAAAGGGCCGCCGCCACTAGAAGCGATTTGCCAAAGTTTTCTGATGTAGGCTGGACTATGGGCTTTAACCAACATAGACATCAGTGATGGCTGTTCTGATACAGGTGTGGGCGATCGCCAGATAATTTTATCTGCGAATGTAGCTGCTTTTAGGGCATTAGCGATCGCTATCAAGCGTTCTGGTTTTTCAGGATGGTATTTTCCAGTCGTGTGATCTAAAAATTCGTCGGAATAGATGACTGGCAGCATAGGACAATTATAAAAAATAGAGCGGTAGGGCATTCCGTTCTTAAAGCAGCCTACACTGTACTGTACTCAGTCATTGTAGGAGTATGACACAGAAATGGAGGTATCAATCCCTATTTAATTGCGTTAGCGTAGGGGAGTCCCCGATGGTAATTACGAATTACGATAATTATTGTATCCTGACTGATACAAACAATTTTTCCTTGTAATAGTAGTCTGTTTCATTAATTCTTTTTACTTTTGCCTTGTTGTACTAGAGGGTTGGTCGTTTACTTTCGAGGATTTCTGTAGCTTTCTGTCCAGAAAGTGGACGGTAGAATACATAGCCCTGCACCTCCTCACAACCGATAGATTTCAAGAACTCCAATTGCTCTTCTGTTTCTACCCCTTCGGCTGTTAACTTCAATCCCAAACTGTGTCCCAAGGTAACTATGGCCTGGATAATATGAGCTACTTTGGAATCTGGCTTCAAATCTTTCATGAAAGACTGATCTATTTTTAGATTGTGGAGTGGCAAAAGCTGTAGGCGCGAGAGCGAGGAATGACCTGTACCAAAGTCATCAATGGAGATGTAAATACCCATCTGCTGTAGATCCTCTAGCACCGTTCTAGTAAAATCTAAATCCTCAATAGCCGTAGTTTCCATAATTTCTAATTCTAAAAAGTGCGGCTCCAGACCCGTTTGTTTTAAAACTGTGGCTATAATCTCCACCAGTTTGGGTTGGCGGAACTGCTTTAGAGAAAGATTAACAGCGATCTTTATTGGTGGAAATCCTGCATCTTGCCAGGTTTTATTTTGCATACAGGCTGTCCGCAACACCCATTCACCAATGGGGATAATTAATCCACTTTCTTCAGCAAGCGGAATGAAGACACTGGGTGCAACCAATCCCATTTCTGGATGCTGCCAGCGTAACAGAGCCTCCATACTAGTAATTTCTCCTGTGGCAATATTCACACGAGGCTGGTAGAATACCGTAAATTCTTTACGTTCTAGGGCATAACGCAAGCTCTTTTCTAAAGTCAAAAGTTCAGGATTCTTGGCGCTCAGAGAAACACTATAGAATTGGTAGTTATTCCGCCCTTTGTCTTTGGCATAGTATAAAGCAGTATCTGCGTGCTGAATTAGTGTTTCGGCATCAGGACTGTTGCTATCAAGCAATGCAATACCAAGGCTGGCAGTCACATAAAGTTCATGTCCTTGGAGATGGAAAGCATCTTCTAAGGCTTGTAAGATTCTGTACGCTACCTGCGTTACCTCTTCAATATCAGTGACTCGCGGGAGTAAGATCGTAAACTCATCACCTCCCCAACGGGCTATGGTGTCTCCGCCTCTGAGTAAATCTTGTAATCTTTGGGCAACGCTTTGTAACAATTGGTCTCCCAGTGTATGCCCTAGAGTGTCGTTAATGACCTTAAAGCGATCTAGATCGAGGAAAATGACAGCTAAACTTTCGCTATTGCGAGTGGCGTTAGGCAGAGTTTTACTGAGCAATTCATTAAATAGGAGGCGGTTGGGCAACCCTGTTAACAAGTCATGGAGGGCTTGATAGCGAATCTTTTCTTCTACTTGCTGACGCTGCCGTACACCAATAATACTGGCGGCCATTGTCAAAAGGCTAGATTCTTCGTGCTTTGACCAATGACGCTCAAAGGTGCAGTCTGCCAAGCCAAGGTATCCCCAGCAATCGTTCTCGAACCGGAGAGGCACTAGGAGAAGGGATTGAATGCCATCTCTAATTAGGAATTCTTGTTCGGCTATAGGAAATTTTTGGGTGAGTCCGCTAATCGACTGGCCACTAGAGAGAACAGCGTGCCAACGGGCTAATCCAGAACCTTGACATGGCTGATTCTGCCAAAGGTGGTGAGTAGATTTAATCAAAGATTGCGTCCATTCAAACCTTAAACTGACTGCAATTTCTCCTGTAGTCGGATGGGGATGGTTCTGAAAGAGATAGGCGCGATCTGCTTTAGCCGCTTCACCCAGTAAAGCTAAAGCTCGCTCGATACCAGATTCGTAATTCATTTCCCCTAGCAAATAGTTGGCGGCTTCGGCAACTGCTTGTAGCAAGCGATCGCGCTGACGCAATTCGGCTGTGGCTTGTTTTTGCTCCGTAATATCCCTAATAATAAAAGTTCTAATTAAATCACTTTCAGGAAGGTAGAGAACAGATTGTTCAAAAACTTCTGTACCTACTTCTACCTCGCGCACAAAAGAATTTTTTTCGAGATTTTTAACTGGATTCAGGAGTCCTGTTAAGATTGGATGTTGCGTTCCGACTTCCCTGAGTTTGGGAAACTTGAGAGCTGCGGCAGGATTAAGATAAGTCACTATTCCCTCAAAATCCATCTCAACAATTGGATTTGGGATGAGTTCAGGGATAGATGCTAGGCGAGCTAAGGCAGACTCACTAGCTGCTTCAAAGCTAGGATCGATAGCTAGGGTTTGAAAAGGATTGGCAGGACTGCCTTGCTCTGATAGGAAGCCAGATAAGTCTTCAACATCAAAAGATTCAGAAAATGCTTGCTCTGAAATATTGGAAATAGCATAATATTTGGCTTGAGCTTGATTACTTCCAAAGGCAATGGTATCTCCATTTCTGAGATTATGAGAAATGCATTTAGTGCCATTTACAAATAAGCCATTAGTACTTCCTTTACCCTTGTAGTTACCATCAATAATTTGAAAGCCATATTGGTCAGTTTCTGGAACAGTAACTCGCAATAAAATTGCATGTTGCATCGATACTGACCGGGAAACTAAGACGATAGTGTTTGCTGGATGTCGCCCCAGAGAATAAGTAGTCTCTCGCAAGGGGAAAGTTCGCCGCCCTTGCAGGTCTTTGATGACCAACAGATGGCGTATTTTTTCCCGCTCATTTCCTAACATGGCTGTTCCTCAAATTCTCATATATTTATGTCTTATTCTGAAAAGTACTACTCCTAGAAATGTAGCTTAAAAGTCTGAAATTCTAGGAAAATTTGCTCAATCAAAGTTGTCACCACCTACCTGCGATCGCAAAATTTGTATCAGGTTACAAACCAGTCCTTCTCTTAATGATTTACCTTCTTGAATAAGATGGCTAATTTTTCAATTAGTTTTGCAGTAGAAGTTCTAGCTGTTTTCTCGGCTCATTTAGACTTCCAAAAAATAAATTATCCATTCGGCTGTGTTGTGGCGTTAAGCCCAACGCACCCCTTATAGATAACAGATGCGTTACGCTGTCGCGATAACACACCTTACAACCACGAGCATTGGTTGGAATATTTTTTCACTAGAAGTCCCGGAGACAAGTTATAAACTTTGCCCCTTTGTCTAAATGATTTAACCTTGTCTTTCTTAGGATACCCAGAATAAAGTCAAACGCTGAATAGTAAATATAGTATATTTACTGATTTTTATTCTGAGTAGGAGTAAACTTAAAATTATATAAATGACCGGATTATTTTTATTTCTTAATGGCGCAAACCCTTATTGGCATTATCATAGCGTCTCATTGAATAAGCTTCTATTAGGCAAATAAAGGAGAATAAACCGCTCCCAAACCCATAAATTTTAAAAAGGGTTGTAAAGTAAACTAAAATACAGTCCGTTTTCTTGTAATGTTCTCTCATTTGAGTCAACTGATATTAAAGGAATGCCCCAGTCAAGACGAACAGTGAAGCGATCGCCTTGTGACCAACGCAACCCCAGACCAACAGCAGCTAAAGTATTAGGGTTGGGATTCTCTCTATTAGAACTATTCCAGCCAACACCAAAATCTACAAAAGGGACAGCCTGTAATGTGCCATTAATCTGGGGTAAGCGCAGAATCGGTACTTGAACTTCCGCAGAGACAAAAGTGCCATTATCCGTTAGCAGGTAATCTTGACGGTAGCCCCGAATACTATCTTGCCCACCTAAGCCAAATTGCTCTAAAGGCAAAAGTGTTCTAGATGCAAGTTGCGTATTTAAACGAAGTAACAATAAGGTTTCAGGAGCTAAAAGGCGTACCCACTGCGCTTGTCCTTGCCAAGCAAAAAAACGACTATCGGGAGCATTTTGATTAATTGTGGGATTTAAGATATCTATACCCAAACTAAATTGAGAGCGGAGGGCGATAACTTCACGGCTGTTACGAGAAGTCCATTCTTGAAAAAATCGGAATGCAGATACCTTGGTACGTCCCTGTCCATCAGCACCTAAACCGGGGAAAGGTAGTTGCTCTCCCAAAGGACTATAAGAGGCTTCACTTTCCCGGCGGGAGGCTGTCAACCCAAGAGCAAATTCTTGTGTAGGAGTTTGAACTATGGGCTGGCGAAATGTTACTTCGTAATAGCGAGAAGCCGATTGGATATCTAAAACGTTGAAAGGAGGTTCAATAACATTACTCGACGTAGTACCATAATTGAAGCTAAGTGTACCATTGCGGGGATTGAGTGGTAATGTGTAGCTCGCATCAAAGGAGTTGCTACCATCTGTATTAGTGTAAGCGACACCTAAATTATCCCCCAACCCCAATAAGTTAGCTTCATTCAATTGTAATCGGCGGCGAAAACTGCCAACACTTGGCGATCGCCCATTATCAAGAATTATTTGGCTAGTAAAGGTTTTTGCCTCACTAACCTTGACTTCTAAAAGACTCGAACCACTCCGCGATCCTGCTGAGAGTTCAGCAGAGACATTTTGAATCAAAGGATTAAGTTGCAATAGTTGTAGTGCTTCTAGTAGACGCTTCCTGTTCAGAGGCGCTGATGTAGCTATTGCTAGGCGGCTACGGACATAATTGGGATTTAAGCGCCGAGTTCCAGTTACCTTAATATCTTCTAATTTACCTTCGACCACCTGAATTTTGACAACGCCGGATTGGATTGTTTGGGGCGGGATATATGCACCAGAGGTAATATAATCATTTCTGACGTATAAATCGGTAATTTTAGAACGCGCTTGATACACTTCAGTCAGCGAAATCGGTCGTTTGGTAAATTCAGCAGTGACTTTGGCTAACTCTTCGGGACTGAAGACTGTGCTACCAACAACTTCAAACCGTTCAACAACAATAGTTTGAGGAAAATTGCCAATGGGTGGTTCATTAGGTATAGGTGTAGGTGCAGAGGGGGGAAATAGTTCTGCGGGTGGGGGAAGTGGCTGTGGTAGTTCAGGCGAGGGAAGTGGTGAAGGTATGGGTGGTTGTAAATCCTGTGGTGGTGGGAGTTTTTGTGATAAAACGAAGTTACTAGCTGGTAATTGTGTAGTATCAACAGCCTGAGCTTTCAATGGACTAGAAGATATACTGCTGAGTAGTATAAGCATACTCAACGGTAAGTGGGACACGATAAGATTCTGAGGATATTTATCAATCATCGCACTGGACTATTTTTTGTCAGTAATTATGGGATCGTACGGGGACTACTTCAGATGTGAATCTTACTGCATCTTTTGCTACTAAAGTTGATATCTTGGGCAATCTCAATTTAAAAGCCAAATTATCTAGTAGTTGCAGACTTCAAAATCTCGATTAGATATCTCCCAAAATGAATGTAGAGACGAAAATTTTCGCGTTTCTACATTCATGGGTAAGAAAGTTCGTAGTAAGGACTTCAGTCCTTGTTTTCTAAGCACTAAAGTGCTTACTACAAACTTTTCATTACTAGCTTGAAGCGATCTAGTTTTCCCTATTCCATATCCTTTTGCTGAAACATTCCCATCAATTTACGTTTCCGAGCGTGGGTTTGCATCAAGTTTTGCCGATAGCTTAACCAGTCAGCTTTCTTCCCAGATTCCAAGTAGGCAGTGCGTGCTTTTTTTAACCATTCAACTGCATAGTAGTAGTATTCTGCCTTACCTCCATCCATAATCTTTTCGGCACGGCGACGCGCATTAGCAATTACCCAAGTAGGATTGTGAGGGATAGCAGCATTCATGACGCGATGAATCAATTCTGAATAATCAGAACTGAGTTCATTAGCGATCGCAATTGCATCATCAATTAGTCCCTCATGCAAAAATATATCTACCTTGGCTGATTCTGTTCCCCAACCACTATAAGTACGGACAATTCTCAGCAAGTCTATTTTGACACTTTCCCAGTTTTCCCCAGCTAATTCTGCCATCCTTTCGTAGTCAACAAAAGAGGGCTTGACTTCAAAAGCCGCCTTGATTGCGAATAAAGCAACTTCACTATTACCCAACTCGACAGCTAAATCACTTGTCCAAATTCCCAATTCGTACTGACAATTACCCGGTAAATTTAACCCACTCTGGGCTATATCTAGTGCTTGCTGTAATGCTTTTTGTTCGCTGAGTGCTTTTGCTAGGGCAAAAGCCTCTTCCATTGAGTTCATCTGAGTTTGAGCAGCATCAATTGCTTCTTCCACCCTACCCAAACGCCCCAACATTGTGAGATAGTGCTGGGTTTGTCCTTCTGCTTCTGCTAAATAGAGGTATTCTTGGTAACGTTCCTGACGTTCGAGAATTTTTAGCCGAATTAGTGCCAAATCATCTGCATAGTCTGGCACGTCTTCTTCCCAAGCTCCCCTTTCGGTAATATTACCTTGGAGAACTTGCACTAGGGGCGGATAATCCCAACCTTGACGTAAAGCTTCCATAACTAGGCCAAAATCAGCATTCCACTCATCTTGCCAAGCCTCCAAATTGATTTGGATATCAACTTTTTCTTCTGGGGTGAGTTCAGCAGTAAGAATTGCTTCACACCAAGCCTGATTTAATTCCCCAACAATTTCATCATTTTCAGCGCCATAATCTGCTATGTCGTCCCAATTTTCTACACAAGTAAAGGTAATCGCATCTAAAATTGCGATCGCATTTTCCCCCTCTCCCCGTTCGCTAAAAGCTACCGCAGTTTGCACCACACTCAGTAAATCTTCGGCAATTGGGTCTTCTTCACACCCCTCCTCAAAAAAGCGCACAGCATCCCGGATAATCTGCCGGACTTGTCGCCGAAAAGCAGCCGGATCGATAGTAAGGCGGCGCACGGATTTTATGGTTGTTTGCTCGACAATCGGATGCGTCATCCAACCTACATATCGGTCAATCGCCTCAATGAGTGGTGGGTATTCTTTTACTAACTCTTGCAGCAACCTTTGGGTTTGGATAGGATCCAAGCGATCGAGTAGTTGTTCTATGGTGGGGCGCTGCTCAATATTTTCTGAGTCACGGGCACAGACAAGCATCGTCGCGACAATGTGTTTGCACCACCCGTCAAAGTTGTAGGCACAGGTGCAGTTTGCTGAGGTTAACCCACTGCTATCGAAACTCAAATTGACATGATAAGGTCTTGCCTCAGTACCTGAGACTTCAGCCTGAAGCAGATGACCACGTTGGGTAACAGCATGAACAGCACCAGCCTCATAGTATGCCTCGCCGCGTTGAAAAGATTTGGTATTGGCATGACGGCGGATAGTAAATTCAGTAATTTGGGGAATAGACATCGAGCGATCGCCTGTGTAAATCCTCTGGATCAATCCTAAATCCAGCTTAGGTGTTAGCGATCGTGCTGTAAAGTCATTAGGAATAGGGCATGGGGCATTGGTTATTTATTCTCTTTGTCCACCTCATCTCCCAATTCCCTTTAGAGTATAAAAAAAAATAAGTATCTAGATTTGACTATAATTACTGAAAACATCCATCTTTTGGTCAGAAGTCAGTGAATCATAATTGAAGTTAGCAACACCCGAACGTTAAATCAGTAAATAGTTATCAGGCGGATGGTAGGGGATTAAATCAGTTAGCAGTTTCCAGTGTTCACTGATAACTATGTGCTGGGGGCTTAAACCCAGCAACGAAAATGACAACTGATAACTAATAACTGTTAAAGGGGTTGCGCTGATTGTCGGTCAAGTTGAGAATAAATAGGCGAAGCAGACGGGGAACCTAACGTGAGTCAAGGATTTGATTACGATTTAGTTATTATCGGCGCTGGTGTAGGCGGGCATGGTGCAGCCTTACACGCCGTAAGTTGTGGTTTAAAAACAGCGATTATTGAAGCTGCTGATATGGGAGGAACCTGTGTTAATCGGGGTTGTATTCCTTCTAAAGCGCTGCTGGCGGCATCTGGACGGGTGCGGGAGTTACGCAATGCCCACCACCTCAAATCTCTAGGAATTCAAATTGGTAGCGTAGAATTCGATCGCCAAGCGATCGCTAATCATGCTAATAATCTCGTCTCAAAAATTCAAGGGGACTTAACCAACAGCCTGAAACGTCTAGGAGTCGATATCATCAGGGGTTGGGGAAAAATCGCTGGGGCGCAAAAAGTCTCTGTAACCGGAGACGGTGGCGAAAAAATCATCACAGCCAAAGACATCATCCTTTCTCCTGGTTCAATTCCTTTTGTACCTCCAGGGATTGAAGTAGATGGCAAAACTGTCTTTACCAGCGACCAAGGTGTAAAGTTAGAATCGTTACCAGACTGGGTAGCGATTATTGGTAGTGGTTACATCGGCTTGGAATTTTCTGATGTTTACTCAGCTTTGGGTTGTGAAATCACCTTGATTGAAGCTCTAGATCAGTTAATGCCAGGGTTTGACCGCGATATTGCCAAACTTGCCGAACGGGTGCTGATTACTTCCCGCGATATTGAAACGAAAGTGGGGATATACGCCAAAAAAGTTACCCCTGGTTCGCCAGTGGTAATTGAATTAGCAGACTTCAAAACCAAAGAAGATGTAGATGTCATCGAAGTAGATGCTTGCTTAGTGGCTACAGGACGCATCCCAGCGACCAAAAATCTTGGTTTGGAATCTGTGGGTATAGAACTCGATCGGCGGAATTTTATCCCAGTTGACGATCGCATGGCAGTGCTATCAGCAGGTGAAGTAGTACCAAATGTGTGGGCAATTGGCGATGGGAATGGGAAGATGATGTTAGCACATGCGGCTTCTGCTCAAGGCATTATTGCCGTAGAAAATATAGTTGGGAGGGAAAGAATAGTAGACTATCGCAGCATCCCCGCAGCAGCTTTTACCCACCCAGAAGTCAGCTATGTAGGTTTAACAGAAACCGCAGCGAAGGAATTAGGACAAACCGAAGGGTTTGAAATCGCCACAAGTCGGAGTTACTTCAAAGGGAATTCCAAAGCGTTGGCAGAAAATGAAGCCGACGGTATTGCCAAAGTGATATATCGCAAAGACACCGGAGAAGTCTTAGGCGTTCACATTTTCGGGCTGCACGCCTCAGACTTAATTCATGAAGCATCAGCTGCGATCGCAAACCGTCAATCTGTCCAAAGCCTCGCGCATCTAGTTCACGCCCACCCGACACTCTCCGAAGTCTTGGACGAAGCTTATAAACGAGCTATTTAGTCATTTGTCCTTGGTCATTTGTCCTTTGTCAAGAAACAAGGACAAATGACCATTCCCCATTCCCCATTCCCCAATTTATGCAAATCCGCCGTCGTTCCCCTAATCCAGCTATTGATGTATCGATATTACGTTATCAGGTAGCCGTGCCTGATTCAGCGCCAAACAATATTTTGGAAGAAATTGTCTGGCAGAAAGAAGTAGAATATGACCTGATGCGGGAAAAGGTTCCTTTGCAAGAATTGCGAAAGCAGGTACTCACCGCGCCACCAACCCGTGATTTTGTCGCCGCTTTGCGCCAAGGTAAGACAAAACCAGCATTGATTGCCGAAGTTAAAAAAGCTTCACCTAGCAAAGGCGTTTTCCGAGAAGATTTTGACCCAGTAGCGATCGCCCAATCTTATCAGCAGGGTGGTGCTACTTGTCTTTCAGTGCTAACCGATGTCAAGTTCTTTCAAGGTAGTTTTGACAACTTAGCCAAGGTTCGGGCTGCCGTAGATTTGCCCTTATTATGCAAAGAATTTATCATTTATGCTTACCAGATATACTTAGCGCGGATTCATGGTGCAGATGCTATTTTATTGATTGCGGCTATCCTGGGCGATCAAGATTTGAAATACTTCCTCAAAATTGCTAACAACCTGAAAATGGCAGCCTTGATTGAAGTCCATAGCTTGGCAGAACTTGACCGTGTGTTAGCCTTGGATGGGGTCTCCTTAGTAGGAATCAATAATCGCAATTTGGAAGATTTCTCTGTTGACCTGCAAACTACTTGCCAACTTTTAGCTACAAGGGGTAGCCAATTGCAGGAGAAAAACATCCTTGTTGTCAGCGAGTCAGGACTACACAAGCCAGATGATTTGAGCTTAGTGCTTACAGCAGGTGCATCTGCTGTACTCATTGGAGAATCTTTGGTAAAACAACCAGATCCCGGTGCTGCGATCGCGAGTATATTACCAAGGAATTTCTGAAAAAATACTTTCCCTGTACCTCTTAGTGCAGGGCAACTAATAGGGCATACTATGCGTAGACACGCAGCACTTTGCTGTCTACTATTATCGATATCTTTGCCAAATCTTCATCACTAATCAAATCAAAGCCATAAGCAACAAGTTATTTATTATGTAACAATTTTATTTACAAGAGATTAAATTTGACTAATACAAAATTCAAAATATGAAATCAAAATTGAACTTCATGGAGCAAATTCCTCTACCTTCACCTATTCACTACGAACTTATACTTCAATTGTTAGAAAGACAAACTATGTTAGCAGTAAATGATAATCCAGATTTACGACATCAGGTAAATCAACTAATTATTACTCTCCGTAAAGCTGCTGTGCAGCAAAAGCGGCTAGAAGAAATTTGCGAGTTTTCCTCAGTGTCTATCGATCACCGTTGGTCAATCAACCATCATAACGGTAGTAAAGTTGTTGCCCCCGATTGAAACTCATAACTTAATCTCCCAATCTCTATTTTGGCATCTTTGTTAAGTTCGCTTACTATTATCAGAAAATATCCCTGTGTATTGAAGGAGGCTAGTACCCCCAAAACTTTCGCCGCACTTGCTTGACTCAAATGCACAGTTGAGAAAAAGCTCATACTGATTTATAGAGAACCGTAGTTTAGATAAAATATCGATCAGATTCTCTCTCGAATTTGACGAAAGATGAAGTATAACAGCATTGATGAACTCTTCAGAAATAATCAGGCTTGGGTGGCGGAGAAGTTAGCTATAGATCCAAATTACTTTCAAGAATTATCTAAGGGACAAACACCACCTTTTCTATACATTGGATGTTCTGATAGTCGTTTACCATTAACAAACCTTACTCGTACAGAACCAGGTGAGTTGTTTGTACATCGTAATATAGCTAATCAAGTTTCTCTAACGGATATTAACTTTCTAGCCGTTTTAGAATACGCAATTTTACATCTTAGGGTGGAACACATTATCGTTTGTGGTCACTACGATTGCGGAGGAATTAAAGCGGCTTTAGAAGGGAGAACTATCGGAATTCTTGATAACTGGGTAAATCCAATTCGGGAACTGTATTTACAAAAACAAGAAGAAATTGATGTCTTGCCAACCAGAGAAGAACGTCTGAATCGTTTAGCAGAAATCAATGTAGTAGCACAAGTAAAAAATCTCTACCAAACTTCTATCATGCGTCAGGCACTTTATGAACGAAAAGCGCCTATGGTTCATGGTTGGGTACTGGATATACGCAGTGGGTTAATCAAAGATTTGAACGTCTCAACTTTGCAATGGCAATTACATATCTGCCCCTTGCTTCTAGAGTTTCGACTCTATGCAATGTTAAAAAATGAGAGCTAATTCAAGATTTAATACCACAGAAATTTATACTTTAGAGACATGGATTATCGTGTCTTTAAAGTTTTTATTTTAACTCAAATAAATAGTTGCTTTTTCGCGACGGAGTTATAAAAAATCCGTGTGCAGACATCCAATTTATCAGTACTTTCATAGAGGCAATTCATTAATTGCCTCCGTCGAGATTGTTACACCCAAGCTACTCGGACAAAAAATTATTTCTTAGAAATTATCCATACTGCGTGAATAATTCCAGGAATGTAACCGAAAAGCGTCAGAACTATATTAATCCAAAAGTCTATACCAAAACCTACTTGTAAAAAAACTCCCAAAGGTGGCAGGAAAATGGCACACAAAATCCGAACTAAATCCATTTAAACCTCCTATTGAACTCACCAAAAACAGCTTATTGGCGAAGTTATTCACCACTGTTCAAGCATATTTGTACCTTTCAAAGATAACATTCCCTTTCCCAATCTAGGTAACAGTTAAGATGCGGTAAACCGCACTCAATACTAGCCACCGCTAATTTTGGCTTTATAACCTAGCTTGGTCAAAATCTCGACAATTTTCTGCTTGTGTTCGCCCTGAATTTCAATTTCGTTATCTTTAAGTGTTCCACCTGTCCCGCACTGGCTTTTCAACTGCTTCACCAAATCGGACAAAGTTTCTGGTTTGGCTTGAAAACCACTAATCACTGTGACAGTTTTACCTTTGCGTCCTTTGCGAGAAGCCTGTACTTTAAGATTTTGTTGTTGTGGGGGCAGTTCTGGAATTGGTCTTTCTGTGGCGGCAGAGTTGTCGTTACCAAACTCGCGGTAGACAAAGCTTTTGTCAGAAGATTTAGAATTGGAAGAAGACATAATAATGTTTGTTAAGAAAAATTTCAGAGCAGTGGAAACTTCTACGCAACCATTCTGCTGGAATATCAATTTCTAGGCTAACATTACAAATCCATTGCGAGGGGTTGGAAATTGGGCATTGGGCAAAAGAGTGCTGAGTTAAGAGTTATTCTCCGCCATCTCCCTTGTCTCCCTTGTCTCCCCAGATATGCCTTAGACTTTTCTATAATAATTAAGTCATTCCCGTCATTGAAAACAGCCCGTGACTACCACTCCCCTCTCTCCAAGTTCAACTGCTCAGGTTCCCGATTCGCTAGGTCGCTTTGGACGCTTTGGCGGTAAATATGTACCTGAAACGCTGATGCCCGCCCTTGCTGAATTAGAAACAGCTTATCAGCAATACCGCAATGACCCTGGTTTTCAAGCAGAATTACAGCAGTTGTTACGGGACTATGTGGGACGCGCCACACCATTGTATTTCGCTGAACGCCTGACTGCTCATTATGCCCGACCCGATCGCACCGGGCCACAAATTTACTTAAAGCGCGAAGATTTAAATCATACTGGCGCTCACAAAATCAATAATGCCCTTGGTCAGGTATTATTGGCGAAACGCATGGGTAAGCAACGGATTATTGCCGAAACTGGTGCTGGACAACATGGAGTTGCTACAGCCACAGTTTGCGCTCGTTTCGGGCTGGAATGCGTAATTTACATGGGTGTTCATGATATGGAACGCCAATCTTTAAATGTCTTCAGAATGCGGTTAATGGGGGCAGAAGTGCGTCCGGTGGAAGCGGGAACTGGAACTCTGAAGGATGCAACTTCTGAAGCAATCCGCGATTGGGTGACAAATGTAGAAACAACTCACTACATCCTGGGTTCAGTAGCAGGGCCCCATCCTTACCCAATGATGGTACGTGATTTCCATGCAGTGATTGGCCAAGAAACTCGCGCCCAAGCAATGGAAAAGTGGGGCACACTGCCTGATATTCTCTTGGCTTGTGTTGGTGGTGGTTCTAATGCGATGGGACTATTCTATGAATTTATTAATGAGTCTTCTATCCGGTTCATTGGAATTGAAGCAGCCGGAGAAGGTGTTAATACCGAAAAACACGCAGCGACATTGACAAAAGGGCGAATTGGTGTATTACACGGAGCAATGAGCTATCTATTACAAGATGAAGATGGGCAAATCATTGAGGCGCACTCAATTAGTGCGGGGTTAGATTATCCCGGTGTGGGGCCAGAACATAGCTATTTGAAAGACACTGGTCGCGCTGAATACTATAGTGTGACGGATGCAGAGGCTTTAGAAGCATTCCAGCGATTATCAAAATTGGAAGGGATTATCCCGGCATTAGAAACAGCCCATGCGATCGCATATCTCGAAACCCTATGTCCCCAACTAAGCGGTAGTCCCCGAATTGTAATTAACTGCTCTGGACGCGGTGATAAAGATGTACAAACGGTAGCCAAGTTATTAGATCCAGCGTAAATCTACGTAAAATATTTGGGAAGAAGCTAATGATGGATCAACAATTCCAACACGCTATGCTGCCACAACCCACTCATGACGAGTTGGCACGCCAAAACTTTGTGCAAAGTCTAAAAAGACACATTTTCAGGAATATTTCTCCTGGGAATAAGGTAGTTTATGAAAAAGTAGCCAAGCCAAAGTTTGAACAAGAACATCAGCGTTCTCCCCAAAATCGTCATGAAATTCGGGAAGTAATGCAGCATGAACCCTACTACCGATGGACTAGCGCCCTTAAGCGCATCAACCAAGAAATATTATGGGATGCTGTAAATACCAGCGTTGACAGACAACTGCCAGAGTTGATTGAGCGTGGCAAAGATCGGGGTAGTGAACTGGGTACTTTAACCCTCGACCCAAATTTTCAAATACCTACTCATCAAAAGGCTGTAGACATTCACTGTATGCCTGGAGGATATCATAGTGAATTCACTGCTAACGATTTAGCTGCCGGCGCAACCTACGATCGCGGCGCTTACGTTTATGGTATGGGTTGGTTGGGGCCGCTAAATAATGATATGGGGCTATCTATAGTCCAAAACTACCTTATACCAGAGTATCCAGACTTTCAACCGAGAAAAATTCTTGATATGGGATGTTCTATTGGTAATAGCACATTACCCTACGTAGATGCTTACCCAGAGGCAGAAATTCATGCCATAGATATAGGCGCACCTATGCTACGTTATGCTCATGCAAGAGCCGAAGCTTTGGGCAAACGGGTACACTTCTCACAGCAAAATGCCGAACATACTAACTTCCCAGATGAATCATTTGATTTAGTGGTTTCTCACATTTTGCTGCATGAAATTCCCCCGCCAGTTGTCCGTAAAGTTATGCAAGAATCTTATCGTCTACTGGCTCCCGGCGGAATCATGCTGCATCTGGAAGCACCCTTGTATCGTCACATGGATGTGTATGCACAGTTCACGTTTGATTGGGAAACCGCTAACAACAACGAACCCTTTTGGAGTGCTGTACGCGATCTAGATTTGGTGACGCTAGCTACTGAGGCTGGTTTTTCAGCAGATAAGGTATTCGAGAAGTTTGTCCCCAATGGGGCATGGAAAGCAAAAGTAACTAATGGGATTCTTCAAAATGGTAACTCAGGCAGCCAAGGTACTTGGTTTGTGGTTGCAGCAACTAAGTAATTCGTAATTCTCGCCTCCGGCGAGAAGCAAGCTATGTAATTCGTTATTGATATAGCGGTTTTCATTTATGTGAGGTATACCCGTAGGGGCAATTCATGAATTGCCCCTACACCTTACGAGATGATGTCGTACCACATCTGAATGAGAACCGCTATAAGTCAGATTTTATCTGGGTTTACTTTTTTTGAGTGTGTCGTCTTAATTTTGGGAGAATTGGTATTAGGATGGCAAAAATAGCCAAGGGTAAACGACCTGTTTACTTAGAAAATCCGCAAATCGATAAATTGTTAGCGATAGTCATGGCTTTGACTGGTGAAGTCTCTGTGCTACATGAGCGTCTAGACACCATTGAAAGATTGCTAGAGGTTAAAGGTATTTTATCACCTACTGAGATCGAAGCTTACGAACCTGATGCAAAAGTAACTCAGGAGCGAGAACAGTGGCGTGCAGAATATATTGCGCGGGTGTTGCGCGTGATACAGGAAGACTTAGAAACCCTCAAGCAAAGTTAGTTGCATAGAGGCTTTAGTGGAGAAATTTCTGCCATTCAAACGGCAAAAATCATCCTAACGGTAGAGGGAAATTTTTCGTAAACTGTAAATTCTATTCGTAATATTGTAAATTTCAAAGTTTTGTGGTAGTTTTTGAGCAAAAAACGACATAAACAGAAGTATATAGACCTATAAGCCATTTGTCACATTGACATTAGTTTGGTTAGATTGTCTGGAAGTTTACTTTCAGCAAATGATAAAAACAACAATCTACGCTATTGCTTTAGGTACTATTGTTCTCAGTAGCGGAGCGATCGCTACTCCTGTAACAAATTCAACTTCTACACCAGTGTCTTCATCTCTATCAAGTGATGCTTTCAAAATAGCAGCATCTACTATTGACACTACTGCTTTAGAACAATCGGTTTTCACCCAAATTAATAACTACAGAACTTCCCAAGGGCTACCAAAGCTGACTCGTAATATTGCCATCGATAATCAAGCCAGGATTCACAGTCAGGACATGGCTAGTGGTAAAGTTCCCTTTGGACATACAGGATTTTTAGATCGGATTAACGCAATCGGTATTCCCTACAGAGCAGCTGGTGAAAATGTTGCCTACAATCAAGGATATAGCGATCCTGCTACCATAGCTGTGCAAGGCTGGCTCAAAAGTCCAGGGCATTTAGCCAATATCAGAGGCAATTATGAGAAGACAGGGATTGGTGTCGCTACCAATAGTAGAGGCGCAATCTACTTCACACAGATTTTTCTTCGCTGATAGATTTAGCAAAATTTAGATTTTTTTCTCAAATTCTCCAGACTTCAGTCAGTGAATCAAACAGAATTCAGGAGTCAGGAGCAAAGCCGAAGACGCTGCGCCTCCACTTCTGAATTTTTCTTCAAAAAGCTTTTGTTAGATGTTGAATAGTGTAGTTTTAATAACATTTATCTATTGGATAGTACATGATTTTTTAGTAATTCGTGAAAATCTTAAATTATCAGCAAAAATAACCGTGATTTCATGAAGCCGAACTCTTAAAATATTGATAATTGGAAATGATTGTTTGTACTTCCGATAAAGGATGATAGGCAAATTGCCAAAATTCATCAATCCTTAATAGTATCGTGGTATATATCGTCGGAACAATAAGATAGAGTAGAAGTCTTATATCTCTACACATTACGCAATTCTCCATGTTCCGACAAACTGCTTTTGGCATCGCTTTAAGTGCGCTTGTCCTTGCTAGTGGATTAACGACTGTTCCGATACCAAATCATCCTTCTACGAATACATCCACCCGTAATAAGCTGTTGTCGTTTTTTTCCAGTCAGGTTGCAATATCGACTCCTACTTTTAAAACTACTGAGCTAGAAAAATCAGTCTTTGAGCAAATTAATCGATATCGGGCTTCTAAGGGACTGCCAAAGTTGACCCTAAATGCAAATATTACTCGACAGGCAAGAATTCATAGTCAGAATATGGCTAAGGGTAAAACCCCGTTTAGCCATCATGGATTTGAAGGGCGAGTCAAAGCTATCCCTCTTCGCTACAACAGTGCGGCGGAAAATGTTGCTTTTAATCGGGGATATAGCAACCCTGTAGAGGAAGCTGTTACTGGTTGGATCAATAGTCCTGGACATCTAAAGAATCTGAAAGGAAATTACAACCTCACTGGAATTGGTGTTGCTACTAATAATCAAGGCGAAGTGTACCTAACACAAATCTTTTTTCGCACTAGGTAGATTTAATTTCTGGTTTTTTGCACAATAATGTAGTGTCTGACAAAACTTTTATCTGCTGGACACTGCTATTATTTTTGAACAATTCATGACATTACAAGATTTTCAGGTAAGCGATCGCGATCTCAGTGACGCAGCCCTTGGTGAGTATTTAGAATCAACGGCGATCGCAGTTGATACAGAAACGATGGGATTATTGCCGCAGCGCGATCGCTTGTGTCTCGTCCAGCTATGCAACCCAGAAGGGAAAGTCACTGCAATCCGCATAGCTAAAGGACAAGCCCAGTCCCCAAATTTAAAAAAACTTTTGGAAGCGGCCAATGTCGTCAAAGTGTTTCACTTTGCTCGCTTTGACCTTGCCACTTTACGGGCTAATCTAGGGATTCAGGTTGAGCCTGTTTTTTGCACCAAAATAGCCAGTAAGTTAGCGCGTACTTACACAAATCGCCACGGACTCAAAGATGTGGTGCAAGAGTTAGAAAAAGTGGAACTGGATAAAAGCTCTCAAAGTTCTGATTGGGGTAACACCGCTAGTCTGTCTGAAGCTCAACTGAGTTATGCTGCCAATGATGTGCGCTACCTACTGAGTGTGCAACAGAAGCTAACAGAAATGCTCAAACGAGAAGAGCGTTGGCAAATTGCTCAAGAATGTTTTGAATTTCTACCAACAATAGTCTCGTTGGATTTGTTGCAATTTAAAGATTTGTTTGAACATTGAGCAACCTGTAAAGCTGCTTTGAAATGGGCATTTGACAAAACAGTTCCTCTTTTGAGATGGTTCTCGGTGCTGAGTAAAGAAGTGAGATTCCCTACTCAGCCTAATTTTCTAAGTTATTTTTGACCTAAGAACCAACGTTGGAATCATCTCTGTCTGTGGAATTTTTAGATTCATTAATGCCTTCTTTGAGTTTGCTAGCTCCCTCTTGAATACCTTCTTTCAGGTTACTAGCTCCTTCTTGAATACCTTCTTTCAGGTTATTAGCTCCTTTTTTAATGGCTTCCGTCGGGCTAGTGCCTCCCTTTTGCTGATTGTCTTGGTGGTTTTTTAGCCGATCTACAATATTGTAGTCATCTGCACCTGGGGGAGTTTTTGATTCAACAATACCTTCGGTTGGGCCACCGATCGCCTTCCATGCAGCAAGACCACCAATGAGTTGCGAAACATGCTTAAATCCATTAGAACGCAGTTGTTGTGCGGCTTGGGTAGTTTCTTCTTCATTAGCGCCATAAACGTAAATATCACGGCTTTGATCTAAAGAAGGTACTGCACGCTGTACTAATTCATCTATTGGCATGGGCATCGCTCCCATGATGTGACCTTCGTTGAAGGTGTTGCGATCGCGTACATCGAGAATTGTAAAAGCTGGTTCGCCCCATTCTAGACGAGTCTTCAAGATATGAACATCTGATTGTGCTTGTATTGGTGGCTGTGGCGGAATAATGCCGCCTACTAAATTGTTAGCCATAATTATTCCTTGCTGACGATATTAATAGCAATTTAACGGACTCAACATATTAAATTGCTCTTTCTCTGGGATGAATATCGCCGAACTCTCTCCTGAGATATACTGTCTAATTAAAATCTTCTTGACTATTTATTCCATTATAAATAGAACTAAACTAGACTATTGGAAGGTATTTTTTCTATTAATTTAATTAGCGAAATTTAAAATTTATATTTTTGATGTTTAATGATTCAATTTTCGTTCAGTCGGGGCAAAATCTTAATTATGTTCTCTCTCCCTTGCTTCTTTTTCAATATCTGCGATCGCTAACAATAATGTGTCTTCAATCTGTTGCCGTACTATAGGATTGAAATCAACAGCCCTATTCAGGCAATCTACCAGCAATTTATTCACATCATAATATTTTTGGAGCAATTCTTTTTGCTGTTCGTTAAACTGCCAGTCATAACCAATATGGCGATATTTAATTAGTATATCTCTTAATTGTTCGCCCCAGGCTTTACCCTCAGCTTGCCACCATTCCCTAAATATTTCTGGATTACTGTCTATTTTTGGTAACTCTTTTTTCAGCTTTTGCAGCAATTTTTTCAACTTAAAATCGACAACAACATCAACAGCTTTATCAAAGGCAATAACAAGGGCGTGAGCATGATCGAGTGCATCGTTGATGGTATGCTCAAAGGCGAAGTCAAGCTCATGAACGCAAGCAATAGTACTGAATAGAAACTCATCCAGTATAAGGTCAGGATCAAAGGCGATGTTACCAACAAGAGCGCACTCAAGGTCATAACCAGAAGTATAGACAAAAGTACGATGCCGATTGCGAGAGCTTCGCTCAACCGAAACGAGATAAAAGGCACGAACACCTGCTGCTTTGTAGCGGGTAGAGACTGAACTAGATTTGTGATGCAGCCAGGTTAAAAAGTTCTGTATTCTCTCGTCATCAGCCAATAGTAAATCAATTTTTTGTTTCATTAACTGTAGTAATTCATTCGCATTGGGCAACAGACTAACAGTTAATAAAAATACCTGTCGCCAGCGTTTTTCAGTTATGTGACTGACAAGATTATTCCAATCATAGTTCAGGTAACTTTCAACAATTTTTCGAGCCGTGAAATATTCTTGAAACGCCCGATGAGAAAAAGAATAAATTCCTAGTGCCCTTTCCACTAATAACCCATTTTCTACCTGAATTGCTTTTAGCACTAATTCCCGATCTAAGTGCAATTGATTGCCAGGAAAATTAATGTTTTGTAATCTTTGTAGATAGTCAGAAATAAATTGGAGAATTTTTTCTTGTTCAAAAAAGTATTTTTCTTGTTCAAAAGTGACGGTAGCAAGTTGAAAAAGCAGTTGTTTCTTACTTGCTGAATTGAAATTATTGGCAATGCCATCGCGTTGAATTCCTCTGATTTCATCCCATCTGAACAGCAGAATATTTAGTGCTTGCTCATATAACTTTGCTGGATTTAAGGGAAGTTCATTTTTTACTTGAAACACCAAGCAAATCCAATGTAGTAGTAGTGGATTTTCTGTCAACTCTCGGATATGCTGATTTTCTGGTAGATGTAGCTGATTAATAAATAAATTTCCTCTGGCTTCACCATCTTCCCTAGCATTCTGAGCAACTGCAACAAACCAATTTTTGGCAAAAAATTCTACTTGCTCTTGGTCAAAATCTGCCAACTCAACTTCAGTAAATCCTTGAAATCTATATTTTTGGGCAGCAATCCGACAGCTAATAACGAACTGATTTTTATAAAAAATTTGGGTAAATTTCCGAATTTCAGTTGTGACTTTATCTGCTTTTTCTGCTGGTATTTCATCTAATCCATCTAGCAAAATTAGCAGTCTTCCCTCATTCAGCAGAGTTTTAGTTGATTCATTTTCAACACCACAACTAAGAAATTCTTGGCTAATGTAGTTTATGAGATTGAATTCGCTATCATTCTTAACATCTTCAGCAAATTCTTTCATCCTAATAAAAGTTGCGATCCGGTTTAGCTGAAATTTGCCTTTATTACACTCAATCGCTAGATATTGTAAAAATGTAGTTTTACCTGACCCTGGTTTACCCAGCACCATCAGTTTTGAGTGGTGCAATACTGCTTCCAACCCTGGCAATCTTCTCTGATGCTTGTATGCTCTGAGTTGATTAAAGTCTGATTCAGGTTGGAAGTCTTTCAACAGGTCAGAAATTTCTCGCCATCGTCGGCTGGTTATCTCCTCCAAGACATTAGTAGTAGTATAAATATTCATCAGTTGGACTATCTGGGCAATGTCCAACATTTGCAGAGTGTTGCACTGCTCTTGGATTTTCTCTTGGCGCTTTTGACGCACTTCTTGTACTAATGTATTCAGGTCAGCACCTTTTATTTGCGCCTTAGTTGTTGCCTCAAATGCCACATTTTCAGGCAAGCCAGCAACTTTTTGCCAAGACAACCCTAGCTGTTGGCAAATTTGCACAAAACAAGAGCGGGAAACCGATTCACCTGCAAAAAATTTGGAAACTGGTTGACGTGTAATGCCTAAAGCTATTGCTAATTTATGCTGACTCCAAGTTTTGTCTGTTAAAGCTGTTTTTGCTGCCCTAATACCTTCTGGTGATGCTCTCAGTCCTTGGCTTGTCATAGTTTCAGGCTGAAACTTGTAGTATAGTATATGCTAATGAGGGTAGCTATATGTAAATACATGCTGAGTAAATTTTCGTAGTCCTTCTTCAGGAGCAGACACCCCTTGTTAAAGGATGGTTGAGTAGGTAGAGTTGAGAATCTAGATTAGCTTATAGCTTGCTTTTTAAGCTTTTTATAGATAACTAATTAATCAGGAAGTGCGTTGTTTTACAACTTTGTAACAACTGCTGTGGTGTCTGGTGTGTCTATCAAAACTATTTGTGGTTGTAGAAATGTTCTTCAATTACACTTATTCTTAAGTATAAAAGTCAAAAAATATACACAATGAATTCAAAGTTATACGAAAATCATACAATAATTATACATTCTCTCAGCATTACAACGGCTGAAGTTTTTATAAACTTCATGGAAAATTAATTGTGTACAAGTACTACAGTAGCGATCGGACTCAGCTAAGACGCGCGTGAATCCACTCTCAACAGAAACACGTAAAGCAAAACTGGGACAACAGCGAATCGCCCAATCTACAATAGGCAGCACTTATGGTTATGATTACCGCTACTACTCCTAAAATTTTGATTGTTGATGACGACTTCGGCGTGAGAAATCTCGTCCATCGTTTTTTGAGTCGGAAATATCAAATAGAGGCGGCAGCAGATGGTAAGACTGCTTTATCGATGTTTGAGCAATTCAATCCAGCTTTAGTAATTCTGGATTGGAATTTGCCGGATGTTACTGGTTATAGCCTCTGTCAAGAAATGCAGAGTCGTACTAATGTTTTAGTGCTGATACTAACTAGTAGGACTGATGAGGCTGATAAAATTAAAATTCTGAGTGCAGGTGCTGATGATTTCATGACTAAACCATTTAGTCTTGCAGAAGTAGAAGTTAGAATAGAAGCTCTTTTGAGGCGGATACGCTACATCAACCCTTCACCAACACAACGGATCATTTTCAAGCATCTAGTAATTAACCCAGAGGGTCGGGAGGTAACACTTAATGATAAGCCTCTCGCTTTAACAGCGCTAGAATTTAATATTTTACATTTTTTGGCGAGTCATCCCAATCAGGCTTGGAGTCGCCCACAGTTAATCCAAAAAATTTGGGGTTGCGACTACATCGGAGATGGCCGGGTGGTTGATGTGCATATTGGTCAACTTCGCAAGAAGATGGAAGTCGATCCTAGCGTACCAGAGTTTATTAAAACTGTGCGGGGCTATGGTTATAAGTTTGAAGCACCCGACGAAAATACCACTTCCTAAGCTTTCGGACTTTTAAGAGTAGTAAGTAGTCAGACTACTTATTTAAGGGAGGTTTGGCGATGGGGAACAGCTAGCCAGCTTTTGATTAACCAACTCAGCCGCTAAATGTATCGCTGCTTTCATACTCGTAGCATCAGCAATTCCCTTACCCGCGATATCAAAAGCTGTTCCATGATCGGGTGAAGTCCGAACGAAAGGAAGACCTATAGAAGTATTAACTGCCCGATCAAATGCCATCAGTTTCACAGGAATTAAGCCTTGGTCGTGATAAAGTGCTAAGTAAGCATCAGCAGGATTTTGTACTAAAGAATTTCCATACCAAGCTTGACCAGGTTTAACCCACATTGTATCTGGCGGTATCGGCCCATCTAGCTGTAATTGTGGTCTATTTTGCCGCTCTTGCTCCAACCAGGGAATTAACCAATCTTGTTCTTCATGTCCAAGTTGTCCCAGTTCGCCACTGTGGGGATTCAAACCTGCGATCGCAATTCTCCCTCTATAAATACCAAAATCTTTCTCCAAACACTCCACCAGCAAATCCAGTTTTTGTGTCAATAACTGCGGTGTCAATGTATCAGCTACTTGACGAAGAGGGATATGTGTGGTAGCTAATATTGCACGGAGTGTCCAATTAGTATGGGGCGATCGCGCTACAAATAACATCCCAAAACGGTCAACACCTGACTTTTCTGCCAAAAGTTCCGTTTGCCCTGGGTAATTATATCCTGCGGCTTTCCAAGCAGATTTAGCGATGGGCCCCGTGACTATCCCATCAAATTTACCAGCGAGTGTTTGTGCGATCGCATATTCCATATAGGCAAAACTCGCCGCACCACTAGCAGCATTACCTATTCCTGGGATAATTTCAGCTTTAATTTCCCCATCCAAAGGCACATCGCAGACTGACAACTCTTCTGGATTTGCCAAAGGTGGTAAATTCCCAGTTAAATTCAGTTTGTAATAAGTCTGTGCCAGCAAATCGCAGTTACCCACAACTGTTACGTTATATTTTTTCCTAATTTCTGGCTCTACTAAAGCTTTTAAAATCACTTCTGGCCCAATCCCAGCAGGATCTCCCAGCGTCAGCGCCAAACGTGGACGATTATCTTGGCGAAAATTCACTAAATTACCTTGATTATTTTGATACATTAAGATTTCTTCATAAGAATTATCATCAAAATTTCCCCATTTCCTCCCCCCTAGAGTAGGGATTACACCCCAAACAGTAGGGATTACTTGCTAAATCTAGTTTAAAATTATTTACACAGGTCTAATCCTATAGCAACTATTGAAAAGCTTCTGCTAGACCTAGTTTACACACACTAATTTGCATAAGGAGAATCACACCAATGGGCGGCGAAATTTTGAATGCAGCTATATTGTCCTTCGGTTTAATCTTTGTGGGCTGGGGCTTAGGCGCATTATTACTAAAAATTCAAGGCACAGAAGAATAATTAAGTGCTGAGTTAGGAGTTAGAGACGCGATTAATCGCGTCTGTACAGGAGTTAGGAGTTAGTAATTATTCCCCCTCATCTCTCCTACTCCCTTCTTCATCGAAAAGTTCTGTTGCCCCAAGCCGACATTCATACTTTTCGCTAACTGGGAAAAAGCTTGTCCGTTTACCGGACAGCAATTTTCCCATAAGTTTTTCCATAAAAAACGATTTTCTGAGAAAAGATGTAAACTTTTGTTTGCATAGGTTATTCTGATAACATTCTTTTCATAAAACATTAAAATTTATTACAAACCTCATGACATTATTAATCGTCGGTGCCACTGGCACCTTAGGAAGACAAGTGGCTCGTCGTGCAATCGATGAGGGGTATAAAGTACGCTGCCTCGTGCGGAGTAGTAAAAAAGCAGCTTTTCTCAAAGAATGGGGTGCGGAACTCGTACCAGGAAATTTGCGTTACCCTGATACCCTAGCGGATGCATTAAAAGGTGTAACTCAAGTTATTGATGCGTCAACATCTCGCCCTACAGATTCACTGAGTATCAAACAGGTGGACTGGGAGGGTAAAGTAGCATTAATTCAAGCAGCAAAAGCAGCAGGTGTAGAGCGTTTCATATTCTTTTCGATTTTAGATGCTGATAAATATCCAGAAGTGCCGCTAATGGAAATCAAGCGATGTACAGAATTATTCTTAGCTGAATCAGGCTTGAATTATACCATCTTGCGGCTAGCTGGGTTTATGCAAGGGTTAATCGGTCAGTATGGGATTCCCATTTTGGAAGCACAGCCAGTTTGGGTAACAGGTAATTCTTCTCCCATTGCCTACATGGATACTCAGGACATTGCGAAGTTTGCAATCCGTGCATTGAGTGTGCCTGAAACAGAAAATCAGGCTTTTCCTGTAGTTGGGACTCGTGCATGGAGTGCAGAAGAAATTATAAATCTATGTGAACGCTTATCAGGAAAAGATGCCAGGGTAACGCGGATGCCAATAAACTTATTGCGTGCCGTGCGGGGCTTAATGCGATCATTTCAGTGGGGATGGAACGTAGCTGACAGGCTAGCGTTTACAGAAGTATTGGCTAGTGGTAAACAGCTAAATGCTTCAATGGATGAAGTATACACAGTTTTTGGCTTAGATGCCCAACAGACCACAACCCTAGAAAGCTATCTCCAAGAGTACTTCAGCCGAATTATGAAGAAGCTCAAAGAGGTAGACTACCAGAAAAATAAGAATAAAAAGCAGAAACCTAAAAAAACTCCTTTTAAACAGTCTTCAAAAGCCAATAGTCAATAGTCATTACAAAACAGACATTAGTCATAAAATTCTACACTCTGGATATTTGATTCCAGATTAATGACTACATGACCAAAAATGTGTAAGGATTACATAATACAGAGCATCGCCTAAACTTGGATATTTGAGTGTGCCGAAAGCAGGCATTATCTACAATGACGTTAAACCGATAGCGGGTCGTGTCGCTATTGAGTTGAAAGACAAGCTAACCGCAGCCGGTTGGGATGTGTGTATCACATCAAGTATCGGTGGAATATTGGGCTACTCTAATCCAGATAGTCCTGTATGCCACACCCCCATTGATGGTCTAACGCCCCCTGGTTTTGACTCAGATATGGAGTTTGCAGTGGTGTTAGGGGGAGACGGCACTGTTTTAGCAGCGTCTCGTCAGGTAGCCCCCTGTGGTATTCCACTGTTAACAGTGAATACCGGTCACATGGGATTTTTGACAGAAACTTTCCTGAATCAATTACCCCAAGCGCTAGAACAGGCGATGACGGGTGAGTATGAAATTGAAGAAAGAGCCATGCTCACCGTCAAAGTATTTCGGGGAGATGCAGTACTGTGGGAAGCTCTCTGCTTGAATGAAATGGTTCTGCATCGAGAACCTTTGACCTCTATGTGCCATTTTGAAATTGCCATAGGTCGTCATGCACCAGTAGATATTGCGGCAGATGGTGTGATTGTTTCTACACCTACTGGTTCTACAGCTTACTCATTGAGTGCTGGTGGCCCAGTTGTTACGCCAGGCGTACCTGTTTTACAGCTAGTACCTATTTGTCCCCATTCTCTAGCTTCTAGAGCATTGGTATTTCCAGATACTGAATCGGTCAACATCTACCCAGTCAACATTCCTCGGCTGGTGATGGTGGTAGATGGTAATGGGGGGTGCTATGTCTTACCAGAAGATAGAGTATATATGGAGCGATCGCAATATAGTGTCCGATTTATTCGCTTACAACCACCTGAGTTTTTCCGAATTTTGCGAGAAAAATTAGGTTGGGGTCTACCACATATTGCCAAACCAACATCGGTAGAATTGCCGTAGGCATTGGGCATTGGACATTGGGCATTGTTAAAGAGGTGAGTGAGCAAACAGAAAATTTTTCTCCTTTGTTTCTCTTACCCCATTCCCAATCCCCAATGCCCAATTTGCTAGTTTCCTTCCAGAATTACTGGTAGCGAGATGGTATTTGGAGGGAGTTATTAAGATTGCATCGGAGAATTGGATTGCTGATGCCTGAACGTGCTAAAAGATTCTTAAAAGCGTGTCAAATCAGGATTGCTCCGTAACTAAAAACTAGTAATTGCACTTTATAACTGATGTAAAGATTTTCTCTGGAATATCTTTAACAATCCCAAATCCAATATCCGAAATTGTTATGACAGCTGCTCCAAGTCCCTGTGTTTTGGTGATTGAAACCGATGAGAGCCTAGCAAATCAGCTTGCTTGCGATTTACAAGAAGCCGGCTATGAATCAATATTGGCTCATGATGCGACCAGTGGCTTACAACACTGTCGCGATCGCCAACCTGCTTTAATTGTTTTAGACCGAATGCTAGCAGGAGAATCAGGACTCTCATTGTGCAAAAATCTGAGAAGCACTGGTATGCGATCGCCTGTGTTGATTTTAATGGCAAGGGATACCGTTGACGATCGGGTAGCTTGTCTAGAAGCAGGGGCGGATGATTACATCCTCAAGCCTTACCGCTCAGAAGACTTTTTGAAGTTAATTCGCCTCTACTTAAAACCCGATGTAGATACCACTGAGCAATTGCGCTTTGGAGATCTAATTTTAGACATCGCAACTCGCCGTGCTATCCACGGGGGACGGGCAATTGACTTGACAATGAAGGAATTTGAACTATTAAAATTCTTAATGGAACATCCTCGCGAAGTGTTAACCCGCGAACAAATTTTAGAAAATGTCTGGGGTTATGACTTTCTGGGTGAGTCGAATGTCATTGAAGTATATATCCGCTATTTGCGTCTCAAAATCGAAGATGAAGGTCAAAAGCGCCTTATTCAGACAGTGCGCGGCGTAGGGTACGTTTTAAGAGAATCCTAGTACACGTAGCGGAAATTTGTCTCCCATTAACAAGGGGATTTTGCCCATTGCCTCGCGATTGAGGTTGAAAACTGCTGTATATTACAGAACCAATGAAATTCGTGAGTTTTCTGGCTTAAATTCTGTAAAATTGAAGTCTAAATTACAAAATCAAAAAGAATTATGACTTGTCGGCTAAGTTTGCTCTCGATATTATTCAGTATCTTTCTAATGGGTTGTTCTGTACCAACAACAGCTAAACCTCCAACCCCCACGTCTGCTTCTCAAGCTCCAGCAAAAGAGAGTTTAGGTCAAACACTACCAATTTCTGCTAAAGCTATTGTTCCTAATGGCACAACGATTCAGCTAGAAGTGGCGAATACACCACAACAGCAAGAGATGGGATTGATGTATCGAGCAGCCTTGCCAGATAACCGAGGGATGCTATTTAAATTCTCTTCTCCACAATCAATTCGTTTCTGGATGAAGAATGTACCTGTAGCCTTGGATATGGTATTTCTACGTAAAGGTGTAGTTAAATATATTCAAGCTGCTGCCCCTCCTTGTGCAAGTGAGCCTTGTCCTACTTATGGCCCCAATACACCAATCGACAAGGTAATTGAACTTCGTTCTGGAAGAGCCGCCGAATTGAAGTTGAAAGTCGGCGATATTGTCAAAATTGAGTCTTGAAACTTCAGTACTTTGTAGATATGGGGATAAAGATTTAGATAGTTGCTCTGTTCAGAGTCTATACTACCTAAGTATGTGTTTTTTTTGTAAAAAATGTCACGTATTATGGTAAAAAGTCATCTGTAACGCTACTATTTAAAAATTGTGGTGATAATGTAAAATTCTACTTGTCTCCAAGCTGAAACTACGGTTTTCAGGTTTGGTTGCAAAAATGTACCTTTGGGTGTAAGTGCAAATAGTCGCCAATAAGAGAGTATAGGCTATGGAATCTTTGTTACTACTTATGTAATTAAATAAAGCACAAAGGTAAACAAGATGGAGCCAATGGAATTCAGTAAAAATGCCGCTTGAAAATCGAGCAGATAGTTTGTAAGAAAATTTCTATTTCTCAGACCCTTTATAAAAAGCCTGTTTTAAAGGCAGATCGAAAAAACTGTGTTGGGGTCTATGGTCGATAACAGCGCAGTGACAGATAAAATACTGGCTACTTGCTACCGAGCAATTGTGAACTAATATATGACAATACATTCTGCACAAGGAGGTGAGATAGAAATGTCACCATCAAAATATTCTCGAATGATTGATTTTTTGCAAGAAGATTTGGCAATTTCCACAGCATCACTAGCGGTTGCACTCCGTCATCGGGAGCAAGACCCAGGCCCTTTGGCAATGATTCTTTGGCAGTATGGGTTAATTACCTTAGAGCAGTTAGAACAAATTTATGATTGGCTGGAGACAGCATAGATAATGCCGATTTTAGATTTGAGATTAAAAGTCTTTACCAAAAGGCTATTACTGGAATCTTAAACAATACTATTTATGCAAACTTGGGATCGTACTAAGTTACCAAAGTTATTCTTGTTTGGTGTTAAAGATGCAGCACGACTGTCTCCAAAGCAGAAAATAATACTATCTAGGGCAACTTGGTATGATTTAGGAGAATTAAAACAAGGTAAGATTAACTCTAACTTAGACAAAGGTTGATATAGGAATCATATTTGATTTCTGATTCTGAAAAAACTCAGTGCAACTTATAAAGGCTTCTTCCCTACTCTCCACTCCCTACCTACGCAGATAATTTCATAAATCAAATCGGATTGCTATATATTTTATATAACAAATCAAAAGAGCGAGTTAAATTATCAACTCGCTCTTTTGATTTAGTGCTGAGTAATTAGGACTGACTAAACACTCTAACTGCTGCTGCTATACCAGATCCGGGGGTAAAATCTTCGTAGCCAAGTTCTGTCAAGGTAACTTCTAAAGATGCTATACAGCTAAGGATATCGCGATCGCTCACAAAGCCCAAGTGACCAATACGGAAAATCTTATTACTCAAATGGTCTTGACCACCTGCTAGGGCAATATCAAAGCGTTTTTTCATCAATGACCGAATCTTATCCGATTCAATTCCCTGTGGTGCTACAGCCGTAATCGCCGGACTAGCGGAACTATCTGCTGCAAACAGAGGTAAATTCAACCCTTGAATGGCGGCGCGGGTAGCATTTTTCAGCCGTTCGTGTCGAGCAAATATTGACTCCAATCCTTCCTCTTTCATAATTCGCAACGTGGTATGCAGCGCTACGATCAAATTCACAGGCGGAGTAAAGGGAGTTGTATTTTTGGCTGTAGCTTTGCGATATTTACCTAAGTCCAAATAATATTTCGGTAGCTTCGCAGTTTTGTAAGCTTCCCAAGCTTTGGGACTGACAGAGACAAAACCCAATCCCGGCGGAATCATATAACCTTTTTGGGAACCGGAGGCGACGATATCTAAACCCCAAGCATCCACTGGTAAATTGAACGCACCTAAGCTAGTCACCGCATCAACGATAATTAAAGCTTCTCCGTGTTCTTTAACGTGGCGGTTGATGGTTTCTAAATCATTCAACACACCCGTTGAGGTTTCGCTGTGGGTGATGATTACGGCTTTAATTTGCTTTTGGGCATCTGCTTGGAGTTTTTCGGCGAATACTGCGGGGTCTAAGGGTTTTCCCCATTCCACCTTCACTTCTTCTACATTCAAACCGTAGGCTTGGCCAACTTCTACCCAGCGTTCGCCAAATTTACCATTAGAACCAACTAAAATGCGATCGCCAGGAGAGAGAAAATTAATTATTCCAGCTTCTACAGCACCAGTACCACTGACATTCAGTGTCAGCACATCATTTTGAGTTTGGTGTAGCCACTTGAGGTTTTCTGTCACCTCTGCCAATATATTGCTAAATTCACTGGTACGGTGTCCAATCGGATGCTTGGCTAATGCCAGTAAAGCAGCTTCTGGCACCGGGGTTGGGCCTGGAATCATTAGCATCAGCTTATCGTTCATGTGTCTATCCTAAAAGTCAAATAAAAGTCAAAATTGTGGACAGTTGGTTTAGTCTGCTAGCAAATTCTAGATATTTATCTAAGAAATTACACTCAGATCGTCACCACTCTTGTTGTATATTTTCCAAATCCATAGGAAAAGTATCGTGGGAGTTAATTAACGGTCAGCTTGACCTATGCAATTTATATGAGACTCTAACTCAGATAAAACCTCTGTTCCAGGCAATCTTACCATACACTTAGACACCAGGTTAAGACGCATAGAATTAGCGGCTAGACAAGGCTTAGTCTAAGAAAAAATTGCGGGTTTGAAACCCTGCGGAGGTAGATTTTGTTTGTGTAGATCGGGTTTAGAACTACCCTTTTAACCTGACGTTGACACCAAGGGTCTATTGTAGACCAGCGCAAATCGTCGGTGAAAAAGCTGTGTTTTGCTTCAACGAAGGAAGTAACGTTCTACACTATGCGGAAGAGTTAGATGTCACCATTTGCTAAGAGATAAAAGATACCCAGCCCAAACTTTTCAATCTACTTTGGTCGAGGATTGATTCTTTAATTGCTATTTTCTAAAGAATACCTCTATCTATTCAGGAGATGATAATTTATTGCCGTCTAAATCGCTTCTATGTCAACATCAAAGCCATCTCTGGCTTATTCAATGGTGATTTTCTACTGATGGTTTACGGTTGATTTACCGCCAAAGTTGAGATATATATACTACTAATTGCTGTACATTTTGAAACTGCACTCAGAGATAGGCGATAACTAGGCCGGGCTACGCGGACGCTCTACAAACTATAAGTTTTTATACTATACTTACAAAAATGCTACAGTTGTGCTTAGTTTTATTAGTTACCATTCATGGTGAGTCGTTTTTAACTAGTGTCAGTTCATAAACTGTCACTCACTAGATCCCTGGTTTTCTTGCAAAAGGGATATTCTTAGTTAGTGCAAGGAGTGATACCATTTCACCACATGTTTGTCACAAGTTATCCCCGCAATACCCCCTTATCGGGGGGTGTTGCAGATTTCAAATGTTGCATCAAACGAGTGAGTTGGTATAAGCTTTTACGAAGAAGCGCTTGAGTGAGCAAAACCTCAAGCGCTTTTTCGTGTATAAATAAAATATTCCAATTCTCTGGATGATAAGACAGATGTTTCTAAATACACATATACCAGAGAATAAGTAGGCGATCGCTGTGGTTCAAGAACTAATACAACATTTTATTAATTCGTAGCGAATTCTCCGTCTGCCTCTGCGTTTAAGTTTAAAATTTAACCCTCAATTGCCACAATTTTACGCAAAGGCAAGTTATTTTAGAAATTAAACCGCATCCATCTTGAAAACTGTAGTTCTCAATATGAAAAGAAAAAACCCTCATCCCCCAGCCCCTTCTCCCAAATTTGGGAGAAGGGGAGCCGGAAAGAAGTCCCTCTCCCAAGATAGGCTACGGTGTACACACAAGTACTATCTAAAAGGGTTTCAGGCGTTATAGACCCCTTAAATTGTCATTACGAGCGCAGTGATAACGGAGCGAAGTAATCACACAATCCCGTGAGTTTTTGCGATTGCTTCGTCGTTCCTCCTAGCTGCTCCCAGGCTGACAGAGCGATCGCACAATCCTATTGCTAGATGACGAAACCAAGTACTAGGGGGAATTTTAAGACTTGTGTGTACACCGTAGCCCAAGATGGGAGAGGGATTTAGGGTGAGGGCAAAAACTACGGTTCTCAATATAGATGAGGTTTAAAACTTAGGATAGTCTGATGCGTGACAAAACTCCAGCTTTCAAGATGGACGAGGTTTAGTACGTCACGGCGGAAATAAGCCACTCATTTAAAATCGCTAGACATCCTACAAAATTAGCGTTCTTTCTTTTTACTTTTGCCTTTTTACTTTCGCCTTGTTGTACTAGCTCTCTCCCCTTTATCTTAGCTAACTACAAAATTCACCAACTTTCCAGGCACGACAATTACCTTTTTAATCTCTTTACCATCAATGTAACGCTGGGCAATTTCTGATTCACGGGCGTATTTCTCCAACGCTGCTTTATCAGCTTGTGCTGGTACTTGAATCGCCCCACGAGTTTTACCCATAACTTGAATCACTAAAGTGATTTCATCAGCTATCAAAGCAGCAGGGTCAAATGCTGGCCAAGTTTGAGTGTGAACGGAATCATTTTCACCCAACAAATGCCACAATTCATCAGCAATGTGTGGTGCAAAGGGTGCTAGCAATACTACTAAAGTCCGAATACCTTCTGCGTAAATTGGTGAATTTTTCCCATCGGCATCAGTTAAGGCATTACTCAACTTCATCAATTCGGAAATAGCTGTGTTGAATTGATATTCGTCTTCTACGTCTTCTGTCACTGCTTGAATAGCCGTGTGAATCGCCCGCCGCAATTCCTTTTCTGCCTTAGTTAAATCAGAGAGTTGGGCTTGTTTACGGGATACCCCAGCCGCAATATAATCCGTCACCAAACGCCAAACCCGATTTAGAAAGCGGAATTGTCCTTCCACATCGGCTTCATCCCATTCCAGGTCTTTTTCTGGCGGCGCTTTAAACAAGATGAACATCCGCGCTGTATCTACACCGTATTTGGCAATGACATCTTCTGGTGCGACACCGTTGCCCTTAGACTTAGACATGGTGGCATAGAGACGTTGCAAAGGTTCGCCTGTCTGAGGATCGCGGGGGTCAGCTGAATTTACCAGATTAGAAGGAATCCATTTATCTTTGCCGCCTTTATTGGGATTTAGGTAAGTTAAACCCTGTACCATCCCTTGAGTTAACAGGCGTTGGAAGGGTTCATCAAAGTTTAGTAACCCTCTATCCCGCAGAACCTTAGTAAAGAATCGGGAATACAACAAATGTAAAATCGCGTGTTCAATTCCACCCACATACTGATTGACTGGCATCCAGTCATTCACTTTACTGGAATCGAAAACCTGTTGTTCATTCTTAGCGTCAGGGAAGCGCAAGAAATACCACGAAGAATCAATAAAAGTATCCATCGTGTCAGTTTCTCGCTTCGCTGGAGTGCTACAAGTTGGACAAGGCACATTTACCCAGCTTTCTAACTGAGTTAAAGGTGAACCACCACGTCCAGTAAATTCCACCTCTTCCGGCAACTGGACTGGTAAATCTTTGTCAGGCACTGGAACTATCCCACAGTTGGGACAGTGAATTACAGGTATCGGTGCGCCCCAGTAACGCTGCCGCGAAATCAACCAATCCCGCAAGCGATATTGCACCCGTACTTTACCAAAACTTTGTTGTTCGGCGTATTCAACGATCGCTTGTTTAGCATCTGTGGAAGTCATACCAGTAAAAGCCCCAGAATTAATTAAAATTCCTGGTTCAGTGTATGCCTCGTTATAATCAATCTGGATGAGTTGTGTTACTTCATCATCAATCTCTGATGTTGGAGTTAAGTCAAAACCTGCAACATCGCCTGGTGAAGCGATGACAAAATCAATTGGCAAATCGTAATTTTTCGCAAACTTAAAATCCCGGACATCATGTGCTGGTACACCCATCACTGCCCCAGTACCATACTCATACAGTACATAGTCAGCAATCCAAATCGGCACTTCTTCCCCTGTAAATGGGTTAATTGCCTTGCCACCTGTGGGGATACCCCGCTTCGGTTTGTCTTCAGAGGTACGTTCCAACTCACTTTGATTGGCAACTTCTTTAATAAAAGCTTCTACTGACCCAAGTTGTTCTTTTGTGGTGACACGCTTTGTTAAGGGATGTTCTGGTGCTAACACCAGGTAGCTGACACCATAAACAGTATCTGGGCGGGTGGTGTACACGCCAATTTTTTCATCTATACCAACGATGGGAAATTCTAGGTAAGCGCCTGTAGATTTACCAATCCAGTTTGTCTGCATTGATTTGACGCGTTCCGGCCAACCTGTCAATTTATCTAAGTCATTAAGTAATTCTTCGGCATAGTCGGTAATCTTAAAAAACCACTGCCGCAGCAATTTGCGCTCAACTATTGCACCACTGCGCCAAGAACGCCCTTCGTTATCAACTTGCTCGTTTGCTAATACAGTTTGATCAATAGGATCCCAGTTTACTGCTGCTTCTTTTTGGTAAGCTAACCCGGCTTGCAAAAACTGCAAGAAAATCCATTGCGTCCACTTGTAATAATCTGGCGAACAAGTAGCAAGTTCACATTCCCAGTCGATGGATAAACCAAGACGCTGCAATTGTTGCCGCATCTGGGCCATATTTTGATAAGTCCACTTTGCTGGCGGCACACCACGGTCGATAGCGGCGTTTTCTGCCGGCAAGCCAAAGGCATCCCAACCCATTGGGTGGATTACCCGATACCCTTGCATTCGCTTGAGGCGGGCAATCACATCGGTAATTGTATAATTACGGACGTGACCCATGTGTAGGCTGCCCGATGGATAAGGGAACATGGATAAAGCGTAAAATTTTGGCTTGTTGCCAGATGTAGGTGTCTTATCTAAGCCAAGTTCTATCCATGTTTTTTGCCATTTTTCCTCAATTGCTGCTGGGTTGTATCGGGAATCCACCAAAAATTCTCCTACTGGGTCTGTCTAGGTTAACATAGCAGATCAACCTATATTGTAGGTCAACTACTCACAGATTTATATATTGATGTCTGGGTCAGACCAAATACTACTTAGAGGAACTTCAAAACCTTCTCCGAACGGAGACGCTTCGCGAATACAGACTGGAGTCTCGACTAAAATGAGAATTTGAGAAAAAATTTGAAGATTATTAATTTTTAATCATAAAAGCACTTTCAACTGTAGAGTAGCGATGCCTACAGAGGCAAGCTACGCACCCCAGTACACCACATCATAAGTGCGATCGCGCTGGGGATTTAGATAGTTCATTTGAACTACCAATTTATGCAGTTTAAATGCTGATTATGCCGAAACTGCAAGTATTTCAGGTATAGCGAGAGTCATTTAGTGAAGGCTTAGATGGTTGAATCAAATATAAATTTTTCTGATTTGGTGCGGGTTTTTGTCTACGGCACACTCAAACCAGGTGAAGCTAATTATCAAAAATACTGTGCTGATAAAGTAATAGATTTTGTACAAGGAAAATTGTTTGCTCTGCCAATGGGCTACCCAGGGATGACGCTAGGCGATAGCCAAATTCAAGGGTATTTACTATCTTTTGCGAACCCAAAAATTTTAAATGAGCTAGATGTGCTGGAAAATTACCAGCCCAATAGACAGCCACCAGAAAACCTCTATAATCGACAAATTATCGAGGTTTATGAGCAAAAGTCGCTCTCTCTGGGTTGGGCTTGGGTTTATTTAATGACTCTAGAGCAAGTTGACCAATTCCAGGGCTTCCTTCAACCTGATGGCTGGTGGAGTGGCTGTGGTTTAACTGCAAAGTAGAGTTATGAACTTATGAATTATCAACTTGGCGATTAATTTATGTCCTGTTTAGAGTCGTGTCGTTGCGGCTGTACCGGATAGATTAGATTTTCTGGAGAAGCTACCGCTGCTTTCGGAATTTCAATTACCGGGTTATTTAGTCCCACCATCAGAGGGGAAGGTGGAATTATGGACGCTGAGGACGTTTGTATCGGTTGCTTTTGTGGTCGTTGCGCCAGTTGCGGCAGACTTGAACCACCAGGCACTAAGCTAGATACTGCACCGATTACACAAGCGGCAACGGCTGCACCTCCAGCCATCCAGTTGAAACGGGAACGGCGGCGCAAACGTGTTAATACTTGCTGAACTATTACTTCTGGTGACTCTTGGGTTGTGGGTATTGGAAGAGTCCGCAAGCCTTGGCGCAGCTTTAATAGTCGGGCATACAAGCATTGAACCGAGGCATCATTTGCCAGCCATTCTTCTACTTGCTTGCGTTCGGAGGCTGTGACTTCACCATCGAGATAAGCACTCAACAACTCGAAGCGATCGCGCTTCACCATATCTGTAAGACCTGTTGATTCATTGGTATGCTTGGCCATTCCATCTGACAAATCTTGAGTAAGTTGCAAAGGAGAACGGTCGGAAAACTGAGAATCAGTAGTCATCTTAACATTATTACCAATTCATTCACTGGTAAACTGGGTGGAAATTTTGGGGAAATTAGCCAATTTTCCTCATTCTTCTGGTAATTCTTAATCAATGCTTAAATTCTGCCATTAGGCAGAGGCAATATATTGTAAATTAGGAGTCTAGATAATTCTGCAAGTGAGCTTGCAACCTCGATCTCGCTCTGGCTATTCTTGACTTGACAGTTCCTAAAGAAACTCCAGTGATTTCGGCAATTTCTTCATAAGCCATGCCCTCGATTTCTCTCAGGATAATGGTAGTACGAAAGACTTCTGGTAAATCCGCGATCGCTTCGCGCAATTGCTCGTAAAATTCTCTAGTTGTCAGTTCTTCTTCAGGCCCGGGGGTATCACCAGCAATTTCCCAATCCATCTCGCCGTCCTCTACCGAGCGGGGAGCATCCAGTGACAAAGGACTAACAACCCGCTTGCGTTTTCGCAACTCGTCGTAAAACAAGTTGGTGGCAATGCGGCTTAACCAGCCCCGAAATTTCGCAGGTTCTTGTAATCGGTTAATATTCCGATACACTCGAATCCAAACTTCTTGAGCTAAATCGGCTCTGTCAGCCCAATCTGGAGCTAGGTGGTATAGAACTCGATCGACTTGACTTTGATAGCGGCGTAATAGTTCTGAAAAGGCAACACGATCTGGTCGCAGTCCCGCTTGACAGCGCAAAATTAAATCGTGGTTAGGGAGTTTGTCAACTTGCACTGATGCTTCTGGATACTTTGCATCAACCGTTGACCAGGATACAGTAATCGACTGACTCATAGATCGTACTGGCTCTAAATCATCCCTATCTATTAGACCTGTTAATGGAACAGAAGTTCCATACTAAGGTGACGGATTTATGACTGGAACACGGAGACAGACAATTTTGGATACATTTATGGCAATAAGGAGAGCCACTTTTCCTTATACTGCTTGCATAGTTGCCTATGACTCATCAACTCACAAAGGCGTAATTATATGCACATTTTAGTACTTTTAGCAACTGGGTATATACGCTTGATAAAAATAATTAAATTTGGTTATTAAGGATGAAGATAAAATTTTTGTAAGAGTGTTCCAAAAATAAATGATCCAAAACCCGTCAATTGGGCATTTTTTTACTTGGAGTACTCTAATTCTAACTTCTTGATACCTTTAAAATTCAGGTAATAATTTTTGGGAGTTGGGTTGCTGTGGTTACTATAATGGTGATTTATTTTTTTGATTTTGTTACCAGAATAGTTGCTGATTGTTGTAGTTGTGAACCATAGATAGCACCAGAGTTATGTTGTTCTGGGACGCGAACTTGAAAAAATAAATTAAGGGAAAATGTAATTGTGACTGCTAGCAATAGTTTTTCAAACATGGTTTTTCTCCCACCTACACCACTAATCATTGATTGCTACATTGCAAAAGTTCCATCAGAAAATCCCAGTATTGGCTTACAACCCCTAGAACGTTGGAGAAATGAGGTCGGTCACTTGGAGTTTTGCTGCTGGGGCAATTTATATAGTCTTAGTTTGCCCAGAGGTGTTGGCAGATTTATAGCGGAAATGATAAGTATTGATAAATTTTTGATAAGCGGATGATGAACGCATCCAATTGGTCGGCTGGATATGTCAGGGATAAACAATAGGCGATGGCAATGGCAAGAAACGAATCTTTAGGGCGGATGGTAATGTTGCTTTGTTTTGGCACAGCATTTTTATCTTTAGCTGTCCATTGGCGCATTACTACGGCACAACGGCAATCTGAGAAGTCTGCATCTACTTTGATGCGGCGAGATTCTACCCTAAGCAATTCCAAGGGAAGTCACTCGGAGGGAGTCTATAAGAATCTTTCTCAAGTGAATTTAGGAGAAATTGCGCTGGGTGCATCTGTGCCACCTGGTGAAGTTGCCCAAGGCTCAACTGTCCAGAGGGCGGTTACACCAAAGTCCTCTGCTATTAAGCCTGCAACTAAGTCGAAAATAATTAAGAAAAATGTCGCGAAAGTAGCTGATAGAAGCAGAATAGTTCGGAAGACACTTCCACTCAGGTCTTCGGCAATTAAGCCTCAAACTCAGCCCCAAATCATTAATAAAAATGTAGTTAAAGTAACCGAACTACCAACTAAGACGCGGCTGGTGGCGCAAGTAGAAAGCCAAAATCCAGTTGCAGATAGTTGGCCAAAAGGTTTATGGTCTCAAGCTTCAGCCCAACAAATACCATCTAATAGAGTAGCAGATGCTAAAACGCAAGTGGTGGTTGATTTAGGCGATCGCCGCACCTACGTATATGTAGGAGATGAAGTGATAGCCAGCTACCCAATCGCTGTTGGTAAGAAAGGTTGGGAAACGCCTACAGGTTCTTTCCAGGTGATCCATATGCGACACTATCCGATTTGGCGTCACCCAATTACGGGCAAAGTATTTCAAGCTGGTACGGATAGCCCTTTGGGAGACAGATGGATTGGTTTTTGGTCAGATGGACGGAATGAAATTGGCTTTCATGGCACGCCGGATATCGATCTAGTAGGAACAGCTGTATCCCACGGCTGCTTAAGAATGCGTAATTCTGATGTCAGAATGCTTTATGAGCAAGTGAGTATAGGGACAACGGTTTTAGTGCGTAATTGAATTAAGCGGAATGGGGAATGGGAGGACAAGGGGAGAATTATTCATTATTCAACAAGTTTCTCCCTTGTCTCCCCCCTGTCTCTTATCGATGCCCAATTCCCAATGCCCAATTCCCAATGCCCTTAAAATTATAATTTTTGCTCAAAATTAGGTGCGTATGTCTGGAGTAAAGCACTAACTTGGCGTACAACCTCGTTGCCAGTGTTTTTGCCTAAAGCTTGCCGTTCTGGGAAGAAATCGGGTCGATCTAGGTAACGGTTAATCGCTTCGCTTACTTGCTGAGAAATTAAGTCTTGCAGTTGTGCCACAGCAGTTTGACGCTGGAAGGTAGCACCTTCTTCTGTAGTAGCATAAAGGGGTGGCAGCCGATTGAGAGCGTAGGCAGCAATATCCCCAACATCTAGAGAACTTTCGCTGGTAGCTTCAATTTCTGCGACTCGAGCGATCGCTTCGGTCAATACCAATTCTTCCATGACGTTAATGAATTGTTTCCGAGGTACCGCCACTACCTCACCAGTCAATAGCGCTCCCATGAGCCGATCCAGCGCCATATACTCTTCAATAGAGAGTTCCGAGGCGTTGTCACAGATTCTACCGACTTCTGCTTCCATTGCTGGTGTCAAATAACCATCTTGGAGAGCTTGTTCTACAATTTTTTCGATACTCATAACGCTTATCATTATTTATGTTTGCCAAGCAAGGTAGTGACGGTATCAATCCAATTTGTTTTGCCTAATTCTCAGCAAAAAAAACACTAACTATACACAGACGCGATCAATCCTGCCTCTACTAGTTAACAGCCTTAGTTTGCCAAGGTGTTGGATCTACAGATTGGCCGTTGACATACAGACCCCAGTGCAAATGTGGCCCTGTGGCAGCACCTGTTGAACCTACTGCGCCAATTACTTGACCAGCTTTCACAAAATCACCTTCTTTAACGTTAATCCGACTTAGGTGCATGAAAATACTGGTTACTCCTTGACCGTGGTCAATGCCAACGACGTTACCGTGTATCCGAAACCCTTGGGATACTCTACCTACCAAAGCAACTCGTCCAGAGGCTGGGGCAATCACGGGTGAACCGGCAGCACCAGCATAGTCAAGACCACGATGATAGTAGTCCTTTGCAAATGTACCATTATAGTAGCGACGTACACCATAGTTTGTACTCATCCGCCCTGCATTTGGCTTCAGAAATACTCCATTCCAATACTTTTCTGGTGTTTGTAGTGCCTTGAAAGCCGCCACGCGCTTAAGTTCATACTCTGTAGCATCCACTCCGGCTTTGCCAGGTGGCAAAGTAATGCGTTGTACGGGGAATTTGCGATTAAGTACGTTCACTGCCAAGTTTTGTACTTGACCATCCCCTGCAATCCGAAGTGTTCTAGTTCCAGCTTTTTCTAGTGGAGTTGTGGGAACAAAAGCCCGATACTGATTAGGAGCAGTTTCAAAGGCTGGATATGTATTATTACCACTCACCACTGTTGGATTTGTACCATTCTCAGGATTATCTAGATTAATCTCTACCGAGAGTGTATCCCCTAATTTAGGATTAGTAGGAATCACCTTTACTTGTAAAGCATCTACAGGTAGTGTCAAGGTGAGAGGGAGAACGGCAAATATTCCCTTCAACACATTTATTGTCCGGCGATTGGCTGTCAAAGTTTTGACATCAAAACCGAGCAATTTCTTGTTTGAACTACTAGCATTATTCTCAATAATCATAGAGCTATAAAAATCCCTTGCTTGTGTTGGAAAATAGACTAGCTTATTTCTAGTAGTGTTTCCTGTGGAAGTCGATGTTATTGAAAACCACCAGGGACTTATGGTCAGCACAGGGGAAGAGGTTAGGAGATAAGAGAGAATGATTTGTAGGTGTAATTTCGTGAATTGGTACTAACTTTAATTGTCAATTATCTGAAAGTTTAACTAGATTGATGGCAAAGAGGTTTTTATGGATGACTAGCCATAGGTATCATTTGTTGAGCAACAAAAAAAACTGTTGGGATTATAGCCATTACATAATAATACTTGAAGAAAATCTTAGAATCAACTGGACACTTGTTCAACTGGATACTCATCCTACACTGTTAGATGGAATTTGGTGTACGTAAATCACGCAAACCAAGTATGCAGTATCTGAATAATACAAACTAGACTATAGCAATCCGATTTGATTTATGAAATTATTTGCGTAGGTGGGGAGTGGTGAGTAGGGAAGAAGCCTTTTTAAATTGCACTGAGTTTTTTAAAAAATCAAATATGAGTCCTATAGCTTAATCAACTTATGGTTGGTTATACTACACAATGTTTAGCTTGAAACTCTTGAAGCCTCACGTCTTACCGCAAAGTGGAAGCGTGAGATGAATTGCGCGTGAGTTGACGACAGTCCTCCGACCAATGCTGAAAGCGAGGGAGGAGGACATGGAGGAAACGAACAAAATATTTGTGAGATACGTATTCTTTGATATAATTATTTTGGTTGACTTCACCCCTATTGGTGTCTGATAAGCCTCTGTCCAGTAGCATTACGATTATTGGTAAGCGACTCCGTTGCACAGCATAAAAGCAAGTAGGCACATCTTGATTAATACAAATCACCTCCGGGTTTGTCCTATAGCGCAAATAAGCCAGCATCTCATCCAGGATTGTAAAATTTGTAGGGTACAAGGTAAGAAATTTACAGTCTGCGGTAGGGCATTCCGTGGACTTAAAACAAAGCTCATCGCCTCCGAAGCAATAGCTGGATTGGATGAGAAGCCTACACTGTATGCAAGCATACAGTGTAGGAGTATGTCACTAAACTAAATATCTATCCCGGATTTCTCACAAAGGTTTAAACGAGTAGCCCAAAACGCTTATGCCACTTAGACTAGAGATAAAATACCCCGTTCACATACTGCTGTGATTCATGCAGTGTCTAAAACGCTCAAAATCTGAGCCTGATAAAGGTTTGGTCATAGCGATCGCAGGGCTTGTGAGAAATGCGGGCTATTAATATGTTCAAGGCTTCCTAACCCGGCGGAGGCATTGAGCAAAACAGATACAATTGATTGCATAAAAGTTATGGCGCTCATAGTTCAGAAATACGGTGGTACATCTGTCGGTTCGGTAGAACGCATTCAAGCTGTTGCAGGGCGTGTTTATAAAACTGTCAAAGCTGGAAACTCGCTTGTAGTAGTAGTTTCGGCAATGGGAAAAACCACCGATGGACTCGTCAAACTCGCTAATGAAATTTCTCCCAATCCTAACCGCCGGGAAATGGATATGTTGCTTTCCACTGGTGAACAAGTAACGATCGCTTTACTGAGCATGGCTTTGCAGGAACTCGGACAGCCCGCAATCTCAATGACTGGCGCTCAGGTAGGAATTGTTACCGAAGCAGAACACAGCCGCGCTCGGATTTTGCATATAGAAACTACTCGCCTCAGTCGCCACATTAATGCGGGTAAAGTAGTTGTTGTAGCAGGATTCCAAGGGACATCTAACGCCGGGGAAATGGAAATCACAACATTGGGGCGCGGTGGTTCTGATACCTCGGCGGTGGCGATCGCTGCCGCATTAGGAGCAAATTTTTGTGAAATTTATACAGATGTTCCAGGGATTCTAACTACAGACCCCCGCTTAGTTGCCCAAGCCCAATTGATGGATGCCATTACCTGCAACGAAATGTTGGAACTAGCCAGCTTGGGTGCAAAAGTGTTGCATCCCCGCGCTGTGGAAATTGCTCGGAACTATGGTGTTCCCCTTGTAGTCAGGTCTAGCTGGACAGATGAGCCAGGTACTTGGGTGACATCAGCCCAACCCCAAGGGCGATCGCTAATCAATCTCGAAATTGCCCGTCCGGTGGATGCTGTCGAATTTGACACTGACCAAGCAAAGGTCGCTTTGTTGCGCGTACCCGATAAACCAGGCGTAGCAGCAAGGTTATTCGGTGAAATTTCCCGGCAAAAAGTAGACGTAGATTTGATTATTCAGTCAATTCATGAAGGTAACAGTAATGACATTGCTTTTACTGTGACAACACCAATATTAAAACGAGCAGAAGCAGTAGCCGCAGCGATCGCCCCTGCACTGAGAAATCCATCTAACCCCAAATCTGACGAAGCCGAGGTAATGATAGAACATAACATTGCCAAAGTCAGCATTGTAGGTGCAGGAATGATTGGCCGTCCTGGTGTGGCTGCAAAAATGTTTGCCACCCTAGCTGAGGCTGGTGTGAATATTCAAATGATTTCCACCAGCGAAGTGAAAGTAAGTTGCGTAGTCGATGCCGCAGAATGCGATCGCGCCGTTATAGCACTCCGCACCGCCTTTGAAATAGAGGGAGGGGAGCAGGGAGCAGGGGGAGCAGGGGAAGTAGGGGGAGTAGGGGGAGTAGGGGGAGACAAATTAATTCTCTTATCTCCCTCATCTCCCTCATCTCCCTCATCCCCCTCATCCCCCTCATCCCCCCATCACCCTCCCGTTCGCGGTGTTGCTTTAGACTTGAATCAAGCACGTCTTGCTATTCGCCAATTACCAGATCGGCCAGGGATGGCGGCAAAGTTGTTTGGACTATTAGCGCAGCATAATATTAGCGTTGACATGATTATCCAATCTCAGCGCTGTCGGGTGATTAATGGTGTTCCCAGGCGAGATATTGCCTTTACAGTCTCGCGGATAGACGGGGAAAATGCCAAAAAAATGCTTACCCAAGTAGCAGCAGATTTAGGATGGGGGGAAGTTGTTTTAGATAATGCGATCGCGAAAGTAAGTATTGTCGGTGCAGGGATGGTGGGACAACCAGGTGTTGCGGCAAAAATGTTTGAAGCGCTAGCCCAACACCAAATTAATATTCAAATGATTGCCACCTCAGAAATTAAAATTAGTTGTGTTGTGGCACAAGAGCAAGGTGTTAAAGCTTTGCAAGCTATTCATAGTGCTTTTGGACTGGCTGGTAGTGAGAAAGTTGTTGTACCAGCGTAGAAATGAATTTTAACAATTCGTAATTTGTAATTACGTTATGGATAGGGAGAAGAGCGACAAATGCAGTCTTCTCCCAAGTTAATTTTCAACCTGCCGCTCATCTTCTAAGTATTACTACCCATTTCGAGCGAACGAATCACACTTTTGCATAATCGTGGTGGAACCCCAATATGCCCAGATTGATTGTTCTCCTGACTTAAATTAAGACTTTTAAGAGAAGAGGAGCAGCATTAATCATTGAGGTTATAAACTCCTGAAGATCGAAGTCAATTAGGTATTTGAAGGCATCAGCTAAATCACGCCCGCCTTCAATTAAATTGAGGCTTTCATAAAATGCTGTTACATAATCTCCTTTTTTGACTGCAAGGACTGCATCAGCTAAAGATTGACCATCTTGGAATTTAGCTAACTTAAACGCTGTGGATAATGCCTCGCCATAGTTCTCTTTTTGCAAATTATCGATAATTTTTACCCAATCCTGACCTTGGGCAAACTTCCCTAGAGCTAGAACAGCAGATACGGCATCGAGATATTTTCCGTCTTTAACAGACCAAATGGTATTTACCCATTGCGTGACATCCTGAAAACCTAAGTTGGACAGTCCTAATTGAATCGCTTGGCGATCGTTAGCTAGGTTTCCATCTTTCAAATCCTTAATCCAACTGCTCTGAATAACCTGTGGATTATTGCCAGAGAGAGCAATTAAAATGTCTGCGGCTTGATTAGGTTTTCCATCTCGAATGGCAACTGTAAGGTTAAGAAATGCATCTGCCTTGGCTTGATTAATCCCAAGGTTGGTAAAACCTACCACTTGTAGTCCAGTTTTGAGAGCTTCTTTGTAATTTTGGTCAATAATATCCCATGCCATATTAACGAAGGAATTGGCATTATTAAAACCAACTTTAGTTAGAGCGGCATTAATTACACTTTCCCAATTACTATTTGCAACTGCTGACCAAGCTACAGCAACAAAAAGATCGGAAACTGTTTTTTGCATTCCCAGATTTTCAAGAGATGCTGAAATAGCCCCTTTATAATCTGAATCTTTAAGTTCCCAGAATATATCAACCGCAAAATCTACCATCTTGGGAGTAATAACTGTTGATCCCCCATAAAAAGCCAAGGCTGAAATGATTGAGTCTTTAAGAACCCCTTTTTTATCCCCATTAGCAGCTTTAATGACTCCATCTATCACACCAACAGCAGTACCCAGAACAGGAATCTTTTTCAAGCCATCAACAATTACTTCAATGTCCCCTGTCTTGACAGCCTCGACGGTATTGACAACGATGGAAGCAGGAAGGGTGTATGGCAATAAGACAATTTGAGTGACAGGATTATCGACGACAGATTCTTTAATATCCTCAAAAACATCTTTAGTTGCGTTACCTGCCTTTTCAGTATATTTAAAGACACGGTTTACAAGGTTTTGAAACGATGCTCGTAAAGCCAACAAATTGGCGTTGAAATCAGAAGCTCCAACTTCCTTGAGTGCGCCATATATGTCACCATATTTTCCTCCCAAGGATTTTACTATATCAGCGATCGTATATAGTGATGGTTGATTCCCACTGTCCCAAACTGCTCGAGCGACATCACTATAGTTAAAACCAATACCAGGTGCATTTCTTACTGCATAACCAATGTCTTCGTTACTGAATCCAAGAACCCTTAGAGCCTGACCAATATTTCCCTGGTTATATCCTTTATTCCAGAGAATAGCTGCAACTGTTCCCCCATTAATGTTATAACCACTATTCCATAGGGCTAAGGCTACATCAATATAATTAAAACCAATGCCTGGTGCATTCTTTATGGCATCGGCAATGATTACCAAATCATAGCCAAGATCCCTTATTGCCTGACCAATATCTCCTTGACTAGCTCCTTCATTCCAGAGGAGACCCGCAAGTATTCTTGTGTCAATACTATAGCCACTATTCCATAACGCTATGGCTACATCAATGTAGTTAAAGTTAATAGGGCCATCATCCATAGCATCAGCAATGGTTGCCAAATCGTAGCCAAGATACTTTATTGCTTGACCAATATTTGCCTGAGTAGCTCCTTCATTCCAGAGGAGACCCGCAAGTATTCTTGTGTCAATACTATAGCCACTATTCCATAGCGCTATGGCTACATCAATGTAGTTAAAGTTAATAGGGCCATCATCCATAGCATCAGCAATGATTGCTAAATTGTAGCCAAGATACTTTATTGCCTGACCAATATCTCCTTGACTAGCTCCTTCATTCCAGAGAAGTCCGGCAAGTTTTCTTGTGTCAAAACTATAGCCACTATTCCATAAAGCTATGGCTACATCAGTGTAGTTAAGACTAGTTCCATCACTTGTGGTAACTCCATCATCTATGGCATTGGCAATAGTTTCTAAGCTGAAGCCAAGGTACTTCATTGCTTGACCAATCTGTTGTTGACTAGCTCCTTCATCCCAGAGTAAGTCAGCAAGTTTTCTTGAATTAAGACCATCAGCACCACTATAACCACTATTCCATAAAGCTATGGCTACATCAGTGTAGTTAAGACTAGTTCCATCACTTGTGGTAACTCCATCATCTATGGCATTGGCAATAGTTTCTAAGCTGAAGCCAAGGTACTTCATTGCTTGACCGATCTGTTGTTGACTAGCTCCTTCATCCCAGAGTAAGTCAGCAAGTTTTCTTGAATTAAGACCATCAGCACCACCATAACCACTATTCCATAAAGCTATGGCTACATCAGTGTAGTTAAGACTAGTTCCATCACTTGTGGTAACTCCATCATCTATGGCATTGGCAATAGTTTCTAAGCTGAAGCCAAGGTACTTCATTGCTTGACCGATCTGTTGTTGACTAGCTCCTTCATCCCAGAGTAAGTCAGCAAGTTTTCTTGAATTAAGACCATCAGCACCACCATAACCACTATTCCATAAAGCTATGGCTACATCAGTGTAGTTAAGACTAGTTCCATCACTTGTGGTAACTCCATCATCTATAGCATCGGCAATAGTTTCTAAGCTTAAACCCAGGTACTTCATTGCTTGACCGATCTGTTGTTGACTAGCTCCTTCATCCCAGAGTAAGTCTGCAAGTTTCCTTGAATCAATACCATATCCACTGTTCCAAAGAGCGATAGTCGCATCAATGTAGTTAAGATTAGTTCCATCACTGTTAGTAATTCCGAATTTAACACTATCAGCAATAGTTTCTAAACTTAAGCCTAGATAATTGAAAGCTTGACCAATTTTTTGTTGACTAGCACTATTATCCCAAAGTAAATCAGCAAGCTTCCTTGCATTAAGGCTATAACCACTATTCCACAAAGCTTCAGCTACCTGGTGGTAATCAGGATTCTTGATTACCACAGTGCCACCACTTTGGGAAATTACCTCAATAGTAATTCCCCATTTAACACTATCGGCAATAGTTTCTAAACTTAAGCCAAGATACTTCATTGACTGCCCAATTTCTATGGGATTAGCACCCTCATCCCAGAGTAAATCTGCCAGTTTTCTGGCATTAAAGCTATAGCCACTATTCCAGAGAGCGATCGCTACGTCAATATTATTCAGTCCAGTTCCATCACTCTTGGTAATACCTCGTTTAACGCTATCAGCAATGGTTTCTAAACTCAGCCCTAAATATTTCATCGCCTGACCAATTTGTTTTTGGTCTGCGCCTTGATCCCAGAGCAAATCTGCCAGTTTTCTGCCATTGATACTATAACCACTATTCCAGAGAGCGATCGCTACATCAATGTAGTTAAGATTAGTTCCATCACTCTTGGTAACTCCCGACTTAATGCTATTTGCAATTGTTGGTAAGTCAAAGCCCCGATTTTTTAGATTTACAGCAATTTGGGTAACTGTTGACCCTTTATCCCAGAGAAAGTCAGCAAGTCCTTTTGGATCTGTATTATCGATAGTAACCGTACCAGCGATCGCTGTACCTAATTTATAATTGGTACCAGACGTGATACTGAAAATAACGGTTTCACTTGCTTCTAGAATATTGTCATCAATCGGTGTGATATTGACGACTGCTGTAGCTGAACCCGCCGCAAAACTCACCGTTCCCGTCAGGTTTGTATAATCTGTTCCCTTCGTTGCTGTCCCTAATAAGGTGTAATTGACTGTCAGGGCTTGGGTTAAGCTGCCAGTACGAGTTAGGGTAAATTTACCAGGATTTGCAGTTTGCCCAGTGATGGTTTCTGCGGCCTTAGCATCGGTCGCCGCGACTGTAATCGTTGGTAGAAGATCATTATCTGCGATCGTTACTGTACCCGTTTTGGCTGCCCCAAGGATATAACCTGTCCCTATCCCCAAGGTCAAAATAACCGTTTCATTTTCTTCTACTAAGGTGTCATCTGTGGGAGTCAAATTAATTATTGTTGTGGCTGAACCGACTGCAAAAGTAGCACTCTTGGTTAATGTTTGGTAATCTGTCCCATTAGTTGCAGTACCCGCAACAGTATAATTAACCGTCAGAGATGAAGATGTACTTCCGGTACGAGTTAGGGTAAATTTACCAGGATTTGCAGTTTGCCCAGTGATGGTTTCTGCGGCGTTAGCATCGGTAGTCGCGACTGTAATCGTTGGTAGAATCTCATTATCTGCGATCGTTACCGTACCCGTTTTTACTGCCCCGACTGTATAACCCGTACCTGTTCCCAAGGTCAGAATAACTGTTTCATTTCCTTCTGCTAAGGTGTCATCTTTGGGAGTCAAATTAATTATTGTTGTGGCTGAACCGACTGCAAAAGTAGCACTCTTGGTTAATGTTTGGTAATCTGTCCCATTAGTTGCAGTACCCGCAACAGTATAATTAACCGTCAGAGATGAAGATGTACTTCCGGTACGAGTTAGGGTAAATTTACCAGGATTTACAGTTTGCCCAGTGATGGTTTCTGCGGCGTTAGCATCGGTGGTCGCAACTGTAATCGTTGGTAGAATCTCATTATCTGCGATCGTTACCGTACCCGTTTTTACTGCCCCGACTGTATAACCCGTACCTGTTCCCAAGGTCAGAATAACTGTTTCATTTCCTTCTGCTAAGGTGTCATCTTTGGGAGTCAAATTAATTATTGTTGTGGCTGAACCGACTGCAAAAGTAGCACTCTTGGTTAATGTTTGGTAATCTGTCCCATTAGTTGCAGTACCCGCAACAGCATAATTAACTGTCAAAGATGAAGATGTACTTCCGGTACGAGTTAGGGTAAATTTACCAGGATTTGCAGTTTGCCCAGTGATGGTTTCTGCGGCGTTAGCATCGGTGGTCGCGACTGTAATCGTTGGTAGAGTAGCTTGCTCAACTGTTAAAAATCGACCATCAACAAAAATTGTGGTTGAATCATCTTCAGCACGAATATCTGCAATTTGATTAGCATTAAGGTATTTCCCTGTAACAACTGCTGCAAACAATTGTCCCTCATCGCCGGGTGTGTCTGCTACATTTATTTGTTTATCGAGCCAGTGCCCAATCTCTTCAAAGATGGTATCAGCAATTTCTCCACTTTTACCGTGAGTTAATAATTTTTGCGATAGATAAATCTTGTCTATCTCTCCTGCAAAAACACCTATTGTAGTTGTGGGGAATACAGATTTGTCTCGGACTTCAATTGATGGCAGGGTACTGAAACTAGCTTTTTGCCAGCTATCAGCTATTTGATTTAGTTTTTCAATGTTGACACGATCTCCGAAGATAAATTGCATCTGTTGCTGAAAATTAGGCAACTGAACAAATTTCTGTAGTGTTGGGTATACATCCTGCTGGAGGATAGTAGAAATAGTGTTAGTTTCTGACTGGACACTACTAGAGGAAATATTCTGTGCATTCCCGATTAGATTGTCATATCGATTGCTGACTGAAAATATGGAGAATGAATTGTTAGAGCCATCTTGTCCCAAACCACCAACTAATAAATCTCGACGATTAGCCCCGATGAGGAGATCGTTGCCGTTGTTCCCAGTTAGTTTGTCATTTTTATCTAATCGAAGTAAGAGGTTGTTATTGTTACCTCCAATCAAGACCTTATTACTTTCATCTCCTTCGAGTATTAAACCTATCTGAGTTGTTTGAGTTAACCCAGATAATTGATTAATAAATTGAGCAGACCAAGGTAGCATACTACCTGTTTTAGTATTTGCTATTAGAGAAAGGTTAGAATCTGCCAAAAATGTTTTAGATAATAAGGTTTCTGGATTATTCGTTAAATTATCTAAATTCGTTCCATTTAATTTCAATAAATCTGTTTCCATGTTTGCGATAAGTAGGTTGGTGTGAATATTTATTGGCAGAACGCAGACTGGTATCTTCTAAATTTGCGCTCCTGCAACTGCTGATTCAAATACTCTACCGCTTGGTATAAAGTTTGATGGTCGGAAAAGGTCGGGAAAAAGTCGGGTCTTTTTGGTGGATTTACGTAAAATTTTGTCAAAAAATCAAGTTTCTTGTGGGAGTATTGTAGTTAACCTGTATTACTAGGGAAATAAATGACAGTTGAAGAGGCGATCGCAATAGTCGAGCAATTATTAGAACGGGGATGCTTAACAAAAGTTCAAGAAATTGTCTTCCGTGAGTCTTGGGCAGGACAAACCTACTTAGATATGGCTCTAGACTCGGATTACAACCCCAGTCACATCAAAGATGTCGGTTCTCAACTGTGGCGATCGCTCTCTCAAGCTTTTGGAGAAAAAGTTACCAAAAATAATCTGCGTGGAGTACTGAAGCGAACCGCACAGCGACAAAAGAACACCAACGCCCTCTCAACCTTAAACTTTCAACCCTTGACGAAGTACACAAACTGGGGCGAAGCAATTGACGTTTCGCAGTTCTACGGACGTACTACCGAATTAGAAACTCTCAGACAATGGATTGTGCGCGATTCGTCTCAGAGCGACAGCAACGCTTTACGCACTCGTGTAGTGACGCTGCTGGGTATGGGTGGTATGGGCAAAACCGCACTCTCGGTAAAGTTAGCAGAACAGTTACAGGGAGAATTTGAGTATGTTATTTGGCGATCGCTCCGACACGCACCTTTTTTTCAAGACAAACTCACGGACTTGATCAAAATCCTTTCTCATCAGCAAGTTACCGCGTTGCCCGTTAACCCTCACGAGCAAATTACTTGTTTAATCGAGTACCTCCGCAAATCTCGATGCTTGCTGATTCTGGATAATTTCGACACCCTATTGGAGCAAGGTAAACGCACAGGCTGTTACCGCGAAGGCTATGAACCTTACGGTGAACTCCTGTGGCGATTGGGAGAAACACAGCATCAAAGCTGTGTCCTACTTACCAGCCGAGAAAAACCTGCTGAAATTGCTGCCTTAGAAGGTGATAAATTGCCAGTTCGGACTCTTACTTTGTCAGGATTACAAGTCGCAGCCGGGCAAACAATCTTAACACTCAAAGGGCTATCAGGCTCCGAGGATGAAACCCGGCAACTGGTTGAGTGTTACGGTGGTAATCCACTAGCTTTGAAAATTGCTGCCACTTCCATTCGGGACTTGCATGAGGGCAACATCGCCCGTTTTTTTAGCGAAGGCACAACAGTCTTCTATGGCGTTGGCAATCTCCTAGAGCAGCAATTCAAAAGACTCTCTACTTCAGAGCAGCAAGTCATGTACTGGTTAGCAATTAATCGTAAGCCAGTTGTCGCTGCGGTATTACAAGAAGATATTGTGCCAGCAGTTTCTAGAGTAAATGTACTAGAAGCGTTGGAGTCTTTAAGTTGGCGTTCCTTAGTCGAAAAAAGTTTTGGTGGCTTTACTCAGCAACCTGTAGTTATGGAATACATGACAGTGTTTGGTCAGTTGCTTTCAGTCCCAATGGTAAAACTTTAGCAAGTGCAAGTGAAGATCAAAGCGTTAAGCTATGGGATGTGACTACAGGAAGATGTTTAAAAACCTTACAAGGATACTCAAGTCGTGTTTGGTGTGTAGCTGTTAATGCCAATGGTCAATTATTAGCTGCAAATACAAATAAAACACTCAGAATATGGGATATTTCCACAGCTAAATGCATACATACTTTATATGGGCATACTCGTGAAATCTGTGGGACTGTTTTTAGTTCTCATGAAACAATCCTTGCTAGTGCTGGTGCAGATGGGACAATTCGCCTTTGGGATACGATTACAGGTAAATGCTTAAAAACTTTGCAGGTAAACGGGTGGATACTCTCACTTGCTATCAGTCCTCAAGGAAACGCTTTAGCCACTGCTAATACAGATACTATGGCTAAGATTTGGGATATTAAAACTGGGGAATGCATCAAGATTTTGGAAGGAAATACTGGTTGGGTATTTTCTGTTGCTTGGAGTCCAAATGACCAATTTCTGGCTACTAGCAGCGATCGCTGCATTAAGTTATGGGATGTCAAAACATGGGAATGTATCAAGACTTTAGAAGGACATTCTGCTTGGGTATATTCACTAGACTGGAGTCCAGATGGTCTAAGGTTACTCAGTGGCAGTTTTGACCTCAGCCTGAAATTATGGGATATCAACACAGGAAATTGTCAGCAAACTTTGCAAGGACATACAAAAATAGTGTTGGGTGCAAAGTTTCATCCCCAAGGCCATATTATTGGTAGTACCGGTCAAGATGGAACGATTAAACTTTGGAACAGCAATACAGGAGAATGCCTAAGAACACTCATCGGACATACAGATTGGATTTGGGCAATTGCCTTTCATCCCAATGGGCAAACCCTTGTTAGTGGCAGTCAAGATGAGACAATTAAGCTGTGGGATGTCACAACAGGGGAGTGTTTGCAAACTTTGCGTAGGCGTAGCCCGTCGTAGACATCGCCCCGCCCCTATGAAGATATGAATATTACAGGCATTACAGGGTTAAGCGCTGCCCAAAAAGCGACTCTCAAAGCACTCGGAGCAGTGGAATCAGTTGCTACAGACTATTAATTCCTAATTTTAGTCGTGGCTCGACTGAACAAGCTAGGTGAACAATATTAGCTCGCAAAATTAATAAAACAATATTATTAACAATATGCAATATTAGCTAATAATTAATACTTTTAGCTGCTAGAATAACATTTATTTTTTTATATTTTTTAACAAATATCCCAGTAATAACACTTAAGCTATAATTAAATAATTTATTAGACTATATTTATATTGATGCATATTGATTCACTAGATGGACGTTACCGCATAATAAAAATTCTGAATGATAGGGAAAAGGCAAAAACCTATCTAGTTGAAGATGCTAATCTTTCTGACAGCCAATTTATAGTCAAGCAGTTACGTAGTGCTAGTAACAATTCTCAAACTTTAACTATCCTCGGTCGCTTGTTTGCTAGTAAAGCAGCAACTTTAAAAAAATTAGGACAGGAACATAACCAAATTCAGAAGCTAATTGCTTATTTTGAAGAAAACGAAGAATTCTATATAGTCCAAGAATTTATACCCGGTAATCCTTTAACTGACGAAATTATCCAAGGACAACCTCTGAGGGAACGCCAAGTAATTAGTCTTTTATCAGAGATATTAGAAATTTTGGTGATTTTACATAGCTATGGCGTGATTCATCGTCATATTAAACCAGCAAATATTATTCGCCGGGAATCAGATAAAAAGTTAGTGTTGGTTGATTTTAGTACTGTTAGTGAAGACATTACTAATCCGGTTGATAATCTCGAATATATGCCTATAGAACAGGTTAACGGCAATGTTAAATATAATAGTGATGTATATGCTTTAGGGATAATTGCGATCGCAGCACTTCTAGGTTTATCTGGAAATGAGATATCTAATTTGCAAAATCAAAAAAATCGGCTGACAGGTGAAATAGTTTGGCGTAACAAAAATATTACGGTTAACAGTAAATTAGCAAAAGTTATTAATAAAATGGTGCGTTTTGACTATCGTAAGCGCTACCAATATGCAACGGAAGTTTTAGACGACTTGAAAAAGATCGCAAATGTTGATGACGATCGGCAAAAGCAGAATTATAAAAAATTATTATTAGTTTTGACAGGGATAGCTTGCTGTATCGCACTTGGTATTGGAACGTGGCAATTGAGGCTATTAAAACCTGTAAATGATGCTCAACAAAAATTATATCAAGAAGGAGTAAATAAATATGATGTCGGAAACTATGAAGGAGCAATTGAAGATTTCAATCAGGTTATTCAATCAGATCCGAAAAATGCTATGGCTTACAATAGGCGAGGTGATGCTTATTATCGACTAGGAGACTATGAGCAAGCAAAAGCAGATTCTAGCCAAGCAATTTTACTTAATCCCCAAGATGCTAATGCCTATTTTGACCGAGGATTTGCTTTTTCGGAATTAGGTAAATATAAAGAAGCGATCGCAGACTATACCCAAGCAATTAAGTTAAATTCTCAGGATGCTTATGCTTATTATGGTCGAGGATTAGCCCGGACTCAATTGAAGGATAACAAAGGGGCCATTGGAGATTTTAGCAAAGCGATCGCTCTTAAACCTCAGTATCCCGAAGCCTACTTGCAGCGAGGGATTCTCCGCCGTCGCCTCAGACAAAGACGTGAAGCAATCCAAGATTTTGATACAATAATTAAGATTAATCCTAGTGATGCTAAAGCTTATTATCAAAGGGGTTTAACTCAATCTCTTAATCAACAAAAGTATGCAGCCCTTAAAGATTATACAGACGCAATTAACATCAATCCCAAATATATAGAAGCATATCTGAATCGAGGTGATGCTTATAGCGATCTGGGAAATAAAGTCGAAGCTACTGAAGATTACAATACTATTTTACAGATTGATCCGAAATTTATTGCAGCCTATATTCACAGAGCCATTCACCGCTTTTCATTCGGAGATTATAAAGGTGCTATTGAAGATTATACCACAGCCCTGAAACTAAATCCTAATGATATTGTAGCTTACAATAATCGTGGTAACGCCTATCTTGAACTGGGAAATAAAAAAGCTGCAAATCAAGATTATTCACGAGCGATCGCTATTAATGCTAACAATGCTTTAGCCTATTATAACCGGGGTGTGATTCGCATCAAGCAGAAAAATAAGCAGGGTGCGATCGCAGATTTCAAAAAAGCCGCAAAACTCTTCCAACAACAAGGGGAAAAAGATAGTTATCAAGATGCAAAGAGAGAAATTGCAATTCTAGAAAATAATTCCACACCAACTAAAGTTACTCGCCTTAAATCTGGGAAAACAGAAAAAAATTGAGCTATAACTCAATACAATCATAATATTTTATCACTATATAATAAGTACAATAACAATTGACCTAAGATACCCTATGACTCTCCAAGAACTAGAAAATCAAATTCTGGCACTACTTCCAACAGAAAAAGCGGCAATTATCCAAAGCCTAACTCAAACCATAAACATAGGGACAAAAACTCCCTCAATTTCTAGTAAAATAAAGTTCTGAGGATTGTGGAATTGGGAGAAATTTGGGGTGCCTACACTTGGCGTTAACATTGATCACATTGCCACCATTCGGCAAGCGCGGCGGACAGTAGAACCAGACCCCGTGGCGGCGGCGGTGCTGGCAGAATTAGCGGGTGCAGATGGAATTACGGTGCATCTGCGCGAAGATCGGCGACATATCCAAGATCGGGATGTGCGGATATTGCGGCAAACAGTGCGATCGCATCTTAATTTAGAAATGGCCGCAACAGAAGAAATGCTAGCGATCGCACTCGATATCAAACCAGATTACGTTACCTTAGTCCCCGAAAAGCGCGAAGAAGTCACAACAGAAGGCGGACTAGATATTATCGGCCAAATTGCTAGAATAGGTGAGATAGTCGATAAATTGCAAAGCGCTAGCATTCCAGTTAGTTTATTTATCGATGCCGAGCCAGCACAAATCGAAGCATCTGTCAAGGTACAAGCGCAATTTATCGAAGTGCACACCGGGCAATATGCTGAGGCCAAAGATGAAACAAATCGCCATCGAGAATTAGCCATATTAGCTAAAGGTTGTCAACAAGCCATTCAAGCTGGATTGCGAGTCAACGCTGGTCATGGACTCACCTACTGGAACGTCTACCCAGTGGCTGCGCTTCCAGGCATGGAAGAACTGAACATTGGTCATACCATCATCAGCCGGGCAGCATTAGTAGGTATAGAAAGGGCAGTCCGCGAGATGAAACAAGCTATAAGAGGGGATGGGGCATAGGGCATAAAGAAGAGACAAGGGAGAGGGGGAGACAAGGAAGAGACTATTCAATAATTCCCCCTCATCTCCCTCATCTCTCCCAATCCCCACTCTCCCAAAGAGGGTTGTCACTGCGAAATCTAGAAATTGGGATCAAATCTTCAGCAAAAACTTCTATGAGCGCAACACAGTCTAACAACCTGCCACTTTGGGTACAGGATAGAGATAAAGTGATAGCAGAAAGCACTGATGTCGAGTGGCGCTATCAGACACCGCCTGATTACTCTCGTTCCAAAGAGAATCTTGCCCAAGAAAGTATCTATAATCACCTTGAAGGTACACTAGAAGCGATCGTGCAAAACTTGGTGCGAACCTTCGAGATGGAGGTATCCTTCAAAGCTAACCCGCAACAGTGGTTATCTATTGTCAATGAACAGTTTCGCGTCAGTACCAATGGTGGAGTAGAGTACACCGCAGCAGATTTATCAGCCCAAGGTACTTACAATTTATTTATGCCTGATTCAGAGCATTACAAAGCTTCAGAAGAAAGCTTTGAATCATCTGCAAAAGTCTTCCACACAACATTTCCCCAAGGTTTCCCTTGGGAAGTGCTGGAAGTTTTCTCAGGGCCACCAAATGTCACATTCAAATGGCGGCATTGGGGACATTTTAACGGAGAATATAAAGGCCATGCACCGACTGGAGAGACAGTAGAAATTATCGGTATGAGCATTGCAAAAGTTACCGATGACTTGAAGGTTATTTCCTTAGAACACTACTTCGACAATAATCTGTTCTTGGAAAAGCTAACATCTGGTGGCAAACAGACAGATGCCCAAAAGCTGGCAAGTACTTGTCCCTTCAGTTCTTGGTTCAAGAAATCCCGTAAGAGTTAGTTCATAAGGGTACAGAATGTAGTACTGTGCCCTTACATCATTCACACAGCAACCAAAGGATGAAAATGCAAACATACTATTACGTTTTGGCTAGTCTTCGCTTTCTTCTCCAAGAAGAACCCATACACGAAGTTATTAAAGAACGCACTCGTCACTACCACGAACAAGAAAAACAAATCGATTTTTGGTTGGTTGAGCAACCAGCTTTCTTAGAAGCACCCGAATTTGCACAAATCAAGGCAAAGTGTCCCCAACCAGCAGTAGCAATTATTTCTACAAATCCCCAATTTATTACTTGGTTAAAACTGCGTTTAGAGTACGTCATCACTGGAGAATTCCAGGCTCCTTCTCAGGCAATACCAGATGCTTTGGCATCCTTGGCTACTGTATCTTAATGGGCGGGCATTGGGCATTTAAGTCGTTGGACAAAAATATTTACAGTCATTGCGAGCGGAGCGTCTCTAAGAGTTGCAATCCCAACCGCAAGCGAATTACTTCATTATGCTTTGCTTCATTCGCAATGACATTGTGTAATTAATTCTGTCCAAGTACTTATTCTCCTTAAGTAAGTCGGCACAATAAAACCAAACTGTGTAAAGAAAAGTAAACAAGGCTCAAACTCTCTTTCCCCCTGCTCCCTGCCCCCTGCCCCCTGCCTTATCCCAACGAGATAATTATTTACGCCGACCTACTTATATAGCCCATGCCCCATTCCCAATTTTGTAACAGTCCTTCCATTCCCATACTGAAGTAGCGAAGTTTTCAGCTTTTTTCTTATAAAATCTTCTAGGACACCTTGATTTACATAATCTAACTTTTGTGCATAGATTTCAGACTTTACCAAGTGTTTTAGGATTAACGATATCTACGATAAGCTTCGCTTACATAGGGTTGATTGGTGGCATGAGTTCTGTCTTTGCTCAAAAAGCCATTCCTGCTTGTCAACCACCGACTTCGGGTGAGTATCTTTTATTAGTAGTCAGTCCCACAGCAGATAATCAAAAGCAGTTGCGTAGTGCCTTACCGCCGGAACTGAAGACCATTACCTGCAAATATCTCAACGAAACTGTGACGAGGATAGGTGGCTTTAAAAAAATTGATGATGCCAATCGATGGGCAAGGTATGTAAGCAATATTGTTGGTTTGTCTGCCATCATCACCACTCGACCAACAACGGCAGATGTGCAGCCTCAGCAACAGGTACAACCACGGCAACAGCCACCCCAACAGACAGTTAGCTATAATCCTCAAGCATTAGGAGAGGGTTATGCAGTGCTGGTAGATTATTACAACCGTCCTGAACTAGTGAATAGCGTACAGCAAGCAGTAGGAGGTAACGTAGGTTTTGTTTCTTATGGACAACGCCCTTACTTGCTAGCAGTTTATACCACGAACCAAAGTGAGGCATACAACACATTACAGAAGCTGAACAATAGCGGTTTTGTTGCCAGCATAGTAGATAGTCGTAAGGTGATTCTGCTGCGCTCAACTGTGCGGTTGTAGTGATATTAAGTTTTCTGGAATACTGATGCGATCTACCAGGGTGGTAATTTGTCAGCCGACAAATTACCAGTTACCAATTATAAATAGTCGCTCAAACAAAAATTCATTGTCCTAACTTAAATAAGCAGACCTAGCTAACCAATAGATGGTTATACCCAAAGCCGACCCAGCTATTACCTGAACTGGCGTATGTCCGAGTAATTCTTTTAGACGGTCTTGGCTAAACTCTGGTTTTTCATGAAATAATTCATCAATCATTTGATTGAGGATACGAGCTTGCTTACCAGCTGCTTGGCGAACTCCAGCTGCATCATACATGACGATGATGGCAAAAACCATCGCAACGGCAAAATCGGGAGATGCCCAACCGAGCGTTTGCCCTACACCGGCGGCTAGAGCTGTAACTAAAGCTGAATGGGCACTGGGCATGCCTCCGGTTGTCACTAAAACACGGATATTCAGTTTGCGATTTTTAACGATCTCGATTACGAGCTTTAGTGCTTGAGCAATTAAACAAGCTACCAGAGCAACCAGCAGCACCCGGTTGTCTAAAATGTTGCCTATGTCCTGCATGGTATTTTGGTTAGGTTAGTAAATATTAGCAGTAGTTGTTGGTTGAGGAAACATTTAGATTCAACCCAAAATCCAAAATTAACCTAGTACATGATGGCGGAAGCAGACCAATTATTCAAAATCACCAAAAAGCTTAAATGATAGGCTTTTTTAATTTTGAATGAGTAAAGTTTGAATTCCGCAGGGCGGTGTAGTACAGCATGGACTCAATAAACCACCCATTGCAAATCAATGAAACGCTTGCGTTATGGAAATTACGAATTACCAAAAGCATTGCTAGTTATTGCGGCTGGTAATAAAATAAGCGATCGCTTTGAGTGATTTGGCTCTATCTCCAAATGGTTCTAATTCTGCACAAGCTGCTTTAACTAGTTCTTGGGCTTTTAAGCGCGATTCCTCAAGCCCCCAAAGGCTAGGATAGGTCACTTTCTTTGCTTGTTGGTCTTTACCAGCCGTTTTACCTAATTGCTCTTTTGTAGAAGTGATATCCAAAATATCATCTATGATTTGGAATGCTAGCCCAATATTTTCAGCATAACGGGTCAGTCGCTGCACATCTTCAGATGATGCCCCAGCTATGATCCCACCACAAACTACGCAAGCTTCCAAAAGGGCGGATGTTTTGTGTCTATGAATGAAATTTAGCGTTTCTAGAGAAATATCTGATTTCCCTTCTGACTCTAAATCGACAACTTGACCACCGACCAAACCAGCTGCCCCCAGCGCCCGACTAAGACGAACAATTACCTGCAAGGTTAGCTCTTTGTTAACGTTTGGGGGGGTTTTAAGAGCAACAATTTCAAAAGCGAGTGCTAACAAGCCGTCCCCAGCTAAAATTGCTACATCTTCGCCATAGACTTTATGATTTGTTAGCTTTCCCCGACGATAATCGTCATTATCCATCGCTGGAAGATCGTCATGAATCAAAGACATTGTGTGGATCATCTCTACAGCACAAGCCGTTGGCATAGCCATTTCGATAGTGCCACCCATCATTTCACAGGTAGCAAGGCAAAGAATGGGACGTACACGCTTGCCGCCAGCTAATAACGAGTAGCGCATCGCCTCATAAATCTTTTCTGGATAAATGATGGGGATAGCCCGATCCAAAGCATTATCACAAAGCTTTTGTCGCTCTTTTAGATAGGCTGCTAAGTTAAATGTGGCTTCCTCTGGTGGTGTCTTTTGAACGTTATCAGTTGCTACCATTCTTTAATTCCTGACATTTTGGGATTTTTGTCTTATCCGTCACAATTTTAAGGTGCTGTGGCGCTGAAAAAAATGAAGAATTAGGAGTTGGGAGTAGAGACGCGATTAATCGCGTCTCTACAGCAGTTAGGAGTTAGGATTAATAATTCTTAACTTTTAACTCATAACTCTCTTTCTTCTCTTGCCGCTCTAGAATAGCTGGTGAATGTATTTTGCAACAGTATGGCGACAGTCATCGGGCCAACACCACCAGGAACGGGGGTAATAAATCTTGCTACACCAGCAGTTGATTCAAAGTCAACATCACCAATTAAGCGACTTTTGCCACTAGCATCGATGACGCGATTCATTCCCACATCTACCACAACAGCGCCTGGTTTTACCATATCAGCAGTGATTAGTCCGGGACGACCTGCTGCTGCAATTAGAATATCAGCATTTTGGGTGATGGTTTTGAGGTCATGCGATCGCGAGTGAGCGATCGTAACTGTGGCATCAGCTTCTAGTAGCATCAGCGCCATCGGTTTACCCACCAAAATACTTCGTCCCACCACTACTGCCTGTTTTCCCCGCAAGGGAATCTCATAAGCTTGTAAAAGCCGCATCACACCATCCGGGGTGCAACTGCGTAAACCGGCTTCTCCCCGGACTAATCTCCCCAAATTAACTGGGTGTAGTCCATCAACATCTTTATCGGGATCGATTTGATGTAACAGAGTTACAGCATCCAAGTGGTCAGGTAAGGGCAGCTGCACAAGAATTCCATCCACCCGTTCATCCTGGTTTAGGGCGGCTATGACTTCTTCTAACTCCCCAAGGGTAGTTTCGGCAGGAAAATGCTTCCCAAAAGAGGCGATGCCAACTTTAGCGCAAGCTTTTTCTTTATTGCGGACATAAGCGGCTGACGCTGGGTTATCGCCAATCATCAACACTGCTAACCCAGGGGGTCGTCCAATTTTGGGCTGTAATTGTGTAATGGCTACAGAAAGTTCTTGCTGAATTTTTGTAGCTAAAGCTTTACCATCAAGGAGTTTGGCAGTTTGTGTTTCCATAAAAATTCCCAACTATAATTGCCTGTTGTCCAAAATCTGGAGCAGCAATATTTACTATTGACTTTTAACTATTATTGTGTGTGTGTTTGATGTCGTAGCGTTTCTCTCACAGTAAATCCATAATGCTTATTTTCTCAGATCAAGGGCTTTATCTGAAGAATAAAGAATTGCAGACTGAAATTCAGAACATTTTTGCTCAGTTGGGAGCGTGTTTCTGAAACCACAGAGAAAGAATATTATAGATGGGAACTGACCTAATGAAACTGGCGACAAAGCAAGCAGTGAAGCAAAAATTTGCTCAATCGGTGGCTTTCATGCAACAAACAAGAAATTTGTCCCTTTTGTTCTTGTCCGGGCATAGTATTGTTCCCTACCGTCTGGGGTTGATTTTTTTATTGGTGGTAGGACTTTGTAGTTGTGGTAGTTTAACCTCGTCTGGCTTGAATGGGACTAATTTTAAAATTGGTAGCAATGTCACGCCAATTCGAGAAATTAAACCAGAACAACAAAATCAAGCTACAGTTTACATTCAAGGTCAGGTAGAAAAGCAAGCTCCCCTGATGAAGGAGTGGGCTTATCAAATTAATGACTCGACTGGCAAAATTTGGGTTGTCACCAATCAAAAAAATCTGGTTCAGGGTTCAGAAGTGGTAATTAAGGGTAAAATTCGCTACCGAAGTATCCCTTTAGGTGGTAAAGAATTGGGGGAAGTTTATCTAGAAGAAGAGTAACTAGCAATTAAAAATTAATATATGAATAATCAAACGGTGCATGTAGCGATCGCAATTCTCTATCAAAAAAACAAGTTTCTCATGCAACTGCGAGATAATATCCCCGGTATTCTCTACCCTGGTTACTGGGCGCTATTTGGCGGTCATATTGAACCGGGTGAAACACCAGATGTAGCAGTGAGGAGGGAAATTTTAGAAGAAATCGGCTATAATCTTCCACCCTTTGTACAATTTGGCTGTTATCCCGATGAAAGAGTTGTCCGTCATGTCTTTCATGCACCTCTGTTAGTCGAATTAAATCAACTGGTTCTGACTGAGGGCTGGGATATGGGGTTATTGACTCCAGAAGATATTCGCCAAGGTAACTGTTATTCGCAAAATGCTGGTGAAGTGAGACCTTTGGGGAATATGCATCAGCGGATTATATTAGATTTTATGGAGATAAATCAATTTTAATGGGCATTGGGCATTGGGCATTGGGGAAGAAACTTGTTAAATAATTCCCCTTGTCTCCCTTGTCCCCCTTGTCCCCCTCATCTCCCCCTACCCCCTACCCTGCTCTCGAAAAGCGAAAATAAAGTTATAACTCTTGTGGATTAATTATTAATGCAATCAGCAAACAAACTGCCGCGATGGTTAAGTATAGGATTGGCATTTCCTATTATTATTCTCAACGGCTGGCTATTGATCCAGGTTGTACAGTATTTTCAACCCTTAGTCAGCATTATCGCCGCCGCCATCCTACTGGCTTTTGTCTTGAACTATCCAATCCAGTTTTTGCAAGAACAAGGGGTAAAACGTAACCTAGCGATCGCAGGAGTGTTGCTTTTAACTCTAGTAATTTTAGTAGCTTTAGGCATCACCTTGGTTCCCCTAATTATTCAACAGCTTGTTGAGCTAGCTAATATTTTGCCTAGTTGGATTGATTCTGGGACTCAGCAACTGCAAGCTTTCCAAGATTGGGCTTTAAGTCAACAACAGCTTCCCATTAATTTAAGTGGTTTATTTACCCAAGTTCTTGACCGATTATCTAACCAACTTCAGTCTTTTACTGGGAGAATTCTGGGTTTTGCCGTCGATACCATTGGTATTGTTCTCAATGTCTTGCTAGCGGTAGTGCTGACTGTCTATCTCATATTAAATGGCCAACGTCTTTGGGACGGAATGTTTCAGTGGTTTCCCCATAATATTGGGTTGAGATTGCGGGAATTGCTGCGAGAGGATTTTCACAATTACTTTATTGGTCAAGCAACATTAGGAGCTGTATTAGGGGTAACAATTACACTGGCATTTTTGGCGCTGCAAGTTCCCTTAGCTCTACTTTTTGGCATCGGTATTGGTTTGTTTTCTCTCTTTCCCTTTGGTACAGGAGTAGGTATTGCGATAGTAAGTCTTTTGGTGGCGTTGCAAAACTTTTGGTTAGGAGTTGAAGTCTTAGGTGTAGCTGTTGCTATCGACCAAGTTAATTCTAATTTTGTTGCACCTCGAATTCTTGGTAATTTGACTGGTCTAAATCCCGTGTGGGTGGTGATTTCTTTGTTGTTGGGAGCAAAGTTAGGAGGAGTGCTAGGTTTGTTAATTGCAATCCCTATTGCTAGTTTTATCAAGGATACAACAGATAGCTGGCGGGCTGGAGATTTTAATAAGATAGATGATATCGTGTCAGAACCTGTTACAATAACGAGCAAAAAAGCAGGAAATTATAGTTAAAGTTGAATATGGAAAATTGACTAAAAATGTCTATCCTTTGCTTATTGCTGGTTTTTTATAACTCGCTCAGAATTAAGTTCCACTGGAATTTTAATTATAAACTCAGTCCCTTTGCCAAAAGTTGATATGCATTCCAACTGACCACCATGTTTTTCCACAACAATTTGATAGCTGATAGATAGACCTAATCCAGTTCCTTTACCAACGGGTTTAGTAGTGAAAAAGGGATCAAATAATTGCTTTTGCAAACTCTCTGGGATTCCCGGGCCATTATCAGAAATGCGAATAATTACTTGGTTTTCATCAGTAACTTTAGTCCGAATGCAAATATTTCCTTTATGCTTTAATGACTCTTCTAGAGCATCAATAGCATTTGCCAAAATATTCATAAATACCTGATTAAGTAACCCAGCGTAGCATTCAACTTGGGGCAGATCGCCGTATTCTTTAATTATGTTTATATTTTCACCGAATTTGTAATTTTGTAGACGACTTTGTAAAATTACCAGAGTGCTATCAATACCTTCATGAATATCAACTAATTTTTTCTCAGATTCATCCAGACGAGAAAAATTTCGTAACGAAAGAATGATTTGCTTGATTCGCTTAGTACCAACCTCCATAGAGGTGAGAAGACGGGGGAGATCGGTAGTTAAAAAATCTAGTTCAACTTGTGCGATCGCAGTTTTAATTTCCGCTTCTGGTTCGGGATAAAATTCTTGATACAATTTAAGGAGACTGAGTATATTTTGACTATATTCAATAGCGTGAACAAGGTTCCCTGCAATAAAGTTGACAGGATTGTTGATTTCGTGTGCAATACCAGCAACGAGTTGTCCCAAAGCAGCCATTTTTTCATTCTGAATCAATCGCGTATAGTTTTGCTGAAGATCGCGAAACCCTGCTTTGAAAACTCTAGATTGTTCCTCTACCTGTTGTAGCTGAATGAGTGTTAAAACATGAATTTGGGAGTAGGCTAAGAGTAATTGATGAAAATCGATCAGCTTATATTTTCCAGAGGTAGCTTTAACTAAAATCGGCTCATAGCTAATTTGGGGTGGTTGTTGCAAAGTTACCTCAGTGGCCTTGACAATCAGCGTATCATCAGAAAATGCTAATATCTCTGGCGGGAAAAACTTATAAAGAATTCTAATCGGTTTTGTAGAAAATAGTGCCAGACTATAGGGGTTGCTCATGTGTTCAAAAAATTTCCGCCGCGAAATCATCCCCACATATTGTTGATTATTGTTGAGGATAATTCCTGGTAATAAAGGCTCTTGCTTAAAGAGCATAGCTAAATCATTACCCGGACGTTCTAATTCGATATGAACTTGCCAAGATGGTAATTCTTGTAAAGTTGACCTTAATTGCAACTTGGACTCGTTAGTATTTATTGGATTACCGATAGTCAGCATACTTTCAAGGCTTGACTGCTGAAGTAATATGTCTGGTAACATCATGAATACCCGTCTCTATAATTTCAAAGTTCATTAATCTTTACAAACTTATCTTTCCCACATTCTTACCTAAAATTCACATTTTAGATGTGGGAATATAGAGTACTTCAGCGAATCCAATACTTTTATGAGTGCGTAGACTTTTAGTGGCTTATCATTAGAGGCAATTATTTATTAAGCTGTCATTGCAAGCGTAATAAAATGGAACAAAGAAATCGCAACATCTAGATTTTGCGATCGCTTCCTTCGCAATCACAATCTATCATCTTGATAAATTTGCAAAATGGGGATGCTCTCGGTTAAAATTTAACCTTTTTTATTGATGTTGTCTTTCTCTTTAACATCCAAGCAAAACCACAAGCAAAGAGACTACCACCTAATGTTGCAGGTTCAGGTACTTGTCTGTAAGAAACTTTCCCAGAAAAAATTTCAGTATTTGGAGAAGTTCTAGAATAGATTGTAAAATCTTCACCAACAATTTCGTAACTTCTAGAACTGGAAGGATTAGCTTTATCATTAAATGTATAATCTAATCCCACAGAAGACGCTTCTTCTAAAAATGTCGTTGAAAATACAAGGGGAAAGTCTGGGTAGTTCAAATCATCTTTTTCTGTGTAAATGCTGGAATCTCCATCAAATTTAAAAGAGAGTGACTGAAGCGGCGATTCTGGAATGTTGTCATTACTAAAATTTGAGTCATCAAAACTAAAAAAGCCATTTCCTGTAGTTATAGGACTCTCAACTGTGAAAGCGTAATTTACAAGTGCAGCCGATGCAGATTTGGTATTTTCTATAGTAGCCAAACCAAAAGCAAGACTAGCTGCAATTACTAATTGTGGAACCAATCTCATCTCAGTTTTCCTCACGATATATTCTTGCAAGCAATGCAAACTGCAAAATTTATGAATAAGCTAACTCTAACTTACTTATTTACTTGCTTTTTTGTCAGGGATTATTCACTGATTCAAAATTCACTATTGTTTGTTTACCCTGTTCAAACAAAGAAATAATTAACCAAATATTTGGAATCAGATTATTGTGAAATAATGAGTTTAAGCTGAGTTTAATTTGAGGTAAAATTCCTGATTTGACTGATTTATGTTTATTATTTATATAAGCAAAATGACAAAAGATGTTTTGTTAACCTTTAGATAACTCGATCTTTACTTTTTGGGATCGCAAAATATGCTAAACACTGATCCTGGAATACTTTTTAAGCTTGTTATTATTTATCATAGAATCTAATCACTCATTAAAGTTAAAGCGCCGCCAGTTTTTGCTCCGTTCAACTATAACAGCAGGTGGAATTATTGCCACAAACCTTGCATCTAAATCACAAGTTTTTGCTCAAGCACCTGCCATTATCACGAAGGGTTCCAATTTTTTGGAGGAGTAAAGATTGATGCTTATACAAAGGTAATGACAGTAACGTTGCGTAACTTGGTAGGCAAAACTCTTTACAGTGTAGATTTGCCACCAGAAACATAAATCGTCAAAAACTTAGCTCAATATAGCTATATAGCTATTATAAAAGCGATCGCCTGTTCTGAAAGAGTGAGTGCGACACCTAATAGTCCGTCGTAGACATCGCCTTACAGAAAACCTCAAAAATAAAGCGTAGACGCATAGCGGCTTGTCGTTAGACATCGCCCGTAATTGTAGTGTTAGGTTCGCGTCTGCCACGATTTTGGATCTCTACGACCATGAAAAATTGCCGTCACTATTATTCGACTCGACACAATCTGATAGTACACAGCATAGGGAAATCGTCGCACTACTGCTCGTCGAATATCACCGTAGACAATTTAGATAGGATTCTGGCATCTGAGAAATTCGATTCACCGTTTCGTCTACACAGTCTAAAAACTCGTCACCCAGACCGGGTTTCTGACTCTCGTACCAACTGTGTGCATCATTGAGTTCTTCTCGAACCTCTGGGCGAAACACCAGGATATAATTCATTATTGCCCCTTAATTGATGCTTTGATTTCTTCCCAAGTCAGCACATTATCTGGATTTGAATTATAGTCAGCAGTTCGACGATCAAGCTCTTGCTTTTGTGCATCGGTTAAATCAGGGTAAACTTGCTCTGCTGCGATGCTATCCCAAATTGCTTGCACAATACGGATTCTATCTTCAACACTGAGAGCTGCGATTTCGTTCAAAGTAGCTGTGATATCCATACTGATTAACTTGGAGTGAGGAAGCAACTGATACACCTTAAATATAGCCGACAAGATTTTGTCTATCAAATCAAACGCTGCATTTGCTTTGATGCCCAACAGTGAGATGTCTACGACGGGCTACGCCTACGCCTTACAGAAAACCTCAAAAATAATGCGATCGCCTGTTGTCCAAGAGTGAGTGCGATCGCAATGGTTATTCTGATAAATAAGCATATATCAAGCCTGTCTACATTTATTTATAAAATAAAGAAACGCAGTCTGTCTGTGTGTGTATATTTGACTTAAAGTCCAGAGAAATGGCAGTGTATATTTTATGTCTAATTATCAAGAAGTACTATTGCAAGCTCAAAGCCTAACTCCTGAAGAGCAAATACGCTTAATTGAAGAATTGTCAAGCTTAATTCGTCAACAGGTGACGATGATACCTAAGCAAAAGCATAGCATTCTCGAATTACGTGGATTAGGTAAAGAAATCTGGAATGGCATTGATGCTCAAGAATACATTAATCAGGAACGTGATTCATGGAATGCCTAGTCCAGCTACAGGGGCAAATTGTAGGTTTGGATACTGCTCCACTCATTTACTTTATTGAAGAAAATCCTAATTATTTGGATGTTACAGATGCTTTTTTTGAAGCGATGTTTCGTGGTGATTTTAGCGTTGTAACATCAGTTTTGACTATCACGGAAGTGTTAGTCTATCCCTTGCGACAAGGAAACACAGCATTAGCTCAACAATATCGTGAAATTCTATTTAATTCCCAAGGTTTGACTACTATAGAAGTTTTCCCTGACATTGCTGAAAATGCAGCACAATTAAGGGCAAATTATAACTTAAGAACCCCAGATGCTATTCAAATGGCTACTGCTATTCGTGGAGGTGCATCATTTTTCTTGACAAATGATGCGCGGTTGCCCTCTTTACCAGCGTTAACAGTGTTAGTGTTGGATCAACTGATAGTTTGAGTCTTTTTATTTGTTGCGATCGCTGATTGTATGATGCCATTTTAGGCGATCGCTTTACAGAAAACCTTAAAAACAATGCGATCGCCTGTTGTCCAAGAGTGAGCGATCGCCTTACAGAAAACCTCAAAAATAATGCGATCGCCTGTTGTCCAAGAGTGAGCGATCGCCTTACAGAAAACCTCAAAAACAAAGCGATCGCACTTTGTATTTTAATCAATTCACCAGATATCTTTAAGATTAAGCACAAATTGCGGTAGCACATCTTCGCCTGATAAACTAGCAGGAAATTGCAGCACTTCAACATCTCTAGCAAAGCGATAAATTTCTACTTGCCGAATTTCTAAATCAATTAACCAACCTAATCTAGTACCGTTGTCTCGGTAATCTTGCATTTTATTTTGTAGCCTTTTTAAACAATCAGTATCAGAATGCAATTCTACGACAAAATCAGGACATACAGGCGGAAATCTCTCTTTTTGCTCCTGTGTAAGAGAATCCCATCTGTCACGTCTTAACCAAGATGCGTCAGGCGATCGCATTGCCCCATTTGGTAAAATAAACCCAACCGAAGAACCAAAAGCTATACCTAGTGACTCATCACGATTCCACACTCCAAGTTGAGCAGTTAAATTAGCATTGCGGTTGCTGGTTAAACCTCCGACTAAAGGCATTAGTAGCAATGTGCCATCAGCATTACGCTCAAATCTGATTAATTCATTTATCTGACATAACTGGAAGAATTGCTCATCTGTTATTTGAAGAACAGGAGCAAAGTTGATAGTTAACGCATCCATAGAAAAATTTCAACTTGAATATTCCCATAAAATTTAATATAGAAGCGATCGCTGATTATATGATGGCATTGTAGGCGATCGCCTTACAGAAAACCTCAAAAACTAAGCGATCACCTTTATGAAAGACTGAGCGATCGCTTTATTTAGTTATTTAGGCATTCAATTCTCAATTTTGCGAAGTTGCCAATAATATCTTGCTATTGAAACAAGTTATATACGGCACTAATTTTTTCACCAGATAACTCTTGAGGTTGTTTTTCATGTCCATCTCTGATATAGAGCTTATTTTCATACCATACAGGTTCTTTTCCTGCTTGTATTTCAATCATCAATACTGTGTGATCATGATATGTAATAGGTGTTAATCCTGTGTTAACGCTGGTTTTTAGCGATTCTGGTAATTTAGAATCCCTAATTTTTCGACTAATATTTAGTATATATTGATCGATCGTTATACTTTGAATTTTAGCCTCTCTTTCTATTCCAACAATACCGAATGGAAAAAATCTAGGTGCAGATATTTGATCAAGTGCTTCAATAAGTTCAGTATCTTTGTCTTTATCAGATATTCCCAAAAATATGTATCCTCTTTTTCCTTTGCCTAAATTTGCTATTGCCGCAATATTTTGACAAATTTTTTCAAAGCAATTGTTATCGAAACTCCGATTAGAACGGTTTAATGACAATAATCCTTGTTTAAAATCATAATTTGGAGCTTCTGTTTTAGAGCGTCTCAAATAGTTCTCCAAATCTATTGCATAAGAACCACTACTACGAGTTGTTGATGTTGATAATTTAAAATAACTTTGAATTAGTCCTTTCGTAAGACCAATATTTTTTGTTCGTTTATCTGCTGTAATACTAGAACTTACTTCTATTTTTGCCATAAGTCCCATTACCGCCTTAAAAATTGCCTGATAATCAAAAGGTTCTTTAGATTCTTGGATAATTAGATCATAAAAAGCCATAAATAATGTATAAAACGGCTCTTTAACTGGATTGCTAACTCCTCCATCACGACTAAGAATCTTTCTGAGGAAGTTTTTATCATTTCCTGAGTCTATTAATGAAACTGAATTAACAGCATTTTTTATCTGTGATAGTATAGCTTTAATATCTTCTTTAAGGTTGTCTGTTCCATATCGTGTAACTGCTAATTCTATTTCATCTGATTTATCTACGTCTCCCTTGCCATAATAATTATCAAAGTTTTCCTTTCTTGCTGGAAAAGGTTTTCCTAAAGCTATAGAAAGTATTATATCTGCTAAAAATTGTTCATCTGCACTCTCCCGCAAATCAGAATTACTTATAATACCTTGACGACACCAGAATGTATCTTCTGCAAGAACTCCATATCCTAAATTAATAGATTTAGAATCAATACTAATCTCAGGCATTTCTGAAAGAGGAACAATTTCTCTTGATACATCACCTCGAATTTCACAAGCTAATAATCTAACTAATTCTGCAAAATTGCTGGTAACTCCAGCCGATCTAACTTCTTGAGGGGACAAATGTTTTCCATTGGAATTAATTCTATTAAATACATCTTCAATCTCTTTGTTACTATTAGCCTCATAGATAGTAACAGCTAATGAATACTCTAAAAAATCTATGCATTCTTGAGCATTCAATAAATTTTCTTGGCTTGTTTCTAGTCGTTTAAATACTCCTTGATTACTTAGTTCATTAGCTAATGGATGCTTTGTAACATCAAAGAACTTACAATTAATTGAAAATTGGTTTTCGATAAAGCAAAAAATGGCATTTAATCGTTGCATTCCGTCAATGATTTCATATATATCTTTTCCATCTTTTTTGAATTTGCCAAATAAAATTAGTGGAATAGGATATTTAAAAAGTATGCTTTCTATTAAAGATGCTTTCTCTATTTTTGCCCATACAAGTTTACGTTGGTATCTCCGATTTACAATAAGATTATTCTCTCTATAAAGACGATATAATTCTAATATACTTATTCCTTTAGGTGTAATACTCATGCTGTATTCTTAATTATTTTTATTAGTTTGCAATACACGGAAATTTTAGGGTTGACATTTGCCCACCCTCATCATTTCATTTTACACTTTTTTCTAACCTAATGTCATGACTTGCTCATATTATTCTTTATGGCTTTGCAAAGCATCCCAAAGATCAACTTTTTGCTGAAGATTAAGCCAAAGTTTTGGGCCATTCCCTAAAGCTTTATCAAGACGTATTGCTATATCTACTGTAATTGAGCTTTGACCATTAATAATTTCGTTAATTGTTTGATTAGATACTCCTAAAATATCTGCAAAATGTCCGGTATTAATATCTAAATCATCTAAAATATCTGCAATTACTTCGCCAGGATGTATTGGTCTTACTAATCTATCATCAGTAATATCTTGCCAATTATCCATAATTAATACTTCTTACGTAATAATTACGTTAACCCTATTTAGCATTATGTAGCCAATCAATATCATATTAACATAGGAGTTGGGGGTTAACATTCATTAAGTAGTACTTGGAGATTTTCAAAACATCTCCTAACTCACTGCATATTCTGTAAACTGTCTCATAAAAGGAGACTGAAAACCTAACACAATGTCTTCCTTGGGAACTCCCACAGCTACCAAATTAGCTGCAATATCATCTTCTGTACCATTCCACTGAAGCCAAATCTTACTACCTTTAATATCAATATGAATAATACAACTATGTACCCAGTCTTGACCTTCCCACCCTACATGAACTATTTGATAATGGTCACGTTCTGTATCAAAAATTGTTTCAACTTCTATATTTCCGTTAGCTGGTTTTTGATCACTATAATCATGTAATATCTGTTGTACAAGCTGGCGATATCGAGTTAATTTATCCATTGGAAAATCACCTCTTGTTCTACATCATAGATAAGCATTTTAACTTGGTTTTCTGCTATCATCTCTTTAGGAAAATCAAGTTGAAAAAATGTTTTGTAAGTTGTTAAAGGTACTGCTAAATACAAAACACGCTCCGGTTGCCGCCGTCGTAATGCACTTCTATAATTAATAAACTGTCCTAATGCTGTATGAAATTCTGAAATAGCAGACGACCTTTCTAAAAAACTTTTGACTTCGACTGCAATTTTTTGTCCTTCACGTTCTGCTGCAATCAGCTTTTGGGCGGCTAAATCAATCGAAAGATTAACTCCTCCCACGCTAATCGTGAGTGGATCGTGAGTAATTTGCCAACCATCTTTCTGTAAAGCTGTTTTGACAACTTCATGAAAGACATCTTTAGCAGACATACATATCTATAATTATATATTTGATTTTCATTTAGCCGCATTCCATACAATTTGTCAAAACCGTTTTTTATGTAGAGACGTTCTATAAAACGTCCCTACATTTATGATTAGGGATTATTCTATCCCTTCAATCCGGTCTTCAACTTCTTGGTACAACTCGCGCAGACGATCTAAATTATCCTCGCTAGTCTCCCAATAACCGCGTCCATTCACTTCCAACAAAGTTGATACAATCTTGCGGAAAGAATGGGGATTAAGGTTCAGCAACCGCTTCTGCATTTCTTCATCTTTGATGAAGGTTTCGTTTGTATCCTCATAAATCCAGTTATCCACAGCGCCGGCTGTCGCACTCCAACCTGTTGTATTAACCAACCGCTTGGAGAGTTCGCGCACACCTTCATAACCGTGAGACAGCATCCCCTCGTACCACTTGGGATTTAATAATTTGGTACGCGCATCCAAACGCACGGTTTCTGATAATGTCCGCACTTGAGCGTTAGCTGTGGTTGTGTCTGCAATATAAGATGCTGGTTTTTTACCATCACCGCGCAGACTTGCCACCAGCTTAGTAGGATCTGAATCGAAGTAGTGGGAAACATCCGTTAAGCTAATCTCGGAAGAATCCAAATTTTGGAAAGTTGCATCAGCAGTTTTCAATGTACTTTCAAAAATCTGCCGGGATTCGTCCATGATTCCGGGGTTATCGGAATTGAACGAGAATGATTTCCGGTTGAGATACATTTCCTGCAACTCGGCTTCGCTGTCCCAAGTGCTGTTTTCTACCGCCAAGTTGATATTTGACGAGTAGGAACCAGAAGCGTTGGAGAAAACGCGCGTTGCTGCTTGACGCAGATTAATCCCCATTTCCTCAGCTTGTTGCAAAGCATGTTTGCGAACAAAGTTCATATCTAGGGGTTCATCTGCCTCAGCTGCCATCTTCACACCTTGATCTAGCAGGTTCATTTGGTTGATGAACAAGTCGCGGAATACACCAGAACAGTTGATTACCACATCTATTCTTGGTCGTCCCAACTCTTCTAGAGATATCAATTCCAACTTGTTCACCCGTCCCAAGGCATCGGGAACTGGACGCACGCCCACCATCCACATAATTTGGGCTAGGGATTCGCCGTAAGTTTTGATGTTATCGGTTCCCCAGAGGACACAGGCGATGGTTTCTGGCCATTTTCCATCATTTTCAGCCTTGTTACGGATCAAAAGCCTGTCTACGACAATTTTGGCTGATTGAACTGCTGCTGTTGTGGGGATGGATTGCGGATCTAAAGCATGGATATTCTTACCCGTGGGCAATACATCCGGGTTACGGATGGGATCGCCACCAGGGCCAGGTAAGATATACTCACCTTCCAAGCCTCTGAGTAATGCTCCTAGTTCGTTGTCGGCACAAACTTGTTGCAGACAGAATTCCAAATACTCAAGTAGGGGTTTTAAGGCTGCGGTGTCAACTTTGGGATAACCTGCTTTATGCAATGCTTCTACCCAAGGTTCCTTTTTACCCATGTTGAAGAAATTCAACCGGGAAACCAGAGAAACTCGTCCTTCCGCGTCGATTTGCTCTTGCACAAGGGCGGTAACTGCTGCACGGGTTGCTAAAGTGATATCTTGCAATAACTGGACATCTTCTAAAATGCCTCTGTCATTATTTTGGTAAATATCGTCAATGTTACGCCCAATGCTGTTAGCGATAATTCCGGGTAAGCCTTGAAGTCCTTCTTCTTGACGATCTAGACTAGCAATGTTTACCAGAGTTGCGATCGCTTCTTCTGCACTTGGTGGTTTACCAATAACGTGCAAACCACAAGGCAACAACCGCGACTCGATTTCCATCAACTTGCGGTAGACGTTGCCAACGATATTATCGCGATCGTCGGTACTCATGTCTCTGGCATCGGTTTCTGGCAGGTTAATATCCTTATCCAGGTTGACGATCCGGCATTTATCCATGATGCTATTGACAATGGAAACACCGCGTCCACTATCTTTCAAGGTTTGGTAGGAAGCAATTAATTCGCTGAGTTCCTTCAAACCTTTATACAAACCAGCATTTTCTGCCGGCGGTGTCAAGTAAGAAATTGTTTCGGCATAACTCCGGCGTTTGGCAATTGTCGCCTCACTCGGATTATTGGCTGCGTAGTAATACAGGTTGGGAATTGAGCCAATCAAGTTATCTGGATAACAATCACCAGACATCCCCATCTGTTTACCTGGCATGAATTCCAAGGAACCGTGTGTACCAAAGTGCAGTACAGCATCAGCTTTCCAAACTTGCTCTAGGTAAGTGTAGTAAGCAGCAAAACCGTGGTGAGGACTCGCTGAACGGGAGAATAACAACCGCATCGGGTCGCCTTCGTAACCGAATGTAGGTTGTACGCCGATGAAGACATTACCGAATTGCTTACCATAAATTAGCAAGTTTTGCCCATCACTGTTGAGATGTCCGGGAGGTGGGCCCCAGTTTTCCTCTAAGCGGTGAGAGTAGGGAGTCAGCGCCTCATACTCAGGAACCGACATTTTGTAAGCAACGTTCAGTTCTGGGCTGTTGTACTGCGCTTGGGCGTCATGGATGACTTCTTGCAGCAGCGCTTCGGCTGATTCTGGCAATTCTGGTAAGTCGTAGCCGTTATTTTTGAGGGCTTTCATCACCTCGTAGATGGAAGCGAATACATCCAAGTAAGCGGCGGTTCCAACGTTGCCTTTATCTGGCGGGAAGCTGAAAACGGTGATGGCGACTTTTTTATCAAGTTTCGGCTTGCGGCGGAGGTTCGCCCATTTTAAAGCGCGTTCGGCTACAGCTTCCACCCGATCGCGCAGTGCGATCGCTTTTCCTGTAGTCCCATCTCTACCCGATAATATTATCGGCTCAATTGCCCCATCCAATTCAGGAATCGCAATTTGCAAAGCTACTTGAATTGGATGTAACCCTAAATCGCTATCCATCCACTCTTCTGTGGTTTGGAATACTAAGGGTAACGCCACCATGTAAGGACGGTTTAAGCGTTTGAGTGATTCAATTGCTTTGGGATGATCTTGTCTAGCTGGGCCACCCACTAAAGCAAAACCAGTCAGCGATATCACTGCATCTACTAACTGTATTTTGGTAATTGGTTCGTAGAAGTAAGCATCCACAGGCTTGGAGAAATCCAAACCACCAGCAAACACAGGTAATACCCGTGCGCCCATTGCTTCCAACTCCTGCACCATTGCCACATAATGGGCATCATCGCCTGTAACTAGGTGGGTGCGTTGCAATACCAACCCGACACAAGGAGCTAAGGGATCTTTGAGATCGCTAGAAATATCCTTACGAGCTGTATACCAATTGAGGTATTCTCTGACATCCTCAAACATACTGGGAGCCAAAGGATGCCAAATCCCTAAATCGGGATAAACAACCGGCTGTTCATAAGTAGAAGGTGCAAAATCTTGTTTCTCTAAACCTTTAAATACGTATTTATCAGCTAGCATCAGCAAGAAGTTTTCCAGATTTTCTGGAGAACCACCTAGCCAATACTGAAAACTGAGCATGAAATTTCGGGCATCCTGTGCCTTGTCCATCGGTAAAAACTTCAGCACTTGCGGGAGGGTTCGCAAAAGCTTCAGCATCCCATCTTGGAATCCCGCACCGGATTTTTCTTTGCGTTTCCGCATGAATTGAGCGATCGCACTTTTTGACTGACCCAACTGTGCTAGAGAAAAGCTGCCCATTTTATTCAGGCGCATTACCTCTGGCATAGAGGGAAAGACAACGGAAACATCCAAATGATCGCGGTGTGGTTCTACTGCTGCTACAACTTTCTGTGCTAAGTCTTCGATGAAAATGAGGGAAGCGATGAAGATATTCGCATTCTCAATTTCTCGTTTAAACTCCTCGTAATTTTCGGGGTCGCGGAGTTCCTCAATCAAGTACCCACTGATTTCAATCGCCAAGTTAGGATTGTTCGCGTTAATGGTGCGAACCGCTTGCGACAAAGCACTCTGGTACTGGGACTCAAGCACGACATAGACCACCTTGATTAAACTACGTCCGCGTAAGTTATCAGGCGCAATGTGTCTAATGGTGGACTTGACGTGTGTGAACATGCTTCTTCGGCTCCTTTGATGCGTGTTCTCTGAAGGAAGTTCCTAGCGGCATCATCAGCCACAGGTAACTTGTGATCTTTAGGCAATATCTGTTTTTTATCAGAAAACGCTTACCCAGTAGGCATTTTATCGCTTATATGACACAAATCGATATAAAAAACGAAATATTTCTTTGTAATTGTTGACTTTATATAAAAGTAATAGCTCACATATTTGTAAATTTTTTGTAATATATATAAATAACTAGATAGCTATTAATAAATAATATGTTAAAAAATAAAACCCGCACAAGCGGGTTGATTAAGTACTTTTTACAGTGTGTATGCAGTTTTTGTGAGTCTAGCCCTAATCTTTTAGGTAAGGGCATTTTGGCGTAATCCTTCGGGGAAGCAAGCTACTGATAGCTTGTCCTTCAGCACAAACTATTGGCTAGAAAAACGGGATTTATTTCGGATTAGCAAGATCCCCGACTTCTCAAAGAAGTTGGGGATCTTAACACTGCGAATTTTCACAAATCAAATAGGATTTCTGTAGCTCTTTCTGAAATAGAGCTTCTTTTAACTGCTGGCTAATTTTTTCCCTTGTCTTTGAGTATGAGATAAGGATTGGCCATCTATTAATTGTTGCAGCAGCATATACCAGCTAGCAGAAGCTTCTTGAGCAGAGATTGGAAAAGTTGTTATAGCTAAGGTTTCTGGTTTGGTAGGTGTAGCTAGGTTGAAGAGTATGGGAGCTATCCTACCGGAAAATTGACCGCTATTAAAGTTAGGTTAAAATTTCAAGATTCAACTGCAAAGCTGGATTAACAAGCTTATGATTTTTTGCTTTTTTATCCAAATCAAGTTTAACTTTGTAGTTAGTAATGAATAATTCTTTTCCTTTAGCTGCACGACTCTGCTTGTAGTTATTCATGCCATACTGCAATTCCCACGCTGAGATATTAGCCCATTGAAAATTTTCTCTAATTTGCGGTGAATCATCGTAGGTTATTAGCCAGCGATGATGGCATTGTTGCAAAAGTTCAGGAAATCTCTGGTGTTCAAAAGAGGTATGTAAGTCACCATCTTTACCATATAACTTTGATTTTGTAGCGTTAAAATATGGTGGATCTAAAAATAAAAATACATCTTTCCCATCTGGTTTTAATAAGTCGCTATAATCAAGATTAGTAATTTGGACATTGTTTGACAAAATATCTTCTAACTTTTCTAATCGTTCTATTGAAGATTCAGTAAATCTTTTATGAAAGGCTTCTTGGGAAAAACCACCTGATTCTACAGTTCCTGAAAAAGTAATTCTATTGAGGACGAAAAAACGAACGGCTCTTTCTAAATCAGATAAATTATTGACATCTACGCTAGTTAATTCTATAAACAATAATTTACCATCTGTATATTTAACTTTAATATGCCGAATTTCTTGAACTAATTGAGCTAGATCGGATTGGGCAAACTTCCAGAATAAGAATAATTCGCGGTTTAAATCGTTAATCCAAATCTTAATATGCGGAAACTTTTGTCTTAAATAAATAAATACAGAACCACCACCTACAAAAGGCTCTCTAAATTCTGAAAAGCTCTCTGGCAAGTATTCAGCTATCTGATTTATTGCTTTTGACTTACCACCAGGATATCGTAAAGGACTTTTAATCATAACCCAAAATTATAATGTTTAAAAATTACTGGATACTTCTATTTTAAGTTTCTGATTATTTTTAGCTTCTAAAGCCAATTTTTTGATAATTATTTTTTGATTTGGGTTAAAAATTTTAATATTAACTTCTAAAAAATATTCTAGTTCTTCTAGTAATGCATCTGGAAAGACAATAGAACCAATAACATTGTTACCTGTAAGCTTGAGCTTTGTAATAAATGATACTTGTCGTCCGTTCAGTATTAAAGAATCTAAATTAGAAAATAAAATTAGCTTGAATAAACCATCTTGAATATCAGGAAGCTTTGGCAAAGATGCTGTTGAAGTATTTTTTGATTCTTGTATAATATACATATCATTCTCAAATATTATCTCATCAGGAGTCAAATAGTAAATTCCGCCAAGATAGTTTTCAATACTAAAAGTTGCTTTTAATCCATCAACTAAATATTCTAGCTTATGAGAAGTCAGCGCTTCTCTTTTACTAGCATTTTGAGAACCTTTAAGAGAAATATTTTTAAATTCCTCAAACTCTTCTCTAATTTTATGTAAATATTTATCTAATCCTTCTCGTGAGTGAATTAATACTCCAGTATGATTAAAAATAGAATCATAAGAATCTAGAGCTTTTTCAAAAGTTTGTGTAAATCTTTCTTCAAATAGATTCTTGTTCCAATGGAGTGCGCTTTGGCGATATGCTAATATTTCATTAATTTGAAATTTAACAAAATCATTAGCAAATTTCTGATTACTCAACTTATTCTTACTAGCTTGCGCTTTCTTGGTACTTTTTTCTGCTGTTTCGTAATAAGCAAGTACGATATAAATATTAAGCAAGTTCATCCAAGAGATTGTAGAGTATTGAATTTTATCTAGATCACCATCTTTACCCTCATCTTTAATTACCGGGATAATGGTTATAACTTTAGATGAATTGTATGTATTGTAAATTCGAGCAAATGGATAACTTCTGGTTCTCTTCGGTGATATCCATTTTGAATAAGCAATTTCAGTTGTATGTGACTTTATTAATCCATAGCCCCTTTGTTTATTGATATCAAATACATCTAAACTAATCCTACTTAAATTCTCATCTAAGTAAGTTTTATAAGTCACTCCCTTGATAAATCCTGTAAAATGCAGAACTCCTGCCATGTCTTCAAGCTTTTATTAATATTTGTCTTTGCCAGAGTTTAGCTCAACTTTGGTCATTAAAGCATAGAAATGCGAATTATTCATAGCGTGAGTAGAATTTTAGTTATCACAGATAAATAATCTTATCCACAATAATTTTGTGCTGCTAATTATTGAGATGATACTGCTATGTGGAATTCTTACAGTGCTTGTCTTAAGTAACCGCACAGAATTATTTACGCATGAGGTTCTAGTCTGGATAAGGGTTTCATGGCTTAACTTTGTGTAATTAATTTTGTTTAGCTACTTACCTGTTTTTTCTGGTAGTGAATCATAGGTAATTCGCTGTTGGCGCATAGCTTGTCATCGTAAACGATCGCAAACCTGCCATTATAAAATTACGGATACGTAATATATGATTGCTAACTAAATTCTGTCTTGATTTTATGTTGCATTTTCGTAAAAATCTGTTACATTACTTTACAGGCAGTTATAACTGTTACAACATAAAAGCTCGGAGTATTATTTATGGCAGACGTAAAAAAGACTACGCCTTCAGTTTCAGAAGATCCTAATGCTTTGCGTTGGGGCTTCACTCCTCAGAGCGAAAACTGGAACGGTCGTTTTGCAATGATTGGTTTTCTATCTGCTGTTGCGCTTGAAGTGTTTTCTGGTCAAGGGATTTTACACTTCTGGGGCATTCTATAGATTTAAACGTTTTTACACCTTCATTAGATGATTAGGCAAGGCAGCGATTCGTAAAATCGTCTGCCTTTCCTTTATGAGAAAATTCTTTTAGCGTGATGAGCGAAATATTACACGCCCTGGGGATTCATCCTGATTAATTCGCGCATATACCCGGAGACAAGTTAATACTTCGCCAGGAATACCACCACAGTCTAGTTGTAAGTCATCCTTGGACGAAGCACAGATATCTGCATAAAGTCCCGATAATTGGCGAATTCGCACTTCATTACCCGCATTAATAGCTTCATCAGCAACTTTCTTCAAGATGCGTCGTGATTCATGTTGTAGCTTTCCCCACCAAGAATAGCGTTCAGCCGGTGGTACGAATACTAGGGAATGTATTGCTTCATCCATGTCAATCCAAGCACGGAGAATTGATAGGGGATCGAGCTTTTTCTCAGCTTTTTGGGTGCGTTGGAAGCGATCGCTTAAAGCATCAATATATTGATCGCGCTGTTCTGGTTTGGAGTGCAAGGAAATAACATCGAAGCTAAAAACGCTCTTTAAAGCATGATGTAAATCTGGGTCTATTTCGATAAAATTCATATATAAAAATAGAAATGCTGCTGGTAAATCGGATACGTTTATTTGAGGATTTCTAGGGTTTGAAAGTGCTTGTTGATACAAAGCCAAGCCCTGAGTTTGAACAGTACCAGTAAGACCGGGGTAGATAATTTCATCGCGGATAAAGGGAAGTTGATAGAGGTTAGAATTATCTGCGATCGCACCAACTTCTTGAGCTAAATTTAAAGTGCGCGATCGCCAAGTTGCAGCTAAATCTTCTGGTACTCGCAGCAGCTTGCGTTGAATCTCATTCCATAAATCTGAGTCCGTTGTGCTTTGCAGTTGGGAATTACCCAGATAATAATTAAGTTCTGAGTCAGAATCAAAAGCTTCTCTGAGATGATTTAAAACTAAATCATCTGGCGCATCTTCCCAACCAGTATTTTGCTGTAGGGGTTCGGGTTGCAATAGGTTATGAAGTTCTTGCAGCACTTCATCGCATATTTTAGATCCTGGATCTAGTGGTAATTCTGTGCGAGCCTGATTTAAAGTAGCCTCTAGTCCATACAAACTAAACCGCAGTAATTGGGCTAATTCTGAGTTTTCTATCTCTAATAATTGACGCAAGTGCTGCATGAATATCACCTCCAAATATTTTCGTAGCGAACTAAACTTGGCAAAACTCTGCGTTCCTTTGCGTTCACTCCGCGCCCCTTTGCGTTTAAAAATCTTAATTTTTTTCAACGCAGAGGAACGCAAAGGTTTAATACTAGAGTTAATGTATACCGCAAAATGGATCGCGTTCTTTATCAACTTCGTTGGGTTGCAATTCTAATTCAGCAATATAAATGCATCCCTCTTCTTTTAGGCATTCTTGACTATTTGATGTCCAGTAAGGTACTTCACCAGCGTGCATCCGTAGGATACCTTGATCGTCTAGAGTTACACGATATTGGCAAGGATAATCTGTTGTCACATCTGGTTTGCTGAGTGCGCCAATTCGTATCCATTTTTTGCTGTTGTTTTCCGCATCTGTTTGATAAATATAAAAAGTGTGTTGGCCAGTTTGCGGGAATGGAGGTAAAGGATTACTAATTAATCCAATTCCTGGTTCTGTTACACCATCACGCAGATAGTGAAATTTTTGGAACAATTTATTACCATCATTTCCTACTTCAAAAACAAGATGATAGGCATCTGGTTGATCGACAGTTGCAGACTCAATAACATTGACGGCAATATCACCATCATTTAAATCTTTATTGAAGCGCTCTACGGCGATATTCCAGTTCAGTTTACCATCAGCAAATAGTGGCGATGTTTCAGAAACAACTGATTCCAAATCAATACCAGAAATATCAATTAAATAATGGGGATTTCCTTGACAAAGCAATACATTAAATTCAAGGGTTTGGTCAATTTCAAACTGGACTTTAATTTTTTTCAGAAACTCTGTTTCTTGCATTCCCAGTTTATTCATGAGGTTTTTGCCATCGAAGCTACCCCACAATCGTAAATCTCCATCTTCGTAGTCTTGACGGTAAATAATATTAGTTAACTGGATTCCCTGCCATACAGTCCGAACTTTGGCGACAGTTTCCCAAGGTGCGAGTTGATAGAGTTCTTGTCCAGCCTGAAATATGGTGAGTAAATCATTACTTTGGGTTTTGCGTTTAAAATTGCAAGGTAAATAATAAAATAGGTTTTTGACATCAATTTCTAGTTGGTTAGCTCCCTTCCGCAGCAAGCTTTTAGACTCTTCTGGATCGAATCTTAATCTTCTCAATTTCTCGGCATAGCAAGCGCCGGCAGAGGTGGCTAATTTGGTAAATTCTAACACAAAGGTAATCCGTTCTGGATTCCATACAAAATAGGGAGACTTACTAAATTCTTGATAGATTTGGCGTTGCACTATGTCTAAATTACAAGTTTTTCCAGACAGAATTAACCAATCAACTTTTTGAGAATTCCAAGAATCTTTGGTGAGATCGTCGGGGCGCAAGCGACTTTCCATCAATCCTTTAGCAATACCGATCGCTTCTTTAATTCCTGAAACGGCGGCTCGTTCAAATTGCTGGTTATCTAGGGTGACGCAGATACTATTTGGATCTTTGACTTGCCATTTAACCGCGCTTTGGGTAAGCAATTCGGAAATCTGTTGTTCAGAAAGTGTGAAGGTTAATAAAGAATTATCTGCTGGCGCTTTTTGCCCAAGTTTAAGTTTAGCAGCTTCCGCATGATCCCAAAGAATATAAAATGATTGCAGCCGTTGGGGTGCTTGTTGCCAACGGGTGGGTAATACTTTCTCGGAAGTATCTAGGGCATCTTTGTAAGCAATATCGCCTTCGGGATTCTCTTTATCTAGACATTTTAAAAGACTGCCACTTTTGAATTTACCTTTTTCTAAAAAGCGCTCGTTTAACTCAGAGCTAATTAAATCTTCTAGCTTTTCACTTTCAATATCACCTGTTGTTACTGCTGCCAATAAAAAATCTGCGATCGCAACTTTTAATAATCTAAAAATCCGCAGCGTAATTAACTCACCACCTAACTGTAAATGACCGGATGAACCTAATAGTTTGGGAGTAAGTTTATAGTAACGTCCTCCTAAACCCCGATCTTCATAATCGGCAAAAGCTGGGGTTTTATCTTCTAAAGTCAGTTCAATTAAAGCTAAATCTGTGGTTCCGCCGCCGATATCTAAAACGAGGACATTTTGTGACCATTTATTTCCAACTTGACGGCAACGAGTTTTGAATGACTCGATGCCAATATTAAGATTACCGCCAAATTCTCGCCACAAAAAGAATATTGCCACAGAAACGGCTTCATCATAAGCAGTTTGAACATCATCGATTCCCAATTGCTCAACAAATTCCTTAACTTCTTTGCGAACAACTGGTGGGGCGACAGTGGGGTAGGTGACAACTGCTGTTAAAAAAGTCCCTTCTGAAAATCTGCGTTGGGCGCGTTGGCGGTAATCTTCAGTTAACTCGATTAAATGCGCCCAAGCAGATTGGATCAGTTGGTTAGCGGTAATTATTTCTTCTTCACCATCTACAATAATTGAAAACGATCGCTCCTGACCGAAATAACGTTTGGGTGAATGGTGAAATCTGCTGATAATTTCCTTTAAAGAACTGCTTGTACCTTGAGCGATCGCTTTTTTGCGGTTATCTCTAGCTTCCCTACCCATCCGCAGCTTTAAGTCCCCTAACTGCGAAATTTCTAACTCGCTGGGAATCTCCGTATCGCGGCGATCGATATCCAGCACAACTGGGATCAAATTTTGCGACTCTAGGGTAGGAACGCGGAACACTTCATGATAGATTTGGTAAAGTTTTTTGCTGACAGCCCGGCGGAATCTCTCGCTGTTTCCTAAAGAAAGCTCAATTTGGCGAATTGCTTCTAAAAAGCGCTCTTTATTGTCACTTTCAAATACTTCACTCAACTTTCTTGGATCTATCTCCAGATTTTTGCTAATTTCTGTGATGAATTTTGCCCAATCGTCATCGCTGACATCTGGTAAAGCTACTGAAGCGGGGGAACTTAGCCATTCTGATAAGCGATCGCGCAGCCGCATTTCTTGCTCTTTGGGGAGAATTTCTGCGATCGGTACTTCAATCGGATCGAAGAGTGTAACTGTGGAATTCGATGTACCAAAATCTAAAGCAAACCATCCCGGAAATCTTTTTTGTTGTTTCTCGCTTGGTTCTCGATCGCTATATTTGTTGAGTTGAAAAGGATTCATTAGAGTATCACTTTCTGTTGTTTGTTTTATAGCTGGCTAAAAACTATGGTTTTTTATCATAAAAATGACAAATTTAGAGAATCTTTGTGGTGAAGACTTTTAATCGTAGGTCTTGTACCACTGATTCTCTTTAGCACTGCCTTTTTTATCTGGCGCGATGCGTAGATTGGGCTACGCTATGAAAATTGCAGCAGTTCCTAAGTCGGTCTTGAAAATTCTTGCCCAGTTGCAAGTCTTACTTTTTCGATAGTTAAATTAAGTAACTTGGCAACTTCTTCTATTGGCATACCACTAGCTAAAAGCTGAGGTAGAAGTTCAAGTTTTAGTTCTTCTCGTCCCTCTTGTTTAGCTTCTTGATAAACCCTAGTTTCTTCTAACTTAACTCCTAACATAGCCTCTACCTCTTCACGACTTAAGTTGGCAAATTTATAAACAGCGATCGTTGTGATTACATCTATTATCTCTTTCTTCGCTAAAACAGTTATCTGTTCTTGTTGCACCCGCTCAATTAAACCAGGACTTACGCAAAATACCTCTCAAACTCTTATTACTCCGTGTTCTCTGCGCCTCTGCGGTTCGTTCATTCTAAGTTAGCTCACCTCAAACATCTAAGTAAGAAACAGCAGCGATTTCAGAAAGAATCTGCAACCAAGTAGGAATTGCTATTTCAGGTGGCAAATCCCCAGCCGCTAAATATCTCAGCAAAGTTTCTTTTTTTGAAAGGTTTTGCAAACTAGGAATAATTTGATCCAAAATGCCTTCTAATTCGGAATTAATTTGCTGATTAACTTCACTAACATACTGCACAAGATGGAGACTAGCGCTAGCAGTGATTTCATCTCGCAGTCGCAGTACTAAAAGTTGGTGATTGCTCGATCTAGATAAACCCTGGCTTTTTTCTGGTGCCCAGTCAAAGATTTGACCAATGTTGTGTTTTTCGTCTTGACGCGCTAGGGGAAAGATGGTTTCAGGTGCAACGTTTTTATCTTTACTATTAATTTCCGAGATGATTGCTTCCTTCCATTCGTTAGGATCGCATCCGAGTAATAACTTGTAAAAGAGATCGGCATCTTCAAAACCAAATTTCTCTTCAATTTCTTGTTCCATATCTGGATGGAAAAGTACCTGTAATTGTTCGCGTTCTGGGGCTACATAATTTGACAATTGGTTCAACAAATCTACCACTGCTTGATGGATGCGATCGCGGGCAAAATCTTCTACTTCCTGAACGGTTTTTTCAAATACTGGATAAAAATCATCGCTCTTAGTTGGCAGGGAAGTATTTACACGGTTTCCCCGATCGAATAATTTCCCAGCTGCACCTTTAGATTCTGCCAGAGCGATCGCTCCATTGTTGGCTTTGTTGAAGAGTAATGTCCACTGATTCCAATTGAGGATTCTAAAAGTGAGTTCGTCTTTTACGACATCGCTGACGACAATACCGCGTCGGTCTTTGAGTGGTTCTGTCCCTAAATCTTTTTGAAAATTCCTATAGATTTTATCCAAGCTTTCGACTACAAAGCGCAACTCGATAAAGGCGGGGCTGTCTCCTGTGGGGATACCTTGCTCGTGAATTTCATCTATGATGTCTTTCAAGTGGTCTTGTTGCTGACTCACTACATCAGCCGCCCTGCGAGTATCTTCATACAGTTGCTTCAAACCGTGAGTTGCTACGTGAGTTTGAATCAATTCCCGCAGCTTACTAAGTCCACCATCTTGACCAAAATAACCTAGCTGTTTGCCTAAATTACTGCGGGGATCGGTGTCTAACAGCCGTTCGCTTAATAACTCCCATTTATCTTGTAGCCGTTTAGACCGATCTAGGTAATCAGGATAATCTAAGTTAGCCAAAAAATCTGGTGAACCCGCTTTGACGGTACTAGAACGTTTTGCTAATTCAGCTAGTCCCAACAATGGCGACAGTAAAACGATCCGGTCTTTTTGGGTTGTAAAGGCTTCTGCACCGTCAATAGTAGTTTGCAGAACTTTGAGTTTTTGGAAAACGGTTTCCTCTTTTAAATGTGGACTATCTTCAATCAGTTGGTCAAGTTCTCTTTCGCCACCTTCACTGTCTAGGGGGAGTTGATCGAAGCGACCCACACCAACGAGAATTAAATCTTTCAAGTCTTGTCCCGGTCGCTGCTGCTGCATCATGGTGAAAATTTTGTTGGCGCGATCGCTACCGGGAGATTTACCATTGAGCAATACCAAAATTGTTTGCACTTCTGCCAGTTCTCGCAGTGACAAAAAGGTATCCCTAGCCCCCGAATTAGCAGCCCCCAATCCTGGAAAGTCAATCAGAATAAATTTAGCTCCACCTGTAAAATCCCAAATTTCCCGTGAGATTTTCACATCGATATCTACACGGCGGATCAGTGGGAAGCTATTCTGCAATAACTTTGTTGGTAGTCTTTGGGGTGGACTTGGTAATCGAATATGCGCTGGCGGTAAATCCTCAAATTTTAGACCTTGGATTGCCATTGGCTGTTCGACCAGCTGTAGCCCTTCACGGGCGGTAATAGCATCAATCTGGTAGTGCCCACCACACATCACTTCCCCATAAGCTTGATAAGCCCGCAGGAATAATACCAACTCCCGCAGTAAATAACGTAACTCCAAATTATTACTACTATTCCAAGCTTCCTCACACCAACCAATAATATCTTTGCCAGAGTTAAGTCTCGATACTGGTATCGGAGGAAGCCCTGCTGCTGTCGTCCGTTTATGGGCTTCTCCTAGCATGAAGCGTAGACACTCATGTACCCCTTCGTGAGAAAGATATTCTACAGTAAAATTACTTAGTTGAGTAGTTGCAAAGTCGTCTTGCGGGATAATATGTATGGCAGTAACATTACCTGTAGTGGGGTTTTCACTGACAGGTAAAGCATCTGCATATCCAATTAGACTGCCTAAAAGTAAAGTTTTTCCACTACTGAATTCCCCCATCACCCCAATTTTGACAGGTGAAGTTGCAAGGTCTACAGTTTTCTGGGCAGCCGATCGCAAACGCAGGAGACAGTCATCAAGACTAGCTGGAACCCAATCTTCTTGTTTTGAAGGGTGCTGGGGCACAGAATCAATCTTTCGGAGGATGAATTCGCCGTACTCCTTAAAACGGCCCAGTTTATCTGGTTCCATAGAGTAGTTCCCGCTTAACATTAATTTCTGTGAGCTTTATAACATATAAAATACGTTAGCGTAGCTAGTCGTAGACATCGCCAGCCATTGTTGCAACGTGTTGATATCACATTTAGCATTTCTCTCATCTAATTTACGATTTTGGCATGAAGCATCTTGAAGGATTTCATTCATGCTGAATTCTTCTTGATAAAAAATCAATATTTATTTGATATGAAATTCTTGATTATTATGAATTTCTGATGAAGACGGAAGCGCTTAATAGCAAATCATATAGTTATTAGGACTTACGCAAAACTATACGCGGTAGGGGCAATTCATGAATTGCCCTACCGGAGAATAAAGGTTTGGGCTATTTTTTGCGTAAGTCCTGGTTATATTGAGGCTAAACCAGATTTTAGGTAATGCAATTATATGGCTAAGATGAATTTATAGGTAATTTTAATAAGAAATAAAATCCAATAATTTTTCTGATATACCGATGGTTTAAATTTTTACCAAAAAAGCTGAGATTAATCTTATTGATAACTTCAGCATTTTTGCAAAATATTTACACTAAAAAGGGAATTTCCGCAGATGTAAAAATGAATAAAGTATTACTATAAATAGTAGTTGAGGATGAAGATAGTATCCATTTATTATTAGCAAATCTATTTTCAGACATATTACCTTAATAATTTAGGCAGAGCAGGAAGGCAAAGGTGTTTTCTAAAAAGGTGCAGAGCTACATTAACCAAATCAATTTTAAAGAGGAAGAAATACAACAAGATGAAAAACTATTTTGCCAGCAGACAGATACTGCTCCTCTAATGATTTGGATGGCTGGATACAATGCACTTTACTGTTACTTCAATTCCAGTTGGTTGGAATTTACTGGAACACATCTAAAAACAACCGCTTCTGCATCTGCGCCAGGAGAAGAGATAGGGAATATCTGGGATTGTCGCGTCCATCCAGAAGATAGACGGGAATGTAAAAATATATACTTAAAAGCATTTGCGACATATAATTCTTTTCAAAGGCAATATCGTCTGCGTCGGGCTGATGGTGAATATCGCTGGATTTTAGATACAGCCGTGCCACGATTTTCAGAAGATGGCAGCTTTGTTGGTTACATCGGTTATTGTGTGGATGTAACCGAAGTGCGAGCTACCCTGAAAGCAAGCTACTCAGTATCTACAAATTCATCTCGTCGTCTACGCAAATTAACAAAACAAAAACAGGCGGGAGAATTAACAAAAATAGTAAAGCAACTACAGTCCGAAACTGCAAAACGCCAAGCAGTTGAAGCACAGTTACGCCAAAAAACATCAGAACATACAGCATTTTTACAAGTGCTTCCTGATTTATACTTTCGTATTGACGCTGATGGAAGTATTCTGGATTACAAGCCAGGGGAGATAGAGAATCAGTATATTACAACGGGAGATTGCCAGGGTAAGAGTTTGCGAGAATGCCTACCTGCTGCTGGAAGCGATCGCTTCCAGCAAGCAATAACTCAAGTACTGGAAACTCAATCTTCGGTCAGTTTTGAATATACCTTACCACTCCTACAAGGGAAGAATAATTTTGAAACTAGGTTATTACCATTACCAAACCAGCAAATCATAGTTCTTATCCGCCATACCAGCGACAAAGTACAAGCAGCATTAATAGAAAACGATACCAAGTTTCGCACCATTATTGAAAACACCAATAACGTTATTTTTGCCCTGACCCTTGAGGGGATATTTTCTTACGTTTCTCCTAACTGGACTGAAATTTTTGGACATGAGGTTGCAGAAGTTGAAGGCAAATCCTTTGTTCCCTTCATCCATCCCGACGATGTGCCTATCTGTACAGATTATTTCCACAGAATTGCGACAACAACCGAAAAGCAAGACGCAATTGAATATCGGATAAAACACAAAAACGGCACTTGGCGATGGCATACAAGCAACTCATCTGCTATTAGAGATACCAATGGTAATGTTATAAACTTCGTCGGTATTTGCTATGACACCACTGACCGCAAACAAGCAGAAGAAGTCTTGACAGAACGGGCGCGTTTAGCAAATTTTCGGGCTGAGGTAGACGCAGCCCTTACTCAGAGTGACAGCTTACAGAACATGATGCGCCGCTGCACCGACGCTTTAGTTGAACATCTGGATGCAGCCTTTGCTCGTATTTGGACGTTGAACAAAAAAGAGAACGTATTGGAGTTGCAAGTCAGTTCTGGGATGTATACCCACATTAATGGGCCCCATAGATGTGTGCCAGTGGGTCAATTCAAAATTGGTTTGATTGCCGAAGAGGGCAAACCTCACCAAACAAACTCTGTACAGACAGATCCCCGCGTGGGTAACAAAGAATGGGCAAAGCAAGAGGGCATGGTTGCCTTTGCTGGCTATCCCCTAGTTGTTGAAGATGAAACTGTAGGGGTGATAGCCATGTTTTCTCGCCACACACTGACAGAATCAACTTTTAAAGCCCTAGAATTCGCTGCCCAAGAAATTGCTATTGGTATCAAGCGCAAACAAGCAGAAGTTGCACTTAGAGAAAGTGCCCAAAGGGAAGCACTACTCAATCGTCTTTCTAACCAAATTCGAGCTTCCTTGGATCTCAATTACATTGTAGAAACCGCAGTGCAGGAGATCCGTAACTTATTCCAGATTGATCGCTGCGCCTTCTTTTGGTATCGGCAAGAGGCTGAGGTTCCCTACTGGGAAAGAGTATATGAGGCGAAAAGTTCCTCTTTACCCTGTCTGCTTAACGATGGAGAAGCAACGAATGGAGAAATCGAACTCATCGCCGCCAAAACCTTGAATAGAGAAATCATCCGCATTAATGATGTTGAGACTGTGGGCGATGGCATTGCACAGCTATTTTTGCAGGATTTTGGTTTCACTGCCTTTATGTCGCTACCAGTACACACCCAATCTGGCGAAATAGGTGCATTTAGCTGTGGTTCTTGTAGTGGCTTCCGGCCTTGGCTGGACAACGAAGTAGAATTACTACAAGCAGTTACAGTTCAATTAGCGATCGCTATTGACCAAGCCAAACTCTACACCCAAAGTCGCATTGCTGCCCAAACAGCCCAAGACAAAGCCCAGCAACTAGAAGCAGCATTACTAGAACTTCAACAAACCCAAGCCCAACTGATTCAAACTGAAAAAATGTCCAGTCTAGGACAATTGGTTGCAGGTATTGCCCACGAAATCAATAATCCCGTCAATTTTATCTACGGCAATATTACCCATGCCCGTGAATATACCAAGGATTTATTAAACTTGGTAGAACTTTATCAACAGAGTCACTGCCCAGCAACACCAGAGATTCAGCAATACATTTACAACATTGATTTAGACTTTCTCAAGCAAGATTTGCCCAAAATTCTTGATTCTATGAAAATAGGAGCCGAACGCATTCGGCAGATTGTCCTATCTTTACGCAATTTTTCTCGTCTTGATGAAGACGACACCAAAGCAGTAAATATCCATGAAGGTATTGATAGCACCTTAATGCTGTTGCAAAATCGTCTGAAAGCCAAACCAGGACATCCTGAAATCCAAGTAATTCGAGACTACGGCAACCTACCACCAGTAGTTTGTCACGCTGGACAGATGAATCAGGTGTTTATGAATTTGCTGACAAATGCGATCGATGTTTTAGAAGAGGGAGTGGGGAACGCGGAAGAAGCAAGGGGGCAGGGAGCAGCGAGCAAGGGAGAAGAGTTTTCTCCTCTGCCCCCCACACCCCGCCCCTCTGCCTCTGATGCCCTATGCCCCATCCCGACAATTCGCCTTCGCACCCTCATCAAAGAAGGTCGGGTAATTATTAGCATTAGCGATAATGGACTAGGCATGACTGAGGAAGTACGCAAACGCTTATTTGACCCCTTCTTCACGACAAAACCTGTAGGTAAAGGTACTGGTATGGGATTATCAATTAGCTATCAAATTGTTGTCAAAAAACACGGCGGGCAAATCCAGTGTATTTCAGCACCAGGAGAAGGTGCTGAATTTGTCGTTATGATTCCACTAGAGAAGCAACCCGGAACGTAGATGTAATGTTAGGGACTTCCAAATAAAAAACACTCAACCACCTAACATAAAAATCTCTCAAACCCTTATTCCTCTGTGTCCTCTGCGCGGCAGTCGCTCATGGGGGAAACCACGCCAGATGCTCCACTTGGGGAGACCCCAAGACCGCACTGGCTCCCCAAGACCGCGCTGCCTTGCCTCTGCGGTTCGTTTTTTCATGATTTTGCGTAAGTCCTGAGTTCAATTGACTGAAAAACTTTGAAATGGTAGTACTATCTTTGCGTAGGTGTAGCCAAACATAGACGAAGTGTATGAGGGGTTGCGCCTACACACCTTTGAAAAAAATCCCTGAGTACAAATAATAAAGTAGAAGGCTGGGATGATACAACCTCAAAGTCAAAATAGTATCACCTATAGAAATATTATCCACCTAAGTCATGTAATTGACATAGATATTCCTCAATGGTCTGGCGACCCCACAGTAGAATTTGAAACTGTGGCTGAACTAAATAATGATGGCTATTATCTCCGACGTTTCTCCTTGGGGGAACATAGCGCTACCCATATCAACGCCCCTAACAGCTTTCATAGCTATAGTATGGGAATCGACGAATACCCAGCCCAATCTCTGATTGTACCTGCGGTAGTCATAGATATTCGCCAAGCTACAGCGCTGAATTCTGATTATGCCCTGACGATCGCTGATGTTGTGGCTTGGGAAGAACAATACGGTGAGATTCTTCCTGGCTGCGTAGTTATATTGAACACTGGTTGGCAGAAAAAGTGGTTTGATAAAAGTGCATTCCTCAATCATGATGCTCAAGGAATTGCCCATTTTCCAGGCTTTGGCAGCGATGCAACTCAATTCTTACTGAATGAGCGGCAAATTGCTGGAGTAGGAATTGATACTCATGGTGTAGACCCCGGACAGGATAACAGTTTTGCTACTAATCGCCTGGTATTAGAAAAACCGCGAATTGTCTTGGAAAATCTCACCAATTTGGATCAGTTGCCACCCAAAGGTACTACTCTAGCGATCGCACCTCTAAGATTACGTGGTGGTTCTGGTTCTCCTGTAGGAGTATTGGCGTTAGTGCCTTAATTTTTATATCGATATTTGCTTATCACGCCAATTTCCTAAACTTGAGGATAACCTAGAAAGCAAGCAAACTTAATACACAAGTTTCAGTGGATCATCGGAGATTTTCCAAATGACAACTCCGCTATCTTGCCGCAATTATATAGATGGCCAATGGTTGAGTGCTGGAGAGGAAGCAACCCTAGAAAGTCGCAACCCTGCGGACAAAACCGAAGTGGTGGCAACATTTCCCCGTTCTCAAGTCAAGGATGTAGATACAGCGGTAGTCGCCGCCCGGAAAGCCTATCGCAGTTGGCGCACAGTCCCGGCCCCAGCTAGGGCAGAATACATCTTTCGCGTCGGGGAAATATTACTCCAGCATAAAGAAGAACTTGCCCAGTTAATCAGTCGGGAAATGGGTAAACCTCTGACAGAAGCGAGGGGCGATGTGCAAGAAGGTATTGACTGTGCATTTTACAGCGCTGGCGAAGGACGGCGACTATTTGGGCAAACTACACCGTCGGAAATGTCCAATAAATTCGCGATGACTGTGCGAATGCCCATAGGAGTTTGTGCTTTGATTACTCCCTGGAATTTTCCTGTGGCAATTCCTTGCTGGAAAGCGATGCCAGCTTTGGTGTGTGGCAATACAGTCATCCTCAAACCTGCCGAAGATACCTCAGCCTGTGCAACTAAATTGATTGAAATTTTCCAACAAGCAGGTTTACCACCAGGAGTAATTAACTTGGTGCATGGTGTCGGAGAAGAGGCGGGAAAAGCTTTAGTTGAACATCCCAATGTAGATTTAGTATCGTTTACTGGTTCTTCAGAAACGGGTGCTTTTGTTGGCGCTACTTGCGGACGCACTCATAAGCGTGTCTGTTTGGAAATGGGTGGTAAAAATGCCCAAGTGGTGATGGAAGATGCCGATTTGGAACTTGCTTTAGATGGTGCAGTGTGGGGAGCATTTGGGACAACAGGTCAACGGTGTACGGCTACCAGTCGCCTGATTTTGCATCGTGATATCAAAGAAAAATTTACCACCATGCTTTATGAGCGTACCAGTAAGTTACGCTTGGGTGCTGGTAATGACCCTAATGCAGATATTGGCCCGATTGTCAATGAAAAGCAACTCCAACAGGTGAGCAAGTATTTGGATATCGCCCGTGAGGAAGGAGCAAAGGTTTTAATTGGTGGAGAAATTGCCAGTGAAGGCGAATTGAAAAACGGTTACTTCTTTCAACCAACTATTTTGGCTGATGTAACTCCTGATATGCGAGTCGCCCGTGAAGAGATATTTGGGCCAGTAGTAGCATTAATTGAGGTTAGTTCTTTTGAGGAAGCGATCGCAATTCTCAACGATAGCAATTACGGTCTGTCTTCTTCAGTTTACACCCGCGATATCAACCGCGCTTTTACTGCCATGCGCGACATCGAAGCAGGTATTACCTATATTAACGGCCCGACTATTGGTGCAGAAGTACATTTGCCCTTTGGTGGCGTGAAACAAACCGGTAACGGACACCGCGAAGCTGGAACTACTGCCTTGGATGTTTTCACAGAATGGAAAAGCGTTTATGTTGACTTTTCTGGAAGTTTGCAACGCGCTCAAATAGATAACCGCAGTTAGAGTATTCCAAAAAATAAATGACCCAAAACCCGTCGTTGCGAACGCTCGCAATGACAATTGGGTACTTTTTTACTTAGAGTACTCTTAATGTTGCAATACAACAATTTCAGTTGAGTAGACTAGGACTTACAATTGACAGGAAAGACCTTTCAAGATAGTTATGAGTTAATCAAAACTCCTCGCTTGATTAAAATGCCCCAAGAATTCCCAATTGGTAGTAAAGTCCGTGTTGTAGCACTACCGCCATACGTCAAAACTGCTGAACCTATGCCCATGCTGCGCCCCCCCGATGTTATTCACATTGGTGAAGAGGGTATAGTTATTGACCGCCGTCCCGGTGGATATTGGGGTATTCGCTTCACTAGGGGAGCCTTTCTTCTAGATAGCCAATATATAGAAAGCACAGATGTCCCTCCCGAATCTCAGTGATATCGTGTTCCCTTAATCGCTTATAAAACGTCATTGCGAGCGGAGCGATCGCAATGACAACTATTTATCCGAATATGATATGAAAATGAGATTTGTAGCAACCAAAAATTGTAAACTTGTGTAAAGTTGTGATTCTGGTTTGCACCATGATTTCTCGCCGCACTTTTTTAAACATATTATTTACTGGTTGTATTTCTCTCATCAACTGGCTGAATTTTACCCCTACTGCTGATGCTCTTGGTGGTAAACTTCCTGCAATTAATCAACCCGCACCAGAGTTTACCTTGCCAACTAACACAGGTGATGGCAAAATTTCCCTCTCTGAATTACGCGGTAAGTGGCTAGTACTTTACTTTTATCCTAAAGACTTTACCTCTGGTTGTACTATAGAGGCTCGCCGTTTTCAGCAAGACTTACCCCAATACCTCGACAAAAATACCCAAATTATTGGCGTAAGTGCTGATGATATTGATTCTCACGCCAAATTTTGTGATTCAGAGGGACTAAAATTCCCCCTGCTGGCTGATACTGATGGTTCAGTAAGTAAAGCTTATGGTTCGTGGCTCGGTTTCTTATCGATGCGCCACAGTTTTATCATCGATCCTTACGGCATTTTACGCGAGACTTTTGTGAAAGTCAACCCAAATATTCACAGTTCAGAAGTGCTAGCACGATTAGAAAAGTTACAATCTACAGCTTCTTAGGGTGGGTTGAAGATTCGTGAAACCCCAACAAAAACAAGGACTTTTCGTCTTGGGTTTCGTCCCTCAACCCAACCTACCCATAAATTTGTCAAAGCTCTAGAAATCAAGGGTTCTGATTTTTATGTAACGAGAGTAATAGAAGAGCGTTAATAACCTGTAATATCATGTCTGGGTAATTAGTTATGATTCCCACAGTCATTGTACCCCACCCCTTAATCCCCTCCCCTTAGAGGTTGTTTGAAAAGTATTTTGCTGTGACTAAAGTCACTTTGATCCCCCCTAACCCCCCTTAAAAAGGGGGAATCGGAATCAAAGTCCCCCAATTTATCGGGGGATTTAGGAGGATCTAGAACTTTTGATACCAATGAGAGGACTTTTCAAACAGCCTCTTAGTAAAGCTTTAAAAATTAGGACTGTGTTCAGAATCCCAGCACTTAGCATCATGCCAAATTCTATTGGTGTGTTCACATTCTGATCGATCGTAAATCCAAGGAATTGAAGTAGGGTAATACGAGCTAGATATGGGAGTAAGTGAAGATAATACAAATGAAAATATAGTGTAGCTAGAAATCAATAGAATGATTAAAAATCCTATGAGGAAAAAAATATTGGCAGGAGTCCAAAAAGGATATAAATCTTTTTCAGAGCGTAAACGCATTTTAGAACGACGTTCTGAACCTGCTAGCAACACCAGATAAAACCTTAATCCGGGAATTGGTACTGAAACTCTTATATCTAAAGAATGACGAGTCCAAGTACGAGAGGTAAAAACCCTTTTGATGGCTACTAATTGTTCCACTGTAAAGGTATTTGCCACTTCTGGGGCGATCTCAGCGAAAAGTTTCTCGAAGGTAAGATCGGTATGCTGGCGCTTTGTCATGATATTAGTATATTAATATACTATTTTTCTACATAGCAATCTCCTCTGTTCAGGACAATAAGATGTTTTATTTTTTACAAGTTCCTAATAAAGGAAATAGAAATTAGCAAAAACTTGTTTTTTAGCTTTCATGTTTTGACGTTATCTGCCCACTACTATGGACTATAGTCAGTTTTTCAGGAGTTTTGGGAATGACAGGAACAGATCCCGTAAAGTTGATGAAGCAAGAAGTTGGCAAAGCCGCTGCCGCGCTGGTAAAATCGGGTTCTATCGTCGGGTTGGGTACGGGGTCAACCACAGCATATACGATTCAGTTTTTGGGCGATCGCCTCAAATCTGGCGAACTCAAAGATATCATTGGTATACCAACCTCGTTTCAATCAGAAGTGCTAGCGAAGCAGTACGGTATCCCTCTCGCCACCTTGGATGCTATTGACCACATTGATATTGCCATTGATGGGGCAGATGAAGTCGATCCGCAGAAGAATTTAATTAAGGGCGGTGGTGCAGCACATACCCGTGAAAAAGTCGTAGACTACCTGGCAGAACAGTTTATCGTCGTCGTAGATAGTGGCAAGTTGGTAGACCGCTTGGGTTCTAGTTTCCCAGTGCCAGTGGAAGTAATACCAATGGCAATTACTCCTGTTACCAATGCCATCAAAAAACTCGGTGGTAAACCAGAACTCCGCATGGGTGTAAAAAAAGCTGGCCCAGTGATTACTGACCAAGGTAACTTTGTCTTAGATGTCAGATTTGACTCTATAGAAGATCCAGTTGGTCTAGAAAAGACATTGAATAACATTCCTGGTGTTCTAGAAAATGGCATCTTCGTTAACTGTGTCGATTTAGTTTTAGTTGGTGAAGTTAAAGATGGTCAGCCATTAGTGCGTCAACTATAGAGTTATAGATTTTGGATTTTAGATATCTCTAAAATCCAAAATTAAGAAACACCAATTTAACTAAAATTCATAGTCTTCTTTTTCTTCTCTCTCTTCTCTCTGCGTCGCGCCAGTTGCTACAACGGGGGGAACCCCCCTTCGGGTTCAGCAGTTCCTCATGGGGGAAACCCCCAAGACCGGACTGCCTCACCGCAACGCACTGGCAACTCTATTGCCTCTGCGGTTCGTTCAAAAACAAAGAATTTTAGCCTGAACCCAATAGTTTCAATACTGCGTACAAATTAAGTAAGTCGGCGTGAAAATTTCAATGTATGTCATTGCGAATGTAACGAAGTGGAATGTTCGCGGAGCGTCTCCAAGAGTTGCAATCGCAAAGGTCTTGTAGTTTTTATATTCTGTTACACAATTAGGTTTATTTGTACTGGCTTACTTACGAATTACGTTCGCGTAGCGTGCCGGAGGCTCTATTACGAATTATTTAACGGTGCTAATCATGCAAAATATAAAAAAAATAGTATAAATAATAGCATGGAAAAAAGTGTTATTAATGCCAGTCTTTCTACTCAGAACTTAACCTTTCGTCCAGGTGATACTCCTGTATCATTTGAGGTAATAGTCAATAATGACAGCGATCGCTTTGTCAATTTTCAGATAGAAATTACCGCCGCCGGAGAAACCCGGAACACTGGATATCGCTGGTATCGACTCGAACCAGAGGTGGCAGCAGCGAAACCACCAGGCAGTAGTACCATATTCCAAGTCTTCATATTTAATACACCCATTCCCGGATTCGTCGGTACTGTTAACTTGATGGTGAATATTTTTTCACCGCAATTAGCCCAACAGTGCAGACTTGTGCTGCGCCTGAAAATCGAGCGAGATAACAGACCAACACATTTAAGTGTAGAATTACCTGTACGAGAGTTCCAAGTTTATCCCCGCAATTCTGTAGATATACCAGTACGGGTGCGGAATTTGGGGCAACAACCAACTGATGTGGTGCTACGTTTTACAGGCATCGATCCATCTTGGCTGACAGGTAGTGCAGAACGCCGATTATCTCTAGATCCCGGTGGACTATCAGAAGCTACATTTCAATGTCAACCTCCTTCTGTAGTCCAAGCGCCAAGTCAAAATTACCCTTTTACTATTGAAGCTGTTAGCAATAATGGTTATCCAACTAACGCAGAAGGCAAAATTGAAGTTTTACCTGTGGGTTTTATAGACTTTACCACTACAGAAAAACACCTGAAAATTCCGAGTAAATCAGCATGGTTGCCTAACTGGAAATCTCATACAGCTTCCTTTGAATTACTATTTAAAAATGCTAGTAACCTTAACCAGGAAATTAATATCCAGGTACAGGGTAGAGACTGGCGAAAATGTAGTTTCAAAAAGCTTCCCGAAGTTGCCAATCTCCATTTAGGAGAAACAAGTAAAATTATCCTGGATGTTAAAACAAAACGCCCTTGGATAGGAATCGGTAAAACTCTCTTGTTAGAGGCCAAATCTGAATTATCCGACCAACGTTTAGGGAGTACAGACCCAGCCACGCAGACATTAGAAGTGGAGACTCAGCCAATTATACCTCTATGGCTGCAACTGGCCGCGATCGCAATATTAGCCGCACTCCTAGCATTATTACTGAGGCCAACAAATGTCATGCATACACGTTCTGTAAACTCAGTGCGTTTTAGTGGCATTGGTTTATCTGTAGTTAGTGGCTCAGATGATTGTACATTAAGACTTTGGAGAATTGGTGCTGATAGCTTAGACCCCGATGATAGAGTAACATATTCAGGGCAGCCCGTTGCTTGCGATCAACAGCAACAGCCGAAGGGTTTGATGGCGATTACCGATGACGCTGTAGAAGTCTTGCGCTTCATGCCGTTACAAAACGATCGTGTTGCTGTTGGTCTAGATAATGGGGTAATTGAACTCAGAGATGTACCATCAGGTGCAAAGATTAGTCAACTTCAAGACCTTAAAGATTTTAAAGCAAAAGGCGATCGCGTTTTTGATTTAGCTTTCACCTCAAACTCACTTAACTTATTCAGTGGCTATGGCAGTGGTAAAGTTAGAGTATGGTCAAGACTAGCGCCTAACAGCGACTTTCTCCCAGAACCGCAAGTTATCGATGTACAAAGTACATTGAAACTATCAGGTTTCCAAGTCCGGGCATTAAATCTTAGTCCAGATGCAAAAACTCTAGTAATTGCCGGAAACTTTAAACGTTTCATCTTGTGGCAGTGGAACCCAACTCAATCTGATAAACAATTCTCAGGTTTATCAGTGCAAAATCTCGAAAAACTAGACCCATTAGTTGGGCGTGAAGATTATATTTGGGGATTGGCTTTTGTTCCTAACTCGACAGAAAAAATCCTCGCAACCTCCGATTCTGCCGGGTTCATTACGATTTGGAATTTGAATCAGTGTCAAACTATCAAAAATTCTAATCCGCAGGAAAAAGTCAATGAACTAAATTGTTCGCCAATAGATCGCTGGCCAGCATCAAAAACATCTGTGCGTAGTCTAGCATTTAGTGATGATGGTAGTCTTTTAGTAAGTGGTGGCGATGATGGACGAGTGGTGATTTGGTACTTAACCCCCGAACATAAACTCGACAAAACAAAAGCAGCAGAAGGTAAAACAATTTACCAAAGCTCTAAAAAAATCAATAGTATCGACTTGAAAACTAATCAAGGAACCATGATTGTGAGTGGTAGTGAAGATTTTCAGGTCAAACTACACCGCATCAAATAAGGAAGTCGATAATATGCAAGCTAAATTCAATCCACTACAAGTTATTATCAATCCACCTGGAATTCAATTTGGGATGCCAGGAGATACCATTGAACTTTATATTGTTGTAATCAATCAGGGAGATCAAAGCGCAGTTATTGACTTATATTTTGTTTTTGACGAAGTATTTCAAAATTTAACCGGTTGGTCTACTTCTCCTAGAGAAAGTTTAGCATTAGCTCCCCAACAGAATAGTGACGAAGTAAAATTTGAGTTTCAAATTGTTGCAAATGCTCTCCCCGGAACCTATGACTATACATTAGTTATAGATTCTCCTCAACATTATCCTCAAGATACACCCATAACCTTCCCCAACCAAATTAAGGTTCTCCTACAAGAACAGACTGCAATTCGGGTGAACGACCCGACATTTTCTATTAGACCGAACACAAACCCCAACAAGCCACTAATTTTTAAGCCTGGTGAACCTCTGCAAGTAGAGGTAATAGTTGACAATCGCTCTTATCTCGTAGACAGGTTTCGCCTAAGTTGTCCAGATTTAGACGAAGATTGGTTCACAATCAATTATCCCGGAACTGGATTTGAGGGAACAGGGTTGGTGTCTGATGTGACCGCACTAGAACTAAACCCTGGTACTCAAGGTCAAATATTGTTGAAATTTCATCCACCTGGGGATACCCTCGCTGGAAGCTATTCTCCCACAATCCGCTTGTATTCAGAAAACTCTCCCGACTTAGTACTACTGGATTTGGTGTACATCCAAATTCCGACAAATTATCGCCTAGATATAGAACTTCATACCATTTTAGGACAAGTTAGCCGGAGTCTGGGCAAATACGAATTATCACTAGCAAACCAGGGTAATATTGTCCGAGAACTGATATTAAGCTTAAAAAGTCGAGACGAAGAAGAACTATATAGTTTCAAATTCGATCCCACCGAAGTCAGATTATTACCTAATAGAAGTGCTGTAGCCAATTTGATGGTCAAACCCAGACCTTGGTGGCGACGACCTTGGTTTGGTGCAGGGTTAATAGTCAACTTTCAACTCGACATCAAAGACCAACAAAATTTACCTCTACCTAACACATTACCTCAAGGAAGTTTGGTATGGAAACCCCGTCCTTGGTGGCAATTTCTTTTGTTAATTTTGGCAGTTTTGGGGTTATTGGGAGGGATAGGATTGATCATTTGGCGAATTTTAAACCCCGATCCTTTGAGATTAGAAAATTTTAGTGCTAATAATCCTCGAATTACAGAACAAGAGGATGAGGTAGCTTTAAAGTGGGACATTCACAATTATCAACAATTGCAAATGTTGCTTCTGATAGTTAAAGGTTCCCAAGCAAGTCAGCCTATTACCTACGATTTTAGGAATGGCATTCCTGAAACACTTGGCAAAGGAAGTGCTAATGAAATACCTCCTTGTCAGGTACAAGAGAAACAAGAGCTAATTTGTAACAACGTTAAAACTGGAGTGAAAACCAAAGGAAATTACACTTTTGAATTACAAGCTTTTTATCGGAATGGCCTACCAATATTTTCTCCAAAGACCCAAGTGGCAAGCCAAATAACGCAAGTAGAAATAGCTGAAAAACAAATTGCTGAAGTCCTGAGTTTTCAGGCAGATAAACCACAGTATATCAAAGGTCAAAATATTCTTTTAAGTTGGGCAATTGCCCGTCCCTTATTATTGGCAAAAGTTCAACTTGCTGGCAGTGCAGATGATTCTACATCTTATGGTGAACCAATTATTTATAAATTCAATCAAGGTAATCTTACAGACCCTAAACTTAAAAAGCTATGTACACAACAAAACCAACAGCTACGATGTACAAATATTCCTCTAACAGCATATAAAGCTGGTAAATTTGGCTTTGAAATCAAAGCTTTTTCTAACAATGGAAGTGATAAGATTAGTTCTAAAAAGACTGAATCTAAAATAGAAATATTACCTAAACCATTTAAGATTGTTTCTTTCACAATCAATGGTAGCGAACAACAAAATCTAGAACTGAAAGAAGGAACAACTGCTACTCTGAGTTGGAGAGTAGAAGGGGAAAATATTCAGGTTAAACTTCAGCCATACGGAGATGACGTTCCACTAGCTGGTTCAAAGCAGCTTCCAGTGAATCTAGCCTTCCCACCTCAAATTTCGCTGCAAGTTAATGATATATCTAATAAACAACAACCCCAGCAAAGAGGATTTGCAATCACAGTCATTAAGAAAGTAGTGCCTACTCCTGTACCTAGCATTAACCCACTTCCACCTAGTCTACCATCTAATAATAGCCCATTTCAGAGTCCTTTGCCTCTAAAGCAAGGTTTTTAGCAGCGATCGCCATCGCTAAGTTAATTGTTAAGATATCTATTACTTAGACATCTCCAGAAATTAAATATGCGTTATGCAGAACCAGTGTAGAGACGTAGCAGTGCTACGTCTCTACATTCTTTTTCACCAGATGTTTATTGATTACCGACTTTGAGCTTGGGTTGAGACTGTTAATACTTGCGGTGGTGTGGCATCCGGCGGATAGAGAAAGTCTACTTCTACTAAAGAGCGATCGCCAGGTTTCATATTTAATGAAAGTAAGGGTTCCCCTGGTTGACCCCTCTTTTGCACTAAATGCACAAACTGAGTTTGCGGCTGATTTTGCTCATCTTTGTAACGTACCCGCACTGTCCCTCGGAAAAATACTTCCCTGGCTGGTGTACTCAGAAAACGTAACCCTGGTTTGACTAACTGATTCTCCTTGAGTGGGGTTTGTATGGATACACTCACAGTTTGAGGACTTTGAGTATTGTTGTATAGCGGTAACTTGAGATCATATTGAATCCCATAGTTGCCATGAGCGCGATATGCGGTGTCAGGATAGCGCACCAGCATAGTAGCACTTTGAATTTGACCAGTTCCTAATGTTCCCCCATGCACCGTACTCAAAGCGTAGGAAAACCCTTGACCAGGTTGGGGAATAGTTAGATATCTAGCTTTAGGATTATCTACTAATAAGGCTCTCCAGCGTGAACCGCCAGCCACTCCAGCAACACGCCCATAAATTCTTGGCTTGCCAGTTTCCTCTAGGGGAGTGGGGGCTTTATCTCTTGGCCCAGCCAAATCGCCATTATCTAGTAAATTCTGCCACTCTTCTAAGGTTGGCGATCGCTCACTGCCATCAGGATTTACGCGTGCAAACATCGCTAGGCTAGCTGCATAAACAGTTCCATTACTTTGCAGTCGAATCAATGTAGACCGACCATTGAGAGGTGGTGTCAATCCCTGCACAGGAATTGGTAAATTTAGTAACATCCGACTCTGTTTTGCTGGAATCTCAATTTGGGCAGGGAAAATCTCTTGTCGCTGTCCTCTAAGCACATCAGACATAACGCGATCGCCCGGGCCCGCAAAAATTGTCCCTAAAGGATTTTGGCTAAAAGATGGTAACTGAATAAATGGTGCATCCGGTTGACTCAAATAACTCGCTGCTTGCCAAATATTTACCTTCACTGCTTCTGAACCAGGGTTGTGCAAAATTATCCCTAAATAGAGCGATGTCTCCGACGGGCTAGGCCTACGCAAATTATCTGACGGTTCGGCTTTAGCAACATGATGGACAAAAATATCAAATCGTCCTCGAAAGGGAAAATTCAAATGCGCTGTTGGCACTTTTTTGCCATTTGGTGGAAAAGTAGAGAGTAAAATTCCTTCTTTCAACACCAATTCTGGACTATTACTGTTAAAAGTTGGCACTGTATCTAATTGACCTGGTAAAGGACGTACTTCTTGTGGTTGTATGACTTCTTCAGGTGGTGTCACAGGAGTTGATTGAGCTATTGGAAAAATTAGTAACAATGGCAACATATACTTAGATATTTCTTTCACCATACAGACATTAACAACCTGATGAAAGTGCCAGTTTGTTAATAATTAATACGAAATCTAGAAGAATACCCATCAAGTTTTCTTGATTTAGAACCGGAGCGCGAACAAAAATACGAGGAGTCGTGAGTTTATTTTAGGCTAAGTAGTCCAACACTGAATAGTAAAGACAAATTTACCGCAGTGTTGGCTAATCTAAATTGCAGTTACTCCCGCCACGAATTTTTCTAAATCAACTTCTGTCTGTAAAACAATTTTTTCACAGCTAGCAACTGCTTCCACACTTAATTGTAAGGATTGCAGCCCTAGCTGTGACAGATGATGTATTCAGGTTGAATTGCATTGATTTTTTCCATTACCTGAGTACCGGCCAGTTTCATCTCTACGGGTAACAGGCGTAAAAAACTTAAGTCATCTGGTATCAGATCGAGTTTGGTAACTTCAAGTAATAAATCATCTGAAGAATTCGACTGTTGATATTTTAGGCAAATGTCAAAATAAGTTAATAGAATTCTTTTCTTCATAACAAATATTATTTAGAATAGAAAAACCCTCCATTAATAAATTTACAAGGAGCAGGTAAATGCCAGTAATTGCGGTCGTAGACTACGAGATGGGAAATTTGCACTCAGTCTGTAAAGGCTTGGAAAAAGCTGGGGCAACTCCTAATGTTACTTATTCTCCAAAGGAATTAGAGCAAGCAGATGCAATAGTCTTACCAGGAGTGGGAGCATTTGATCCAGCAGTGCAACACCTGCGAGCGCGTGGTTTGGAACAACCTATTAAAGAAGCGATCGCATCTGGTAAACCTTTTTTGGGAATTTGTTTAGGACTGCAAATTCTCTTTGAATCAAGCGCAGAAGGTACCCAACCAGGACTAGGAATTATCAAAGGAAAAGTGCGCCGGTTTCGTCCAGAACCCGACATTACTATTCCTCACATGGGTTGGAATCAACTGGAAATGACTCAGGCAAAAAGTATTTTGTGGGAGCATTTACCGTCCGATCCTTGGGTATATTTTGTCCATTCTTACTATGTTGACCCAATAGACCCCCTAATCCGTGCAGCAACCGTCACCCACGGTACTCAAACCGTCACAGCTGCGATCGCTCGCGAAAACCTGATGGCAGTTCAATTTCACCCCGAAAAATCTTCTAATATCGGATTGCAAATCCTGTCTAATTTTGTTGCTCAAGTCCGCGAAAAAATTCCTGCCTAATACTATTTTTGTCATTTGTTCTTTATCTTTTGTCTAAAACTAATGACCAATACTTCTCTCTACAAGAGGCTACGCCAACGGCAACTCTTAGAGACGCTGTTCGCGTTCGCTCGCTCAATAATGAGCAATGATTAATGACTAATAACCAATGAGCCTGAGAATTTACGGAAATCGCCAACTAAAAACTTTACCAGGTAAAGAAACTAGACCTACCAGTGCGCGGGTAAGAGAGGCAGTCTTTAATATTTGGCAGGGAGAAATTGCAGGTTGTCGCTGGCTAGATTTGTGTGCCGGTACTGGTTCAATGGGCGCAGAGGCTTTGTGTAGGGGAGCCAGCCTGGTAGTAGGAATTGAACAATCGAGCCGAGCCTGTGCCACTATCCAACAAAATTGGCAGCAGGTAGCTAATACCGACGAGCAAGAATTTCGGATATTGCGGGGAGATATTACGCAGCACTTAAAGACTTTATCAGGCAAGCAATTCGATAGAATTTACTTTGACCCACCTTATGCCAGTGGATTGTACCAGCCAGTATTAGAAGCGATCGCTCACTATCAACTTTTAGAACCTAGTGGCGAAATTGCAGTTGAACACGCCTCACAAGGTTGGACACCGCCAGAGATTCCCTCTTGGGAAATTTGCCGCGAGAAACTTTATGGCAACACATCACTAACTTTCTACAGAATTTCGGAGTCAAAACTTACAGGCAAATAATTCAGGAGTGCTGAGTGCTGAGTGAATAACTCCTCCTAAATCCTGTAGAGACGCGATTAATCGCGTCTCTACTCCTAAATCCTGTATAGACACGATTAATCGCGTCTCCTAACTCCTCAACCGCCCAACTGATTAGGACGCTTGTATTGCTTATAGGCAGCGTAAAACAGTCCGGCGAGGGTGACGAAAACTAGACCAAGGACAATACCTGATAGCAGGGGTTCAACCACTGGAAATCTCCTCTTTGTAATTATTAAATATTCGTTGCCTGTTTTTGATTTTACCAAATTTAGTATGAATCCTGCGTCTTACAGACTTTTTGAAGGCGACTGCCCACAAAAAAATAGTCTTCTGTGCTTGCAGACACGATCAAGAACTTTTAAGCTATGTGTAGGAAATGAAAACTTTTTAGCACACCTAGACTTTCACCGCAAACCTTTTGGATAACCAGATTACCAAACCTGAAATTTTGATTCAGCGCATCGTTTTATTGACGCTGGCCATACTGCTATCAATCCCTTTGGGCTTTTTTGGTGTTCAGTTGGTTCAAGCCTCCGATCCTTATGTCAAGAGTGTTTTATCCCTAACAGGAAACCCAGTTCAAGGACACGCGATCTTTCAAATTAACTGTGCTGGTTGTCATGGTTTGGAAGCAGACGGGCGAGTAGGGCCCAGTTTGCAAGCTGTTTCCAAGCATAAGTCTCAATATGGATTGATTCATCAGGTAATCAGTGGCGAAACCCCGCCAATGCCAAAATTCCAACCTAGCACCCAAGAGATGGCGGATCTTTTGAGCTATTTGGAGTCGTTGTAGACGTTAGATTTTTTGGTTGCGGGATACTGTCGTTCCTTGGTTCACATTTCGGATAATCAGTTTTGAAACGAGGAGGATACTGAGATCAACTTCTGCTTTACTAAGGAAACAATACACCCATAGCATCTGAGGGTAATAATACAGCCACATTGGACATTACATCGTTCCTCCGATTTAGCAACAGGCGATCGCTACTTTTTAGTTGTTGCAGATGACTAAGACTACAACAACTAACAAATATACGTTGGCAATCAAGGCAACGATCAAAGACAATAATGTTTGGGTGGTAGCAATTAGCCTGTATACTAAGATAGACAGTTCAACTGTATATTTTGTCATTTGTACGTAAAATTCCTCATAAAAACATATATAAATTGTATATTTTAAAGTATGTAATTATTGAAAAAGTGAGGTTAGTGTACCGAACTCGGTAAGATTGAGACAAAAGCTCCTAATAAATAGGCTATGGTTTAGCTTCTTTAACAAACTAGTACAGTGCGGCGGAAATAAACCACCCATTCCAAATCAATAAAACCCTCATGCTGTATTCGTTTTTAATTTTTAATTTTTAATTCCGCCCTGCGGTACTAGTACGTCACGGTGGAAATAAGCCACCCATTTAAAATTGCTAGACATCCTACAAAATCAGCGTTCTTTCTTTTTACTTTTGCCTTGTTGTACTAGATATTCTTAAGATGCCCGAAAGCTAATGACTGAAGCGATCCAAATCGGTAATCGTACAATTACAGCAAGTGAACTAATTTCCTTGCTGGCAAATTATCAAATGTTGCCACAGTTGAAGCGAGAATTAATCATCGATGAGGCGATAGAGCAAAACTCACGCTCTACGAACATAGCAATACAATGTACACCGGAGGAATTAGCCCAAGCTAAACAGCAGTTTTATGCTGAAAAACAGTTCAAAAGTGAAGAAGACATCCAGGCTTGGATGGCACATCAAGGCTTGACTCCCGAACAACTAGAAGTTATTACCACTCGGAAGCTGAAAATTGAAAAATTCAAGCAAGCCACTTGGGGTAATAAACTCGAATCCTATTTTTTCCAGTCCAAGGCGAAACTAGACAAAGTAATTTATTCTCTACTGCGAACCCAGGATATAGGAATTGCCCAAGAACTTTATTTTCGGATTCAGGCAAAAGAAAACTCCTTTGCTGACTTGGCGCGGGAATACTCACTCGGGCCAGAATCCCAAACTGGCGGCTTAGTGGGCCCAATTGAACTGAATGCACTACATCCGGTGATGGTGCAAATGCTTTCTAGCAGTCAACCAGGTCAGATATTGCCCCCTACTCGCATTGCTGATTGGTTCGTGATTTTGCGGCTGGAAAAATTTATTCCCGCACAACTGGATGAATTTATGAAAGTGCGGCTGCTGAATGAACTATTTGAGATTTGGCTACAAGAACAAAGCAGCCAATTTAATTAAAGCCGCAGGTTGCGTTTCACAGCAAGCACTTTCAGCGATCGCAAAGTGATAAAGAGCGTGTTTATACAATACCTTAGCCAAAATAAAAGGATGAAAAGAGAGCGTCTCGACATTACTTTTTCACCAGATGTCTACTAGAGTACTCCAAGTAAAAAAAATGCCCAATTGTCATTGCTTCGCTTCTCTACGAGACGCTTCACGAACGCTCGCAATGACGGGTTTTGGATCGTTTATTTTTTGGAACACTCCTACAAAAAATTGATTAAGATAAAGCAACTTTTTTGAGAATGGTCATTGGCCCTTGGGCTTTAAGAATCTCCATTTCAGTCGTGTTTCGCACCAACAAAGCACCAGCGAATCCTAATGAATTAACAGAGATAGATTGGAAATGCTCATGCGATCGCGGTACGATTAACATCCATTCTCTTGTCGCTAACATATTGTAAGCACCACATTGCTCTGCATCCAAACTTACAGCCCCTAACAAACTGCGATAAACTTCCAACGTTGCTTGGGCTGCTGTGAATGGCGACTCCATCCCATGAGGATTTAGTGGCGCGAAAGCGTGTACAAAAGGAAGCTTTACTAAAGTTGCGTTCGAGTCTTGAAATTGTGCTGCTGTCAACAAAGGTTCAATTGGTATTTGTGGCCCTGAATATGCAAGTGGTAATGGTACTAATTGCAAGTGTTTGTGTCGCTGACTAGCACCTGCGCTTTTGCCACTGTTGTAAAATGCTAAACCATCGATATCAGCTAAACACGCCCACATAGCTGCAAAATCTTCCAGAGTCAGCAAACTTTCCTGTTCCTCGAAGGCGCGGGTAATAATAAGCAGGTGATAGTCAACAACATTATATTTATTTAAAATACATACATGAGTATCAGAGATATCTGCTACAAATAAATCCTCTTCATAAGGCAAAAAAGGATTAAACTCTTGACCAGAGATAGCAGATTGTTTTTCCTGTTTCTCCTTAGCTGCTTTTTTGCGATTCAGGTTAGATAAAATCCGCACCAAAAAACCCACGCCATCCTGTTCGACAAATTCAAATTCTGTCGGAATCGACAGCAGCGCCCCGCATTGCAAAGCATATTCAGTTTTTTCTTTAACACTTGTCCATAAAGTGCCAGGTTTCAGTAAGATTTTTCCCTGTGCCATTTTATTCCTTTAGGCATGGTATGGAACACGCAGTCAAGTTAACGCGAAATTGGCGATTAGAAACCGCCCTAGCTCTAAGTTTACACTCCTGACAACTGTGTGCCCCTAGGAAGGAGTATATTCCAATACGGTTTAATAAAATACCAAAGCTTTCACAACAACGCAATACCTCCGCAACAAAACTGTCACAAATCATATCTACATTAGTAATACATATAAATATCCTTCCAGACAGCAATGCAAAACCAATCTCGTGATGGAGAACACCCATCAAATAGCATTTTATCCAACACTGCTGATGTCAAATACCACAATCGAGCGCCCTGGAAAAAGGCTGCTGCCTCTCTATCACTGGTGCTGCTGGGATCGGGTATGACATTAGCCGGCGGCTATATGGCTGGACATTCTCAGCAAGTATCTGAAAGTGCATCTAATTTAGCAGTGAGTCGAGTCAGTGCCGCCCCTCCATTAGCCGCTGGCACAGATCCTAACTTTGTTACCCAGGTGGTGCAAAGGGTTGGCCCGGCTGTGGTGCGAATTGATTCTTCCCGAACCGTAAAAGCCCAGATACCAGAGGAATTTAACGATCCATTTTTTCAGCGCTTCTTTGGCTCTCAAATGCCACAACAACAGAATCGGGTAGAGCGGGGGACTGGTTCAGGTTTTATTATTAGTGCTGATGGTCGTATTCTGACTAACGCTCACGTAGTTGATGGTGCTGATACAGTAACAGTTACACTCAAGGATGGACGGAGCTTTAAAGGAAAAGTATTAGGAAAAGACGACTTGACTGATGTTGCTGTTGTCAAGATTCAGGCAGATAATCTGCCGTTAGTAGCATTAGGTAACTCAGATAAACTGCAACCAGGAGAATGGGCGATCGCGATCGGCAACCCCCTTGGACTAGATAATACAGTAACTACTGGCATCATCAGTGCTACCGGACGTAGTAGCAATCAAATCGGTGCCCCCGATAAGCGAGTAGAGTATATTCAAACTGATGCAGCGATTAATCCTGGAAATTCCGGCGGCCCCCTCCTAAATTATCGTGGTGAGGTAATTGCCATGAATACAGCCATTATCCAAGGGGCACAGGGATTAGGCTTTGCGATTCCTATCAACACAGCACAACGCATTTCTAGTCAACTAATAGCTACAGGTAAAGTAGAACATCCTTATCTGGGAATTCAGATGGTAGGGTTAACACCTCAACTAAAACAAAATATCAACTCAGATCCCAATAGTGGCTTGAGTGTGAATGAAGATAAAGGTGTATTAGTTGTGAAAGTTGTACCAAATTCACCAGCTGCCAAAGCAGGGATACGTGCTGGTGATGTGATCCAAAAACTTGGCGGGCAAGCAGTCACAGATGCTAGCAGTGTCCAAAAGGTAGTAGAAAATAGCCAAGTTGGGGGCGATTTGCGGATGGAATTACGTCGGAATGGGCAAAATCTTAACATCGCTATCCAACCCGGTGCTTTCCCCATACAACAAGTACAATAAGCTCTCTAAATAGCCTTTTCAGGCAGTTTTTGAGTAGTTTACATTGACCAAACCCCTTTAAAAGCTCGTTTCCAGCCTAAAGGCTGGAAACGAGCTTTATTCCCAATGCCCAATGCCCAATTCCTTGTTAGTTCGGTTAAAAATTCCACAAAATAGCCTCTTTCAATGTAATATCCGTCACATACACTTGTCGGAATGTAGTTAACAGTGTCATAAAGAAAAGGTGAAGGTTAACCTGTAGGGTATAACTTACCTGAGAGTTGCTTGCACCTCTAGCTTTGATGGATCACACTCATGACTGAACTCAAGCTACGTCTAAAAGAAGGAGATACGGAGACAACGATCGCAGTTGATAAAGATATATTCACAATTGGTCGTTTGCCGGAATGTAACTTGTACTTACCTTTTGCGGGAGTATCCCGCAACCATGCTCGCCTAGTGAAAACGGCTGGAGGTGTATGGACTATTGAGGATCTGGGCAGCAAAAACGGGACGCAAGTCAATAAAAATTTTGTAACCTGTCTCCAAGAGTTACATCACGGTGACATTATTTGGCTGGGCAATGTTAGCCTGGTAGTGCTACTCACAAGCCCTGTCTACCAACCCGCACCTGAGTATCCTGGAATTTCGGAAAATAATGAGCAGAGAACAATTCTGCACAATGTTGAACAATTACAACAGCAATGGATTGCAGCTGATAGCAAAGATGGTAATATCAGCAATAAGGATAAAACCATTGCCCGTCTCAAAGATTTAGTAGATATTGCTAAAAATCTTTGTGCAGCAGCATCTATAGAAGAGATTTTTTCTCAAGTACAGCAAGTAGTTTTTCGTTATCTTGATAGTATCGAACGCTTGGCGTTATTAATTGATGTTAATAGTTGCGGTCAACTAGAGTTAGTGAACGCTGCCACCAGAAATATTTCTCAACAAAAACATCTCCCCTCAGATGGCAGTTGGATTAGTCGAAGTATCTGTCAAAAGGTATTTGACGAAAAAGTTGTCATTCAAACCGCTGATACCCATCAGGATGAACGATTTGCTAGCGAACAGAGTATTTTAGTTAAAGGCATTCGCAGCGCGATGGCAGTGCCTTTATGGGATGAAAATAAAGTTGTGGGCGTACTCTATGCCGATGCCAATCTTTCTTCTTACCATTGGGCAAATGAAGGCGAGGAAGAACTCAGCTTTTTTTCAGCTTTAGCAAACCTTGTCGCTTCTAGTGTGCAACGTTGGCTACTGGTAGAAAAACTCAAAACCGAAGAGATGATTCGTCACCGACTAGAACGCTATCATTCTCCAGCAGTTGTGCAGCAGCTGATCTCTGTAGGTGGCTTACCAGGTGGTCGTTTAGCGCCCGCAGAGAGCGAAATTAGTATTTTGTTTGCAGATTTGGTGGGCTTTACGGCAATTTCGGAACGGTTAACACCAACTGCGATCGCTCAACTATTAAATAATTTATTTGAAGAAATGCTCAAAGAAGTGTTTACTTGCGGCGGCACTTTAGATAAATATATTGGCGACTGTATTATGGCATTTTTTGGCGCTCCAGAACCGCAAGCAGATCACGCCGATCGCGCTGTTACTGCTGCCAAAGGAATGCTCACTCGTCTAGAACATCTAAATGCCAACGGTTTTTGGCACGAACCTTTACAATTACGCATTGCGATTAATAGCGGTAAGGCTGTTGTGGGAGATGTCGGCAGTTCTCAAAGGGTAGACTATACTGCATTAGGCGCGACAATTAATCTTGCTGCTCGCATGGAAGCAGTTTGTCCCCCTAGTGAATGCGTGATTAGTCAAGCGACTCATAAAATGCTTTCACTGCCTTCAGACTTTCAAGAAATGGGAGATTATCGTTTCAAAGGTATTGAGCGATTAGTTAAAGTCTATCAGACAAATTTGCAGCAAACGCCAACAATTATTGGTCATTAGATGGAGTACTGAGTGTAATTCGTAATTCGTAATTCGTAATTCGTAATTAAAAATCGGGTTAGAGTCACGACCTTATAAAGTAAAGTTGCTGCCCAGATCCCCGACTTCTTCAAGAAGTCGGGGATCTAAATTCGTCTGAGTGGTTCAATAGCTCAAAAACTTTTTTAAACTTTCTCTGGGGAAGTTTTTTAGTATTTGAGTAATATCAAGTAACAACTTAATTAATTTTGTGGTAATTAAGGAATATTAAATATAAATATAAAATAAATTTAAATTTAAAAATCTTATCGTGCAATTAATAAAAATTATGAGTGATTCATCTAATTTAAAAATTATTACTAAAGCGTCCCAAATCATGGCATTCCTTGTCGGAGGATTCAGTGTCATTTTGGGATTGGCAGTGATGCTTGCATGGCATACTCACTTTAGTGCCCTGCTCCAAATTCTGACAGATTCTCCTCCTATATGTTACAACACTGCTTTAGCATTTTCGCTAAATGGCTGGGCATTATTGGCACTGATGAAAAGGTGGCGACGACTGGCAGCCGGATTGAGCTTATTAGTTATTTTAATTAGCGGCTTGACCTTAGCTGAATATATCTTTCAGGTCAACTTTGGTATTGACCAACTGTTTATACAAGACTACCTGACAGACAGTCTTCCGAAATCAAACAGCACCTTGAAAATCAGTGAACCTATCCACCAATTTTTGATTAAAGTTGACAGTCCCTTGCCTGGTCGTTCATCCCCCAATACAGCATTAGGGTTGACTCTATTGGGTCTAGGAACGCTGTGCTTATGTGAAATAACGACGAGAAGGCGTTTGTTAATAGTCGCCGGACTCTCATCAGCAGCAGCGATCGCCATTGGATTTGTAACATTACTCGGCTACCTTAGTGATGCAATCACAGACTACAAATGGGGATATCTCACAGGCGTAGCGGTTCCGACCGCAATAGGTTTGCTCATGGTTGGGGTTAGCCTCCAACTTATAGCTTTTGGGAGAGTTGATCGTCTGCCACAATGGTTTGCCTTCAGTATTGGTTTTGGGGTTCTAACTGCAAATCTCTTCCTCTGGGAAGCAATAAATAGTTGCAAGAATATATTGATTAAGCAGCTATCAAATATTACCGATGAAGTTGAATTGCTGCTATCTCCAGTAGCTAGCTTAGTACTGCTAGAGGGATTAATACTGAGCTTACTTGTGACGCTAGGTCTCTACTTCGCTCAACTTGCTTGGCAGCAAGCAACCAAGTTAAAAGAAACAAATCATCACTTGTTAGAGTTTAACTCATTGCTTCAGGCTACCCTAGAATCCACTGCCGATGGCATTCTCGTTCTTGATGCCGAAGGGCAAACAACCAACTTCAATACTCAATTTATGCAAATGTGGCAAGTTCCAGACTCGGCACTCAAAACGATGAAATGGGGACAGGAACAGCCCATGTTGTCTTTTCTTGCCAGTCAACTCCAAAACCCGGAAGCATTTTTGCTAGCGACTAAGCAAATGTTTAACCGCCCAAACTATGAAACTTATGATGTTTGGGAATTTCAGCATGGTCGGGTTTTTGAATTATATACTCGCCCGCAGTGGATTAGCGATCGCCCCGTCGGACGAGTTTTCAGCTTTCGGGATATCACCAAGCGGCTACACGCAGAAAGCGCTCTAAAAGAAAGTGAAGAGCGGCTACAACTCTCACTCGAAGGCTCTGGTGATGGTTTATGGGACTGGAAAATTCTCACTGACGAGGTTTATTTTAGTCCTCGCTGGTTGGAAATGCTGGGATACAGCGTGGGAGAACTCCCAGGTAATATTAACACTTGGCAGGGGTTGATTCATCCTGAAGACCAGCCTTGGGTAATGGAAACCTTGAACACTCATTTTCAAGATAGCGAGCATCCTTATAACTTTGATTATCGAGTTCTAACTAAATCCGGCCAATGGAAATGGATTGCCAATTACGGCAAAGTTGTCACCCGCGATCGACATGGTAATCCCATGCGGATGGCAGGGACTCATAAAGATATCAGCTTACGCAAGCAAATGGAAGAAGCACTCTTTCATGAAAAAGAATTGGCGCAAGTCACCTTACATTCCATCGGAGATGCGGTGATTACTACAGATGCAATGGGCAAAATTGAGTATTTTAACCCCGTCGCCGAAATGCTTACAGGTTGGAATCAGCAAGAGGCACAAGGTTTACCTCTAATAGAAGTCTTTAGAATTTTCCATGAAACGACACGAGAGCCAGCAGAAAATCCCGTAGAAAAAGCTTTAAAATCAGGACAGATTGTTGGTTTGGCAAATCACACAGTTTTGATGACCCGTGATGATAGCGAAATTGCCATTGATGACTCAGCTGCTCCAATTCGCGATCGCTACAATCAAATTGTCGGTGCAGTCATGGTATTTCATGATGTCACCCAAAACCGCAACCTCTCCCGTCAACTCTCTTGGCAAGCGAGTCACGATTCTCTAACTGGGTTAGTAAATCGCCACGAGTTTGAGCAATCCTTAGAACAAGCAGTGATTAGCGCCAGAACACAAAACTTACAACACGCTTTATGCTATTTGGATTTGGATCAATTCAAGATTGTTAACGATACCTGCGGTCATGCAGCCGGTGATGAACTCTTGCGGCAAGTCACAACACTATTGCAAACTAAAATCCGCCAGACAGACGTATTAGCACGACTAGGCGGAGATGAGTTTGGTGTGCTACTTTACCAATGTTCTCTAGAGAAAGCCATAGGGGTTAGTAATATATTACGTGAGACTATTCAAGAGTTTCGGTTTGTCTGGCAAGATAATGTTTTTTCTATTGGTGTCAGCATTGGCTTGGTAGAAATTAAAGCGGACAGTGAGAACCGAGTTAATCTCCTCAGCCATGCCGATGCTGCTTGCTACGCCGCCAAAAATAAGGGACGGAATCGCGTTCATATTTTTCAGTCTGACGATGAAGAACTCTTACAACAGCGTGGTGAAATGCAGTGGGTGGGAAGGATTAACAAGGCGTTAGCAGAAAATCGCTTTTGCTTATATTCCCAACCCATTGCGGCCATTACCTCCACAGCGACACCAGAAAATCATTACGAAATATTGTTACGCTTGCGAGACGAAAAGGGTAATATAGTCGCACCGATGGCATTTATTCCCGCAGCCGAACGCTATAACCTGATGCCAACAATTGATCGTTGGGTGATCAGCACTCTTTTTAAGCATTGGTCATTGGTAGCAAACGACAGCAAGAATATTTATGCCATCAACTTGTCAGGTACTAGTATCAACGATGAGAAGTTTATTGACTTTTTGCATCAGCAATTTAGTTTATATCAAGTTCCACCAGAATTGATTTGTTTTGAAATTACAGAAACCGTGGCGATCACTAACTTGACAAAAGCGAGTCAATTCATTCGTGAACTTCAACAGTGCGGCTGCCGTTTTGCCTTAGATGATTTTGGTAGCGGGATGTCTTCTTTTGCCTATCTTAAAACCCTCCCAGTAGATTATTTGAAAATCGACGGCGGATTTGTTAAAAACATTATCGAGAATTCTGTAGATGATGCGATGGTAGAAGCGATTACCCGCATCGGTCATGTTATGGGACTGAAAATGATCGCTGAATTTGTCGAAAATGACGCTATTCTCCAACGAGTTAAAGCACTCGGTGTTGATTATGCTCAAGGTTTCGGGGTCGCTAAAGCACATCCCATCCTTTGGTATTAAATTAATTCGTATTATTTTAAGTACTTGGACAAAATTAATTACACAATGTCATTGCGAATGAAGCAATTCGCTTGCGGTTGGGATTGCAACGCTTTGCTCGCAATGACTATAAATATTTTTGTGCAACTACTTACATCGTCGTCCCAGCGCCAAAAATTTGCTCTGCGGTCAAATTCAACTGTGGAAAAGTTGCCGACTGGATACGGTCATCTCCTCGAAATTTACTAACGCGATACTCACCTTCTTCTAAAGCGCAAACCAAAATAGTAGGTTGTTTGGGCTTGCCAATAAATTCTCTACCACCCAGTGCAGCATAATCAATAATCCAGTATTCAGGAATTCCCATTTGTTCATAATCGGCGTATTTTTTCAGATAATCATCACGCCAATTTGTACTCACCACCTCAACCACTAGAGAAATAGATGCTGCTTGAGTAACAGTTGATTCTTTTTTCCACAGAGGTTCATTAACTAAATTCGGAAGATTTAAGAGTAGGACATCTGGCGAGTAAGCTGATTCGTTCTCAACTGGTTTAACTAATACTGTTTTTGGTATGCCATAGGGTAGGCTGAGGCGACTATATTCTAAAGTGATTTTTGTAGATAGAAATACAACAATTTCTTCATGGTCGCCTGTAGGTTGGGGCATCTCAATTATGACTCCATCACGTAATTCATAACGTTTCCCTGTGTTATCTGGATATTTAGCAACGAATTCGTCAAATGTAACCAGTTTGCTTAAGGCTTGAGTCATGGCTAATTACTCTATGGCTGGCATTGGTAGAAATCGTGTGCCCATTTTCGCAACTTTACTTTCATTTAATTCATCAATATTAATACTTACTATTTGGTATAAATTAATTCAATTTAAATTGCAAAATTGTAATATTGAGCAGCTAATTTTTAACTAAAAGATTAGAATTTGGGTGGTAGCTTCCCCAAATTATATATATAAAACTAGGAAGCCAACAGTCAAGCTATTTTTTAACGGGAGGTCAGGTAATGGCGATCGCCACCATTAATCCCGCCACTGGGGAAACTTGTCAAACCTTTGAGCCGCTCAAAGATGCAGAAATTACCGCTAAACTCGATTTAGCTAATCAGACTTTTGAGGAGTATCGTCAAACTAGTTTTTCGGTGCGATCGCAATGGCTGCAAAAAGCTGCTGATATTTTAGAGCAAGACAAAGCAGAATTTGCGAAGTTAATGACTCTAGAAATGGGTAAGCCATTGAAAGCTGCGATCGCAGAAGTCGAAAAATGCGCCGCCGTTTGTCGCTACTATGCCGAACACGCCCCTAGTTTTTTAGCTGATGTCAGTGTAAAAACTGATGCCAGCCAGAGTTTTGTACGTTATCAACCAATGGGGGCAATTCTCGCGGTGATGCCGTGGAATTTCCCCTTTTGGCAAGTGTTCCGCTTTGCTGCACCAGCACTCATGGCGGGAAATGTCGGCTTACTCAAACACGCTTCTAATGTACCGCAGTGCGCCTTGGCAATTGAAGATATTATCCGCCGCGCAGGTTTTCCTGAAGGTGCGTTTCAAACTCTATTAATTGGTGCTTCCAAAGTCGCCGACTTAATGGCTGATGACCGCGTAAAAGCTGCCACATTAACCGGAAGCGAACCAGCAGGTATATCCCTCGCCGTTGCCGCCGGCAAACAAATTAAAAAAACAGTTTTGGAATTAGGAGGAAGTGACCCGTTTATTGTGTTAGAAAGTGCTGACTTAGAGACAGCAGTTGTCACAGCTACTACAGCGCGGATGTTGAATAACGGGCAATCATGTATTGCAGCGAAACGTTTTATTATCGCCGAAGCGATCGCCGATAAATTTGAAAAATTGCTTTTAGAAAAATTTGAGGCGCTAAAAGTAGGCGATCCTATGGAACCGGATACCGATTTGGGGCCACTAGCAACACCTGGTATTCTCCAGGATTTAGACCAACAAGTACAAGCTGCTACAAAAAGTGGTGGTAAAGTCCTCATCGGCGGACATCCTTTATCAGATCGTCCAGGGAACTTTTATCCGCCAACGATTATCATAGATATCCCGCCAGAAGCAGCAATTGCTAAAGAAGAATTCTTTGGCCCGGTAGCCTTGTTATTTCGGGTTCCAGATATCGATGCTGCCATTAAACTCGCTAATGACAGCCCCTTTGGATTAGGTGCAAGCGCTTGGACAACCAACGACCAAGAAAGCGATCGCTTAGTTGAAGAAATCGAAGCCGGTGCCGTATTTATCAACAGTATGGTTACATCCGATCCTCGGTTGCCCTTCGGTGGCATCAAGCGTTCTGGATATGGCAGAGAATTGAGTATCCAAGGTATACATGAGTTTGTCAATGTGAAAACCGTGTGGGTGAAGTGATTATGGGTAGGGAATGGGGGAGATGGGGGAGATGAGGGAGATGAGGGGGACAAGGGGGAATTATTGAATAGTCTCTTCCTTGTCTCCCCCCTCTTCCTTGTCTCCCTTGTCTCTTCATTTATGCCCAATTCCCAATTCCCATTATTTATTGTCAATAGTTAGGAAATAAAATGAATACAGCAGAATTATTGGTGCAGTGCCTAGAAAATGAAGGAGTACAATATATTTTTGGACTCCCTGGCGAAGAAAATTTGCACGTTTTAGAAGCGCTAAAACATTCTTCCATTAAATTTATTACGACTCGTCATGAACAGGGTGCGGCATTCATGGCCGATGTCTACGGACGCTTAACCGGAAAAGCCGGAGTATGTCTTTCTACTCTAGGCCCTGGGGCAACTAACTTAATGACTGGGGTAGCAGATGCTAACCTCGATGGTGCGCCCTTAGTGGCGATTACCGGTCAAGTGGGAACAGATAGAATGCACATTGAATCCCATCAATATTTAGATTTGGTGGCAATGTTTGCCCCTGTTACCAAGTGGAATAAGCAGATTGTACGACCAAGTATTACACCCGAAGTAGTACGGAAAGCATTTAAGCGATCGCAATCAGAAAAACCCGGTGCAGTTCACATCGATTTACCAGAAAATATTGCCGCCATGCCTGTAGAAGGCAAACCTTTGCGTAAGGATAATAGCGAAAAAACTTATGCATCTTTTGCTAGCATTCGGGCAGCAGCAGCCGCAATTTGCCAAGCAGTTAACCCATTAATCTTAGTCGGAAATGGAGCAATTCGCGCTCACGCAAGTGATGCAGTCACGCAATTTGCCACATTACTGAATATACCAGTTGCTAATACCTTCATGGGTAAAGGTGTGATTCCCTACACACATCAATTAGCTTTGTGGTCAGTGGGATTACAGCAAAGAGATTTTATTACCTGTGCCTTTGACAACACAGATTTAGTAATCGCGATCGGCTATGATTTGATTGAGTTTTCTCCCAAGAAATGGAATCGGAATGGTGAAATTCCCATTGTGCATATTGGGGTAAGTCCGGCAGAAATTGATAGTAGTTATATTCCCAACGCCGAAGTTGTGGGAGATATTTCCGATTCCCTTTATGAAATTTTAAAATTAGCAGATAGACAAGGTAAACCCGATCCCTTTGCTATTAGCTTAAGGTCAGAGATTCGGGCTGATTACGAACAGTATGCCCATGATGATGGATTTCCCATTAAGCCGCAAAAGTTAATTTATGACTTACGCCAAGTAATGGGCCCAGATGATATCGTTATCTCTGATGTTGGCGCACATAAAATGTGGATGGCGCGTCATTATCATTGCCATAGCCCCAATACTTGTATAATTTCTAATGGCTTCGCAGCTATGGGTATTGCTATTCCTGGCGCTTTAGCAGCAAAACTCGTTCATCCTAAACGCAAAGTTGTTGCTGTCACAGGTGATGGCGGCTTTATGATGAATTCTCAAGAATTAGAAACAGCCTTGCGTGTCGGAACACCCTTTGTCACCATAATCTTCAATGACGGTGGCTATGGTTTAATTGAGTGGAAACAAGAAAATCAATTTGGTAAAGGAAACTCATCATTTGTACATTTTAGCAATCCTGATTTTGTTAAATTTGCCGAAAGCATGGGTTTAAAAGGCTACCGAGTTGAATCGGCCTTAGATTTGATTCCCACTTTAAAAGAAGCCCTCGCTCAAGATGTACCCGCCGTGATAGATTGTCCGGTAGATTATCGGGAGAATCACCGCTTTAGTCAAAAAGCCGGCGAGTTGAGTTGTACGGTGTAAAAAGTTAGAATTTAAGAGTTAAGAGTTAAGAGTTAGGAGTTATTTATTCCTAACTCCTTTAGTGTTTTGGTAGGTTGCGTTACGCCAAAGGCTAAGAGGTTGTTTGAAAAGTATTTACCTGTGATTTTACGCACTTGTTGATCCTCCCTAACCCCCTTAAAAAGCTACGGTGTACACCAAAGTCCCCCTTTTTAAGGGGAGCCACTGCGTTGGGCGGGTTCCCCGACTTGAAGCACGTGGCGTGGATTTAGGGGGATCTAAAACATTTTGCTACTAAGAAAAGGACTTTTCAAACATCCTCTAAGACTCAATTCCAACTAAAAACTCGTTGACTTCTGACGTTTTACTTAAATATCTAACTTAAAGCTATATCAGCTTACTACTTATGATAGTTACTCAAACTCACTTGGATAAGTGAAAGTAATGAAAGTGATGAGTAAGAGTAAATATACTTAGCAACTGAGGTTCGAAGCATGGACTCGACAGGTAAGGTTCAATTTGTGGACTCGTCCTGGTGCGTTCCACTGCCATTGAAGGAGTATGCAATGAGTCGAGTGACTGTCTACTTTTATAGTGATGGATGGGTTCCAATTAAATATTGTTCTTTGCAAAAGGCAATTTTGCTTTACTACAAAGCAAATCTAGAAGGCAAAGAGATTTTATTATTTCCTGCTGATTTAGACCCTAATAACTTCTCCAACTCTTTTAATTAAAATGCATTGAAGTAAACGATTTAAAAAAATCTTGGCGACAAATGAATCAGCGATAAAGGCGTACATCTATATATAGATGTACGCCTTTACTTATAAATAGATAGAGCGGATGTATGAGCCAGATACACAACTACGGGATTTTGAAAATGTGCGTTTGACATGGAGCGGAGCGGAACATGGGTTGAGAGCAACGCCATAAAGGGCGCTCTTACTGGGGCGGAGTCTGAGAGCTTCTCCGTCTCAGTTATTCCCCCCTGCTCCCCTGCCTCTTTTCACCTCATGAATGAATTAGACATCTCCAGAAATTAAATATGCGTCATCCACAACCCTTGTAGAGATGTAGCAGTGCTACGTCTCTACATTTTTTTTGGAGATGTCTATTGCATAAAGATTTATAAAGGGAAAACGTCTAAAAATTCATTCCCGTTAATCACAGTTGTCCAGTGCTGATATTTACCAGGAGCATCTTTTTCGCGGGGATCTACTTTTACCAAAGGCATAAACTCATTATAATGTTCGTTGGAACTAGCTCCAACCATACATCCAGCAGACCAGCCTTTCACTGGTTCATCAGGACGATCGCCATCTGGATTATCAGTTGTATGTTGATCTACATAAAAATTATTATTGGTATCAGGGACTCGTTGCTCACCACGCAACACTGTGATATCTCCGGTTTGTATTAGAGCTAATTGGTCTTTATGGTGGCCAACGCTCCATGCTTGGAACTGCCAGGCTTTAATATCTGCACAGCCTTTGTCATTCATTGGATGTTCCCAATAATATTCTCCAGGGTCACAAGTGGCTAACCAATTACCTACAAAGCTGGGGACTTGGTTTTTGATTACCAACACACAACGCCGATCGTTCCAGACAAAAGGTTGATTTCCATTCCATTGACCATTGCAATCTAAACCTCGGAAATAAACGATGTTAATTTCCCCATTGTTACCATTTGTGCTGATATGTTGATTGTGTAAGCTCATCCACATGACAGTTCGGCTTGGCCAATCGCCATTGAGTTGGAATCCAGGTATTAAGTTAGTTGGCTCAGTATTTAGTAAACTGGCAGCAGTATGAGAACCAATTCCTGGCTCAGTAATATTTTGAAAGTGTTTATAAGTCGCCAACGCCCTAGCAGATTTTGCCCCCCACAGTCCATCAGGTGAATTCAATAGCCAGAAATCTTGTAGTCGAGACTGTAATTGTTGTGCCAAGTTTTTATTTGCAGCGATCGCTTCATCATCTGGGAGTTGAGTTATTGAGCCGTTAACTAAACCGTAGAGTAAGGAATGAGAACTTTCAGTAGATGTAACTGTCATATACCCTCTTGTTGATTATCATTTTTGGTATAACCTATACTCCACGCAATTTGGTCTAAATTACGGTTTCTTTTTTGACTATGTCAGCGATGCGATCGCTTCTGTAATTCAACACCCACGTTTTAACTGTAGAGACGCGATATATCGCGTCTCTACATTCTTTTTTGGAGATGCCTAATGGGCATCATTTACCGCAAATGATGCTTACTTGTTACTCGTTACGCTGTCTGTAGAGAAGCCGCTTTTGAGTCTGCGGTGGATTTTAGCCTGGTGATAGTGGCTTTACGAATGCGATCGCTTTTGCGTACTCCGCCTGTCATTTCGTATTCTCGGCTGTCTTTGCCATACTTTAACGCTACACCACTGACTAAGCGTTCTGAAGTTTCGCGGATAGTCTTTTCAAGAGTTTCTATTTCTGCTTTTGCCGAGTCAAGGGCGGTTAGCATCATATTATACTGGTCAATCTGGTTGCGGAGTTGCCCGGTTAACTGGGTTAAATAACTTAAACTGATAGAATCACCAAAGTCAAGGCTGGAATTAATTGATTTAAACCCGATTACTTTTTGTTCAGTTTTTTCTAAAAGGGGAGAGCTTCTTTTTTTGCGTGGCATCAATGTATACTTTTTACTAAACTTATCTTTCTAGAGTGTCTCAATGGGACAATATATTGGTTCAGTAAAACTTGCAAAAAAAGGTGTTTTTTGTAATAAGATTTGGCTACTGACTCGGTAATTACACGATGCTAGACAACAAATTGTTGAGAATAGACTTGTGTTCTGAACAAATGGATTTGTGTTCTGAACAAATAGACTTGTGTTCTGAACAAATAGACTTATGTTTTGAATGAATGGACTTGTGTTCTGAATGAATGGACTTGTGTTCTGAATGAATGGACTTGTGTTTTGAATGAATGGACTTGTGTTCTGAATGAATGGACTTGTGTTCTGAATGAATGGACTTGTGTTCTGAATGAATGGACTTGTCCACTTGATTACTTATTAAACCCGAAGAAACCCACTCCAAGAATAAGGCTACGGTGTACACACAAGTCTGAAACAGCTGATTAACCAAAGTTTTACCCCACCCTAACCCTCCCCTTATAAAGGCTACGGTGTACACACAAGTCTTTGAGTCATTATTATTTTTCTCTCGCTGTATGAAACCACCCTGCTTTTTAAAGGGGGCTAGGGGGGATCGAGGTTTCAGGTTTTAAGTGCGTAAGTCCTGTTTTTACACATTTGGGATGCTCCCGTCTTCTTGTAGCAGCAATACAGCTAGTTTCTGAGCAGTTTGATTGCACACCGGAGAGATGAATAAGACTGAGAATATTTTACCCACCAAATAAACGCCCCCAAAAACCCTTCTTCTCATTCTTATAAATATCTAAGTTCTCACGAAACAGAGTGCTACTAGGATCGAGGCGAACAGCTATTTCCAATTCTGCGATCGCTTCTTCCAACTTCCCTTGAGCTTTCAGCGCAACCCCCAGGTTATTGTGAGCCATTGCAAAGTTTGGGTCGAGGCGCAGGGCTTGTTGATAGGCAGCGATCGCTTCTTCCAACTTCCCTTGTTCGTATAGCGCATTCCCCAGGTTATTGTGAGCGTTTACATAGTTTGGGTCGAGGCGCAGGGCTTGTTGGTAGGCGGCGATCGCTTCTTCCAACTTCCCTTGTTCGTATAGCGCTAACCCCAGGTTATAGTGAGCGATTGCAAAGTTTGGGTCGAGGCGCAGGGCTTGTTGGTAGGCAGCGATCGCTTCTTCCAACTTCCCTTGAGCTTTCAGCGCAACCCCCAGGTTATTGTGAGCGTTTACATAGTTTGGGTCGAGGCGCAGGGCTTGTTGGTAGGCGGCGATCGCTTCTTCCAACTTCCCTTGTTCGGACAGCGCTAACCCCAGGTTATTGTGAGCCATTGCAAAGTTTGGGTCGAGACGCAGGGCTTGTTGGTAGGCGGCGATCGCTTCTTCCAACTTCCCTTGTTCGTATAGCGCATTCCCCAGGTTATTGTGAGCCATTGCAAAGTTTGGGTCGAGGCGCAGGGCTTGTTGGTAGGCGGCGATCGCTTCTTCCAACTTTCCTTGATTGTGCAGCATAACCCCTAGTACATGATGAGCATATACAGAGTTTGGGTCAAGGTTGAGGGCTGCTTTATATTTGACGGCTGCCTCCTCTAACTTTTTAGCTTCGCTCAAACGATCTGCTTCGTTGATCAGGCTTGTGACTTGATATTCAAGTTCTTGTGTTGTTTGTTTTGGGCGTGAGGAATTGGAGTTTTCAACTAATCGCACTGCCTCCCGAATTCCCTTAACAACTTCTAAGAATGCCTCATCTCGGTCATTCCAGCTTTTTATCGGTTTGCGATTACTAGGTAGTGGCGACAGTTTATCAATGGGGGGAATTTCCCAATCTGCGTAGCGTAGCAGCACTGGGATAACACAAGCCTTACCTGCTGCATTCTGCTCTAATGCTCGTGTAACTTCAACTGTCCAGTGATAATCAGAATCGATAAAATCAGGGCTGATGAGTAATAATATCAGCCCAGCCTGGTTTAAATGCTCATCTATTTCGCCTTTGATTTCTTGCCCAGGGATAATTTTGCGATCGTTCCAACTGTTAATAATATTTTCCCGACGCAAAGACGCAAGTGCTGTATCTAACTGTCTTCGTAGTTCCTCATCCTCTTGGTGGTAAGAAATAAAAACTTCAATAGACTTCATAGTGGGCATAGAAATTGGCTTGCTGTTTTAAAAAGACAACTACAAAAGCTTTTGCTCGATTTCCTCAAGCTGCTGATTTAATCTATCTTTTTCTGTTTGGGCTTCCTGAATTTGGACTTCTAGCCTCAGCTTTGTAGATACATCCGTTTCAATGGCGTATGCTTTACCCAGCAGTCCCAATCTTTTGCTTACGAGGTCATACTGTTGTTGCACTGAATCTCGTTCTTGCTCCCATCTCTGACGCTGGCGCTCAGTTAATCCCCCACTTATAGCAGAAGGGCTGGAAGTTACAGGTGTAATATTGTTAGAAGGAGTTGAGGAAGAAGTTTTTGATTTCGCAATTTCTTCAATAACTCTGCGAATCCCTTGAGCGATATTTAAAAAAGCCTCATCTTGGTCTTGCCAGGTTGTGACAGGTTTAGCATTTTTGGGGAGTGCTTGCAGTTTACCAAAAGGTGCGCCAGTCCAGTCTGATGGCTTAAGAATAATCGGAACTACACGAGCTTCCCGCGTTTCATGTCGCTGCATTGCGCGTGTCATTTCTTTGTCGTAACAGTAATCTGAAGCCAGAAAGTTAGCACTCACCAGCAGCAGGATGATATCTGCAATGTTAAGATTATCATCGATCGCATCAGCCCATTCTGTACCAGCACTGATTTCGCGATCGTGCCAAGCTTCGATAACTTTCTGACGTTTCATCATCTGCAAATGAGTTGCCAATTCGTCACGCAAGGCTTCATCTTTGTGGGAGTAGGAAAAAAAGACTTTAATTGCATTAGACATTTTCTTGGTTCAATATCATAACATTACTGTACACGAATATACAGTTGAACTTTGATGAGTTAGTAGTAAGCACTTCAGTGCTTGAAATTGAGCGATAAATCGCTCACTACAAACCTTGCAAAATTAATGCGATAGACTACTAGGTTAAAGCAAATAATTTGGCGATCGCTAAGTGCGTATGCAAAAATATTTATGTTATTACGAGCGTAATGAAATGTGGCGAACGCGAACAGCGTCTCTAAGAGTTGCATAAGTCCTTCGGACACGCTTTGCGAACGCAAGGTTTTGGGATTGCTTCATTCCGCTTTGCTCCATTCGCAATGACAAATGTATATTTAATTTTGCATTACTACTTATTTCTCAATTCTCAAAACAAATAAAGCGATCGCCAAGCAATATTTCTAGTTTAAGATTACACGAGCTAAAATCTCGAATAGTGTTGCCATGCCAACTTTGCTGCACCCACTATCCCCGCAAAATTGCCTAACTCTGCTGGCAAAATTTCTAAACCCACTCGTGATAAAGGCTGGACTCGCTTCTCAATCTCTGCCTTCGCTGCTGGTAAGAAAAACTCAAAGCTGCCACTTATACCGCCACCAATGACGATCGCTTGCGGTGTCAGTACATAAATCAAACTCGTCAAACCAATTCCCAAATTCTTACCATATTCTTGCCAAAAAGTCAATGCTGTAGGATCTCCTTGTTGGGCAAGAAGACCCAATTCGATGGGTTCCTTGAGAGTGCGGCGGCGAATGGCAGTAGCGGAGGTATGTTGTTCTAAAGAGCCTTGATTGCCACTATTACAAATTGGCCCATCTGGGTTGAGTGAAATTAAACCCAATTCTCCAGCAGCACCCTGATGACCAATAAATAGTTTGCCATCGAGGATAATTGCACCACCAACCCCAGTACCTAAAGTTAGCAGAATCAGATTTTGAAAGTGACGACCGGCTCCTAACCAAGCTTCTCCCAAAAGAGCGCAGTTGGCATCGTTAGCGATCGCAGTTGGTTTGTCAGTTTTGGCTTCTAACCAATCTGCTAAAGGCACATCGCGCCATCCAGGTAAGTTAATGGCGATTTTGGCGATGCGTCCGGCGGCATCGGACGGGCCAGGAGTGCCAACACCAATAGCAACAGTTTGATTATCTGGATCAATTTGCGCGATCGCATCTCCGATCGCAGCCAGTACAGCCTCTGGTGTTGTGGGTTGGGGAGCCGCCACAGTCAAGGATTGCACACAAGTACCATCGGCTGTAAACCGCCCCAGCTTAATCGCTGTTCCCCCCACATCAATACCAATTACTTGAGAACTTACCACTGTGAACTACCCCAACCTTGAATTGTTAACCCCGTTCTGTTCGCGCATCTTCTCCCAAGGGCGAAAGACGCGCGGCTTTCAACTCCGATTTTTGTAAATTAGCAAAAGTTGTAGCGCGGAAATTCGATTGCTCTTGCCAACCTGTAACTGGCGCACCTCTTAAAATGCCAGCAAGGGCAACAGAAAGGATAAACCCGCCAGTCGCGGCGGCAATTAACGTCAGGTTATCTTTCATACAAATCTCTCCAGTTATTAATTACTCAGTTATTAGTTATCAATAATCAGCCCATTGACTGAGAACTGTCCACTGTTGACTGCTATTTTCGGATTCTATTTTCTCTCCGTAACCGGGGATTGACAAATTCGTTTAACCCTTCACCAAGTAGTGATAACCCTACCACCATGCAGGTCATAGTTAAACCAGGGAAAAGTGCAGTCCACCAAATGCCAGTAGGTAAAGCTTCTAGAGCTTGTTTTAAATCATGTCCCCATTCTGGCACTTCTTCGGGAAGTCCTAGCCCCAAAAAGCCCAAACCGCCCAACACTAAAATTGCATCAGCCGCGTTGAGGGTGAAGAGGACGGGTACGCTTTGAATGACGTTGAAAAATAGATAACGAGAAAGCACAACCCAAGTGGAAGCGCCCATTGCTTGAGCGGCTTCGATGAACACTTCTGTTTTGACGCTCACAGTATGGTTGCGAACAACGCGATAATATTGCGGGATGTAGGCAATGCTAATTGCGATCGCTGCATTTAATATCCCTCGCCCCACTACAAATGCCAGTGTCACAGACAGCAGTAGCCCCGGTAAAGTGTAGATGCTATCCATAATAAACAGCAAAACTTTATCCAGTTTCCCGCCGAGATAACCACTCAGCATCCCCAAAGGCACGCCGATAATCATACTCAATGCTGTTGCCAAAATCACCACCAGCAAAGCAGCTTGAGCGCCGAACAATGTCCGGGAAAACACATCATAACCAAGGCGACTAGTCCCAAACCAATGTTTAGCTGAGGGTGGCTCGTGAATTGGATTAGAGAGAAAATCCTTTGGGTTTTGCAACCATCCCCAAGCCTGGAATAGGGGAGCGAAGAATGCTAGGAAGATGAAAAATAGGGTAATGGCTAACCCGATGAGCATCAGTCTTTGGGAAAGATTGGTACTTTTGCCAAATTGTAGAAATGTCTCTAGTCGCCGTTTTGTAATGGTCATGTGCGATCGCCTGGAGCAAAGCTTCTTGATACGCTGACCATTTTACACAAACCAGGAGTCAGAATTCAGAATTTGAAGGAAGCATTAGAAAAAGCAAGTAGCCTGTTTAATGGGTAGGGCAGGGATATTGCTACCCCTTTCCCCCCGACAAACCGGACAAGCAAGTTAACCAAGCATCCGGCTTTAGCAAATCCTAGAGCTACCAAAGACTCAGTTCATCGTCGAGTTCAGAATTGGATTTCTGTACTAGAGAATGTATTTGTTGATGACAGTAATAATGCACTAATTCTAAATTAGCGTAACTATCGTTCCCACCTTGATGACAAGGGATTTTATGGTGCTTTTGTATGGGTTCATCTTTTAGTAATGATTCTCCACAGACAGTACACTTAAAATCTTGTTTTTGGGCAAGCTGATGGTAACTAGGAATTAAACTTTTAGATTTAATATTCTGCCGATTTTCCCAATAAGATTTTAGCTCTGGGTCATCGGTAGAATAAGCACCTTTAACCATTGGATGCCTCCTAATATTGAACCAGCTAAACTTAAGTAAATGTTTTCCCGTGCGCTTGTTACCAAATACCCAGTAATCGCTTCTATCAAGGTTTAGCCTTCCCCAATAACGACGGTTATACCAAGATTGATTTTTCTTGGTGTGCATTCTTTTGGCGTACCTTCTTTCCCTGACAAACATCCATCTATCTAGAGAACTGAATATTTGCGAGGAAACTACAGTCCGGTAATAGTTGGCTATGCCCCGAATAATTGGGTTTAGCTTGTCTATGACAAAATCAACACTACAACTTTTGTTATCAAGCCATACTTGTTTGATTTTATCCCGGATATTTTGCAAAGATTCAATGCTAGGTTTGATTAATACTTTCCTACCTGTTTTGGTAGTGGAATCAGGGTATTGTCTGATATGAAAGCCTAAAAAGTTGAATCCATCCAATAGCCGTACTATGTGGGTTTTTGACTCTGATAGAGTTAGACCTCTAGCAAACAGAAACTCTTGGAGGATATCATGGGCTTTTACAGCATCTTCCCGACTTTTGCAGAACACCACCAAATCATCGGCGTAGCGTACAATACCTCGGTCGCCAATTGTATGACCGTTTTTATCGTAGCGAATGCCGAGAGCAGATTCCATACCATGCAAAGCTATATTCGCAAGTAGCGGTGAAATAATTCCACCTTGAGGTACTCCAGCATTGGTATCATAGAAAACACTTTTATCCACATATCCCGCATTCAACCATTGTTGAATTAATTTTCTGGCTGGAAAATTACCAATGGCATTAATTAGCGGCACATGAGAGATGTTATCAAAGCAACCTTTGATGTCCGCATCTACCACCCACTTTTTAGTGGAATTGGCTTTTGACATTGAATGTATCCTTTCAATCGCATCATGGCATGACCTTCCCGGTCTAAAGCCGTAGGAAGTGCGCTCAAAGTGCGCTTCCCAATAGGGTTCCAAGGCATTTTTGACGATGGCTTGGAGACATCTATCGACAATACAAGGTATTCCGAGTGGTCTTTGTTTTCCATTGGATTTACGGATATACACCCGCTTGACTGGTAACGGCTTCCAAGGAATAAATTTGGTGAGGATATCCACCAACAACCCTCTAGCTGCCGGGGTTTTTACCAGTAATCTATCTACCCCTGCTGTTTTACTGCCTTGGTTTAGTTGCGTAACTCTTCTAACGGAAAGTAGTATATTAGAGTAGCTACGCATAAGTAGCTTTTGAAGGCTGCCAACCTTTTTCAAGTTACCGCCAATGGTTGCCTTGAAAATTCTCTGTCTTAGTCGCCTAACTACTCGGAACGCGTTTCTCCAGTTGACGCTATTCCAGTCAGTAGTTCTTCCGGTTACGTTCACAATTTTTAATTGCACCTAACTTTTCCCGAAGAAGTTCGGTTTCCTTTGCATTAGACTTCAAGGGATTCACTCGCCACACGTCAGCACTCTTTCAAGTTGGTCATTTGACCTATCTGCCCAGTTATGTGTTCCTGTTACCTTTCGGTGTAGCAGCATTCGCTTTTTGCAGCATCTTACACCCACTGGGGAATTAAAGCGAGATTACTCCCATCTCTACTCGTAACGTCTATCTAGCTACAAGACCCCATTGGGGTTACTTCGTATCACACGTGAGAGATACAGCTAGCTTGGGTTCCCTCTATACACCGGGGGTTTTTGGTGTCTACTGATTCTGAGGATTGGGCAGAATCACTTTACCCCTTTTACCGTCTCAGCCGTTTTCGGTAATTCCTCTTCACGATGCCTCAACGAGGATTCACATCTGTTAACCCTGTCTAGTTTTACCCTAGCGCTTCACCTAACTCTGCGGCTTGCTGATGTCGCGCATTTTACCCTCTAGCTTTGAAACATCGCAGTTACCCGCAATGCCCCTTCGGGCGAGTACTGGCTTTTGACACTTGCCACGAGTTTTTCTGAGGAACTCACTCTCTACGTGCAACCGATAGTCGCACCCATCCCCTTTAGGGGAAGTGGTTATGTAAAGTCGATCAAGGGTCATTTATACTATGCAGCTCCCCTGTTTCCATCCCCGTTAGGGGAAGTGGTTATGGAAAGATTGGCTCCCTTCTTCCTGATTGGAATTTTGATTGCACTGTTTTCATCCCCGTTAGGGGAAGTGGTTATGGAAAGTATCGTCGATGTGGCCGAGGTTCAGCCCCTGAACTTCGAGTTTCCATCCCCGTTAGGGGAAGTGGTTATGGAAAGTCACGAGCCTCGGTGTCCTAAGCCAAATGGCACCACATGGCTAGTTTCCATCCCCGTTAGGGGAAGTGGTTATGGAAAGAGTTCACTTCTGGAAGCCTTGCTAGGAGTGGGTTATAAACCCCTTAATCGACGCATCTTTTGATGAAGACAAAAATTCGTCAATTTTGTAGCCTAAAAGCCTTACTACACAAGGCATCGACACACCTCAACGAAGTTATGCGGTTTTCAAGGTTCGGGCGAGATGCGTCGATGAAGTTCAACATATTGAATATAAAGTTATATATACTACCTTCAACCTGTCAAGTATTTAATAAATAAATTAACAATTGTAAGCAGGGTGACTTTATCTAGAGCAATTTGGAAACTAATTAGAGAAGCAAACAGCGATGCCTTCACAATAGGCATCGCGGATTTTAGATCAAATCTAAAATCCCAAATCGAGTTACCGATTCACCGCCGCCGCTTCTCGTGCTGCTGCTGCTTGATCTGGGTGGATACCCAAGCGGGTGAGATTAATCCGACCTTTGTTATCAATTTCGCGCACTTTGATAATCACTTCGTCGCCCACCGCTACTTCATCCTCAACTTTGCCAACGCGGTAGTCAGCTAGTTGTGAAATGTGGATCATCCCTTCTTTCCCTGGCAAAAATTCCACAAATGCACCTATTGGTATAATCCGAGTGATGCGTCCTGCATAGACATCCCCTTCGTGCAACTTGCGGGTCATGCCTTGAATGATGTTTCTGGCTCTCTTGGCCTTGTTCTCATCCACAGCCGAAATTGTCACGGTGCCATCATCTTCGATGTCAATTTTTGCACCAGTTTCCTCTGTAATCCCCTTAATAGTCTTGCCTCCAGGCCCGATAACTAGACCAATCATGTCTGAATCAATCTTGATTGTTAACAGACGTGGGGCATAAGGTGAGGTTTCAATCCGTGGCGTGTCAATGCAAGCGAGCATTTTCTCCAAAATGTGCAACCTAGCTGCTTTAGCTTGGTGGACGGCTTGGGCTATAACATCCAATGACAAACCGGAGATTTTCATATCCATTTGCAAGGCGGTTATTCCGGTATCTGTACCGGCAACTTTGAAGTCCATGTCGCCCAAAAAGTCTTCAATCCCCTGAATATCGGTGAGGATTCGCACTTCGTCCCCATCCTTAATCAGACCCATTGCTGCGCCACTGACGGGTTTGAGAATTGGTACACCAGCATCCATCAGGGCGAGGGTGGAACCGCAGACTGAACCCATTGAGGTGGAACCGTTGGAAGAAAGTACTTCCGATACGATGCGAATCACGTAGGGAAATTCTTCTTTTGAGGGTAGCACAGGTAGTAAGGCTCTCTCTGCTAATGCCCCGTGACCAATTTCGCGTCTTCCTGGAGAACGCATTGGCTTGGTTTCCCCCACTGAAAACGGCGGGAAGTTGTAATGATGCAGATAACGCTTGTGTTGGTCTAACTGCATATCATCGTTGAGGTTTTGAGCATCCCCTGGTGTACCCAGAGTACAAGCGGATAATACCTGAGTCAGTTCTCGGTTAAATAAACCGCTACCGTGGACTCGCTTTGGTAAGACACCAACTGAACAAGAAACACGACGTACTTCATCGAGTTTACGACCATCAACGCGGATGTTATCTTCGATAATTTGCCGCCGCATGAAGTACTTGGTAATATCTTTAAAAGTGTTACCAAGTGCCTTGCTATTTGCAGTTGCGGCAACTCGAATTGGATCTTCTTCTGGCAGTTCCTTAATCGTCGTGGCAATTTCATCCTTGACGACATCTAAAGCTGCATCGCGTTCGGGTTTGGTGAAGGTAAATTGTGACAGGATTTTCTTAATCTGGGCGCTGGTGCGATCGCGGATATAATTTTCTAGCGTCTGATCTGGTTCTGGTGGTGCTTCATGGACTATTACCAAACCCAGTTCTGCTACTAAATCTTGCTGCGCTTTGATTAAGTCCCGCACTGCTTCATAACCAAAGTCAATTGCCTCGATAATATCGCGCTCTGGCAACTGATTAGCTCCCGCCTCCACCATGATTACGCCATGTGGTGAACCGGCTACTACCAGATCCAAATCTCCGGCTTCAATTTCTGCATAAGTGGGGTTAATAATGAAATCATCTCCCACTAAACCAACGCGAACTGCTGCCATTGGCCCGTTAAAAGGAATCTGGGCAATCAGGGTAGCGATGGAAGCGCCTGTAACTGCTAGCACATCGGGGGGAACTAACTCGTCCATCGATAGCGTTAAGGCAATAATTTGCAGGTCATCCCGTAACCATGAGGGGAACAAAGGACGCATGGGACGGTCTATAAGACGGCTGGTGAGAATTGTTTTTTCTGGTGGACGACCTTCTCGCCGCATGATCCCGCCGGGAATCCTACCAGCTGCATATAGCCTTTCTTCATAATCTACAGTGAGGGGAAGAAAATCAATGCCTTCTCTGGCTTGCGATCGCGTAGCTGTCACTAAAACAGATGTGTCCCCTGATTCTATCAAAACCGACCCACCTGCCTGGGGAGCTAGCAAGCCTACTTTCAGCCGAATATCCCTACCATCGAAGGATATTGACTTATCAACTTCTGCCATTCAGTTCTTTTTCCTTCTCTTTCGCTATTCTCTTTCTGTGGCAATCCTAACATTTATGCACTAGGGCTGACTTCTAGTACATACAAAGATAGAGAAGTGGTTCAACCCAAAGCACGATACATCATCAGCGCGTCTACCACTTGTTCATCCCCTAGCTTTGCCGCACGGGGAATTCGCCCAATAATCTCAAATCCTAACGATTGCCAAAGGGTAATTGAAGGTATATTAGTTTCAAAGACCAAATTGAACATCACAGCCTCGTAGCCCAGGTTTGCTGCTATTGAGAGCATCGCCTCTCCCATGAACCGCCCAATCCCCTGACCGCGTAACCCAGGTTGTACAATAAAACCAGCGTTGCAAATATGGCAACACCGACCGGGGAAGTTTGGCTTTAAATAAAACGCCCCTAATATTTCTTTTGGTTTGTGTTTAGCATCCTCACCAGATGCCCTGACAACAAAGGCATCCTTGCTTAACCAGTAAGTTGAAAATTCTGCCGGAGCTAGAGGTTGCTTTTGGGGATAAGTTTTACCTTCAACAATTACAACATTGAGTAATGCTCTTACAACCTCCTGTTCTTGAGGATGCATATAATCTAGTTCTACTATTATGTTATTTTTTATAACTTTAACAAGGGGGAAATTCATGATTAATAATGTTTATGCAAAATGAGTATTTAGAATTTTATTATGTGCAGCTATTTTATTATAAATGTTATTGATAAGATGTAGAAATTAGAGTTTTTGCGAGTTAAATTATTTAATTTTACGATAAACTGAGTAGTTAGCAAATGGCGATTTTACACGGTAATTGGTTACTAAAAAGTCAAAAGGGTTGTTTATTTATTTGGGGAGAAACTTGGCGATCGCCACGAGCGAATTTTGAGCCTAATGGATCTGGAGATATCCCGGTACATCCATTGGCAATGACATCGGTTGAGTTAAGCGAGTGGTTGGTTTCCCAGAAGATGGCGATTACCAACTTTATCCAGCAACCGCAAATTGCGTTCGCCCCTGGCGTTGGCGGAGCCATCGCTACTACTGGGCGAACCCGGAAAGCCCCCAGTCCTACTGAGATCAGTTTACCAACCCACTCCCAAATTATTGCCCTACCAACTTATATCCCAGAAGATACATCTGCGATTTTCCCCGTGCATTCTGCCAGCTTGGGATTAGAAACAGACTCCCCGCAATATTTACAACCGTGGCAAGTTGAGGGTTTTTCTCTCAACCCCAGCGAGGCGGTAAAATTTCTCGCTGCGATTCCTCTAAATGCTGCAAAAGGTGAAGATGCCTTTTTAGGAGGAGATTTACGTTTTTGGTCGCAAGTTGCCCGATGGAGTTTAGATTTAATTTCGCGGTGTAAGTTTTTACCAAGAATTGACAGACAATCAGATGGTGCATTTGCTGCTAAATGGCAAGTACTTCTAGACAGTGCTGTAGATGGAACCCGCCTAGAAAAATTTTCTGCGGATATGCCGTTGGTTTGTCGTACTTATCAAGAGGGAGTGGGGAGAGATGAGGGAGATGAATTAATCATCAATGCCCCATGCCCAATGTATGTAAATTTCCCTACCGAACCTCAAGAATTACTTTTAGGATTTCTCAACAGTACGATAGATGCCCAAGTGCGAGAAATGATAGGTTCTCAACCTCCAATTGAACCTAAAACCGCAACAGGTAAAGATGCGGTGCGACAATGGTTGCAAGGCTTAAGCAGTGCATCTCATCCAATCAATGCAGATGTAAATGAAGTGGAACGACTGGAAGCTGCGCTAAAAGCTTGGACGATGCCGCTACAATACCAATTAACTCTTAAGACTTTATTTCGTACTTGTTTTCAACTGCGTTCTCCAGAGTCAGGCGAAACAGATTGGACATTGGCGTATTTTCTGCAAGCAGCTGATGATTCTGAGTTTGTGGTGGATGCAGCAACTATTTGGAACAATCCAGTTGAACGATTTATTTATGAAAATCGGACAATTGAGCAACCACAAGAAACGTTTTTGCGAGGTTTGGGGCTAGCTTCTCGATTGTATCCTGCGATCGCACCCAGCTTTGAAACAGAATATCCCCAATCTTCTCATCTCACCCCCATCCAAGCTTATGAGTTTATCAAAGCTGTGGCTTGGAGATTGGAAGACAGTGGTTTGGGAGTAATTTTACCTCCCAGTTTAGCGAATCGTGAAGGATGGGCGAACCGTTTGGGTTTAAAAATTACAGCCGAAACCCCAAAGAAAAAGCAGGGACGTTTAGGCTTGCAAAGTCTGCTAAATTTCCAATGGCAATTAGCAATTGGGGGACAAACTATTTCTAAAGCTGAGTTTGATAAACTTGTGGCTTTAAATAGTCCGCTAGTGGAAATTAACGGCGAGTGGGTGGAATTGCGCCCCCAAGATATCAAAACAGCCCAAACCTTTTTTACCACTCGCAAAGACCAAATGTCCCTTTCCTTGGAAGATGCCTTGCGTTTTAGTACAGGGGATACCCAGGTAATTGAAAAATTACCAGTAGTCAGCTTTGAGGCATCAGGGGCATTGCAAGAGTTGATAGGCGCGTTAAGCAATAATCAAGCGATCGCACCTTTACCCACACCAACAGGCTTTAAAGGGCAGTTGCGACCCTATCAAGAACGAGGTGCTGCTTGGCTATCCTTCTTAGAACGTTGGGGTTTAGGCGCGTGTCTCGCCGACGATATGGGACTCGGTAAAACCGTGCAGTTCATCGCTTTTTTGCTACATCTCAAAGAACAAGATGCACTCGAAAATCCAACACTGCTAGTTTGTCCAACTTCTGTTTTAGGCAACTGGGAAAGGGAAGTAAATAAATTTGCACCAAGCCTGAAAATTTTGCAATATCACGGTGACAAACGCCCAAAAGGTAAAGCGTTTTTAGAAGCAGTAAAAAAACATGATTTAATCGTCACCAGCTATTCACTTCTTCATCGAGATATCAAATCATTAGAAAGTGTCTCTTGGCAGATAATTGTTTTAGATGAAGCCCAGAATGTGAAAAATTCTGAGGCGAAGCAGTCAAAAGCAGTGCGGCAATTAAAAGCTACATTTCGCATTGCCTTAACGGGGACACCTGTAGAAAATAGACTGCAAGAACTTTGGTCTATTTTAGATTTTCTCAATCCAGGATATTTAGGCAACAAGCAATTTTTCCAGCGTCGATTTGCCATGCCAATTGAAAAGTATGGAGATACGGCTTCTTTGGGTCAATTACGTTCATTAGTTCAGCCATTTATACTGCGGCGATTGAAAAGCGATCGCGACATCATTCAAGACTTACCAGATAAGCAAGAAATGACCGTATTTTGCGGTCTAACTGGCGACCAAGCCGCACTTTATCAACAAGTTGTAGAACAATCTTTAGTCGAGATTGAATCTGCGGAAGGATTACAACGCAGGGGCATGATTTTAGGTTTACTAATCAAACTCAAACAAATCTGTAATCATCCGTCCCAATACTTAAAACAGACGACATTAGAACAACATCATTCAGCCAAACTACTGCGGCTAGAAGAAATGTTAGAAGAAGTTTTAGCAGAAGGCGATCGCGCTTTAATCTTCACACAATTTGCTGAGTGGGGTAAATTACTTAAACCCTATTTAGAAAAACAGCTTGGGCGAGAAATATTCTTTTTATATGGTAGCACCAGTAAAAAACAACGAGAGGAAATGATCGACCGTTTCCAACACGATCCTCAAGGGCCGCCGATTATGATTCTTTCTCTAAAAGCCGGTGGAGTAGGATTAAATTTAACACGAGCAAATCATGTATTCCACTTTGATAGATGGTGGAATCCAGCCGTAGAAAATCAAGCCACAGATAGAGTATTTCGCATTGGTCAAACCCGGAATGTGCAAGTACATAAATTTGTTTGCACAGGCACTTTAGAAGAAAAAATTCATGACATGATTGAAAGTAAAAAACAACTAGCTGAACAAGTTGTAGGTGCTGGTGAAGAATGGTTAACTGAAATGGATACAGACCAACTTCGGAACTTACTAATACTAGACCGCAGTGCAATAATTGACGATGATGCAGAATAAGTTTTTAGTCAGGACTTTAGTCCTTAATTTGAGTGCTAAAGCTCTCACTACGAACCAGTCAAATAAAATTTTTAATTGATTTATGACTAATTACACATTACAAGCAAGCCGAGAATGGTGGTCACAACAATGGCTAGATTTGCTAGATTCCTATCGCTTTAAAAAGCGTTTAGAACGTGCAAGAAACTATGCTCGTCAAGGAAATGTTCTCAGCATTGAATTTAAAGGTGCAAAAGTATTAGCCAGGGTACAAGGTAGTGAAATCGAACCTTATAAAGTTTCCCTTTCCCTTGAACCTTTTAGTGATGAACAGTGGGGTTATGTAATTGAAACTATGTCCCAAAGGGCAATTTTTGCTGCCAAGCTGCTAGCAGGAGAAATGCCACAAAATATAGAAGAAGTGTTTACGGCTAATGGTCTTTCGATATTTCCTTTTACCCTTGGTGATGTCCAGAGTAAATGCTCTTGTCCTGATAAAGCAAATCCCTGTAAGCATATTGGTGCATTGTACTATCAGTTAGGCGATCGCTTCAGTGAAGATCCCTTTGTACTATTTCAATTGCGCGGACGCACCAAAGAGCAAATTATCAGTGATTTACGCCAATTACGTAGCGCCAAGATTCAACCCAATACCATAGAAACGCCTGATATTCAACAGTCAATTCCTAATAATAAATACTCGGTAAAAATTGATTCTTTCTGGCAATACAATGAGCCACTAGAGTCATCATTGGTAGTTATTGCACCGTCCACTAGCGAAACGGTATTAGATGTATTAGGAGCAATCCCCCTAGCGAAGGAAGAGGAAAATACAGTAAGTTCAACTTCGAGTGATGTGGTAATGAAGTATTTGAATACAGTTTACAGAGATGTGAGCCAAAAGGCTTTTTTAGCAGCGATGAATGTGGGAGGAAGCTGATAATAATTTGTAATTCATAATTATGATTCAATACAGTTCAGTTAAGCATTTTTTATTCTCTCTGTGTCGCGCCAGTTGCTTCTCCCAGGGGGAGACGCTGCGCGAACAAGTCGGGGAACCCGCCCAACGCACTGGCTTCTCTGCGTCTCTGCGGTTCGTTCAAAAAATAAAGATTTTTAGCCCTAACTGAACTGTATTAAATTATGATTGGCTAGATAGCTCATCTTTCCCGCCTTTTCTCACCCATTCGCGTACCGCCTGACGAATTGCCCGTCTGCCATCTGCTCGATTTTGCTCAATGAGTTTTGGCAGATATCGAATTTCTAAAGTAGGAAACACTAAACTGTTCTCTGACTCGACATATTCCCCATTTTGGAGGAGATAAATCTTTAGTTCACCGGAATCATAACACCAGAGTTCTGGTACTCCCAGGCGGGCATAAATGGGAAAACGATTTAGAGATTTATTGGTAATATCAATTTCTAGTGCCAAATCAGGCGGTGGGTCTTGTTTCAAGTCCAAATCCAATCTACCGCGAATCGCAGCTTCATTCTGGAAATAGAAGCAGTTATCTGACTCTACCCCTGCCATTCGGCTTTCTCGCTTCCAGGTAGTCGAACCATAACTTTCATAGTCCATAGCCAACTCTTCAGCGATATCTTGAACTGCAATACTAATTACCTCTTTGTAATGTTCGTGTTCAGGTAAAGGTGTCATAATTTCCAAAGTAGTGCGATCGTAAGCTAACCGTGCTGCTCGATGTTCTCCTAAGTCTTTGAGAAGATTTTCAAACTGTTGCCAGCTAATGTCGTAAAGCATTACCTGGTCTGCTCGATTCTTGGCGACTGTCATTGTTACGACCTCCAGAATGTTTTATTTATTGTCCAAACTCAAGCCTAGCCTGTTCTACCAAATCATCTGTCACAACCTCTTGTCCTGCTTCACGAGCCAATTGTTCAATTCTGGCTCTAGCTTGAGTGCGGACAAAAAAGGGAATATTTTGTAACTTTTCTTTAGCTTCAGATGTCCATCGCAAAGTCTCAATAAAATTAGAGTCGCTCATAGTATTAATGACCTTGGTAAGTTCCTCAATTTAATCAATAGATTACTAATTTTCCTATAAAAAAAGCCCTTGCTTTTATGCAAGAGCCTCTAAATTATTTAGTTATCAGTGATGAAATAAACCTTACAACCTAATCTAGGTCGTCCATAAACATCACTGGCTCAGTATCACGGTTAATTCCTTTCTCAAAACCACCAGCCGCAGCCCGTGCGCGACCAGCATGCCACAAGTGACCAACTAGGAAAAAGAATCCTAGTACGAAGTGAGAAGTCGCCAACCAAGCGCGAGGAGATACATAGTTGAACGAGTTAATCTCGGTAGCCACACCACCCACGGAGTTCAAAGAACCCAGGGGAGCATGGGTCATGTATTCAGCAGCGCGACGAGCTTGCCAAGGTTGAATATCGTTCTTGATTTTTTCCAAGTCAAGACCATTGGGGCCACGTAGAGGCTCCAACCAAGGGCCGCGGAAATCCCAGAAGCGCATGGTTTCACCACCGAAGATGATTTCACCAGTTGGAGAGCGCATCAGGTATTTACCTAGACCTGTGGGGCCTTGGGCAGAACCGACGTTAGCACCTAAGCGTTGGTCACGAATCAAGAAGGTCAAAGCCTGAGCTTGAGAAGCTTCTGGGCCGGTAGGGCCAAAGAATTCGCTAGGATAAACGGTGTTGTTGAACCAAACAAAGATTGAGGCAATGAAGCCCATCAACGACAGAGCGCCCAAGCTGTAGGAGAGGTAAGCCTCACCAGACCAGATGGATGCACGACGAGACCAAGCAAATGGCTTGGTAAGAATGTGGAAAATACCGCCAGCAATACAGATAAAGGCAATCCAGATGTGACCGCCGACTACATCTTCTAAGTTATCGACGCTGACAATCCAGCCTTCGCCACCGAAGGGAGACTTGATTACATAACCGAAGATAACTGCTGGGTTCAGTGTCGGATTGGTAATGATACGAACATCACCACCGCCTGGTGCCCAGGTGTCATACAACCCACCAAAGAACATTGCTTTTGCTACCAACAGTAGCGCACCGAATCCCAAAATAATCAGGTGGAACCCGATGATGTTGGTCATCTTGTTCTTGTCTTTCCAGTCGTAACCGAAGAAAGAAGAGTATTCTTCTAAGGTTTCTGGGCCACGGACGGCATGATAAATACCGCCAAAGCCAAGGACGGCTGAGGAAATTAGGTGGAGTACACCGACAACAAAGTAGGGGAAGGTGTCGATTACTTCACCACCAGCGCCAACACCCCAACCCTGAGTAGCAAGGTGAGGTAACAGGATCAAGCCCTGCTCGTACATGGGTTTTTCAGGAACGAAGTGAGCGACTTCAAACAAAGTCATCGCTCCAGCCCAGAATACAATCAAGCCAGCGTGGGCAACGTGAGCGCCCAAGAGTTTGCCGGATAGATTGATTAAACGCGCATTACCAGACCACCAGGCAAAGCCAGTAGATTCTTGGTCGCGTCCAGTGCCGCCTAATATATTTGGTCTATTAGAGAGCGTTACCACGTGGTAATACCTCCTCAGGGAATACAAATTGTTCGTGGGGTTGATCTTGAGGAGCCATCCAAGCGCGGATACCCTCATTCAGCAAAATGTTTTTGGTATAGAAGGTTTCAAACTCTGGGTCTTCCGCCGCCCGTAATTCTTGGGAGACGAAATCATAAGCCCGCAGGTTGAGCGCTAAACCGACGATGCCGACGGCGCTCATCCATAAACCTGTAACTGGCACGAACAACATGAAGAAGTGCAACCAGCGCTTGTTTGAGAAAGCAATCCCGAAAATCTGTGACCAGAATCGGTTTGCTGTCACCATTGAATAGGTTTCTTCCGACTGGGTGGGATTGAAGGCGCGGAAGGTGTTAGCACCATCACCGTCTTCAAACAAGGTATTTTCAACTGTGGCTCCGTGAATGGCGCATAAAAGCGCACCACCCAATACACCCGCAACACCCATCATGTGGAAGGGGTTGAGTGTCCAGTTGTGGAACCCTTGCAGGAATAGCAGGAACCGGAAAATTGCTGCTACGCCAAAGCTGGGTGCAAAGAACCAGCTTGATTGTCCCAAGGGGTACATCAGGAATACGCTGACGAATACTGCAATGGGAGCAGAGAAGGCGAGAGCGTTATAAGGACGGATTCCTACTAGACGGGCAATTTCAAATTGCCGCAACATGAAGCCAATCAAACCGAAGGCTCCGTGTAGTGCCACAAATGGCCACAAACCACCCAGTTGAAACCAACGGGTGAGGTCGCCTTGGGCTTCTGGGCCCCACAACAGCAATAGGGAATGTCCCATGCTGTCGGCGGGGGTGGATACTGCCACTGTCAGGAAGTTCGCACCTTCTAGGTAGGAGGAGGCTAATCCGTGGGTATACCAAGAGGTGACGAAGGTGGTGCCGGTCAGCCAACCGCCTAGTGCTAGGAAGGCGCAGGGGAATAATAATATCCCTGACCAACCTACGAATACGAAGCGATCGCGCTTGAGCCAGTCGTCTAGAACGTCAAACCACCCTCTACTGGGCGCACGTCCAACTGCGATGGTCATCGGACTAAAATCCTCTTTTTTTACTAAAATTGCAACGTTTCTAAGGCAGTACGGAGAGCCAATGCAACCTGCCGCCGTTAGAAATTAACGTTTTTTTTGGCAATCTCAATAGCTTAAAAGCAACTGAGATTCTGAGAATTTGCTGATCTGTGAAATCAGCATTTCTCTTTCTTTATGCCATTACGCGTACCATCGGCTAGCAATCTAGCTTCTGGTAACTTAATGATTCTTAACTTATCATACTACTCAGGGTTTTTGCCTGATACACAGAAGCAAATTAGGTATGAAACACGAACCTTATAAATAATATGAATATCAGAAATTTTACAATTTGACACAAGTTTTCTCAGAAATGTAAAAAAAATTAGTCTAGATGCACGTAGGTAGGTAACTCATTCACAAGAGGTCAAAGAGAGGCATGGGGCAGGGGAAAGGACTTTCTATCAGACAATGTTATGTAACGTGCGCTAACAAACAAATTATATGGGTAGTAGGAAGAGTGAGGAGGGCAGAGTTTTTGTCAACGATCTTTGGTAAAATAAGCAAGCATTCAGTGTGCGAGTATGTCAGAGCGAGTATCTCACAGGCAATGGTAGTTCAATGACGACATCAACAACGATTAACAAAGGCGATCGCCTCCTGCATCAAAATGTTCTCGGTTCTCGTCGGTTCAGTAACTACTGGTGGGCAACTATCGTTACCTTGGGAGCAAGCGGCTTTTTATTGGCTGGGATATCTAGCTATTTAAAAGTTAATTTACTCATAGTTTCCGATCCTACTCAACTGGTATTTGTCCCCCAAGGATTGGTAATGGGGTTGTATGGTAGTGCTGGCTTACTATTAGCTACATATCTGTGGCTAGTGATTTTATTGGATGTAGGTGGCGGTTACAACGAATTTAATCAGGAAACTGGCACCATTAAAATATTCCGTTGGGGTTTCCCTGGCAAAAACCGCCGAATTGAGCTTGATAGCCGCATAGAAGATGTGCAATCTATACGAATAGCCGTCAAAGAAGGTCTTAATCCCCGTCGCGCCCTCTATCTACGCATTAAAGGACGGCGAGATATACCCTTAACAAGGGTTGGACAACCGTTATCTTTAACAGAGTTGGAAACAGAAGGTGCAAAGTTAGCCCGCTTTTTAGGAGTCTCATTAGAAGGCCTGTAATTGGGCATTCGGCATTGGGCATTGGGCACAAGAAGCAGAGGAGATAGACATAATTTTTTCTTCTCCCCCTTGCCCCCTGCTCCCTTGCCTCTTCCCCAATGCCCAATGCCCTAAAAACGATAAGATACTCTGGTTGAATCAGTAAGTGGCAATGCGGTTAAAAATTTCACAATTTCTGCTTTCTTTTCTGCTCATCAGTGCTTTCATGCTGGGAGGATGTTCAACACAGCAAGTAGCTTCTAATACATCTTCTCCAAGCTCGGTAGCTACCTCGGCCACAAGCGAGTCAAGCACCAAGACGACTGCTGAAGCAACATCTGTATCTCAAACGAGTAGTGAGAGTGTTCCTGGAATAGCTGGTTTGCCACGCTTGGAAGGCAAGGCTACTGTGGTAATAACGGTTAAAGGCTCTCCGATTACTATCGAAGTAGACGGCACTGATGCTCCCATTACAGCTGGCAACTTCGTAGATTTAGTGCAGAAGGGTGTTTACAATGGTTTAGCTTTCCATCGAGTTGTCCGCGAACCCCAACCGTTTGTAGTTCAAGGGGGCGATCCCAAAAGCAAAGACCCGAAAGTTCCAGCAGATCAACTGGGAACCGGTAGCTATATTGACCCAAAAACGGGAAATGCTCGCTACATACCTTTAGAAGTTAAGCCGAAAGGTGCGGATACTCCGATTTACAATAAACCATTTGATGCTACTGCTCAACCCGTCATATTGCCCCATAAACAGGGTGCAGTAGCGATGGCGCGATCGCAAGCACCAGACTCCGCTTCTGCTCAGTTTTACTTTGCTTTGGCGGATCTAGCCTTTTTGGATGGTAACTACGCCGTGTTTGGCAATGTCACTCAAGGCTTTGATGTCGTGAACAAAATTCAGCAAGGCGATCGCATTGACTCTGCTAAAGTCACCCAAGGGGCTGAAAATCTGAAAACACCAACTCCTAACTCCTAATTTCCAAATTGGTTAAGGTTTGTGTTACTGGTATTGGTTTAATTTCCGCCTTGGGTGGAAGCTTAGAGGATAGTTGGCAAAATCTGTTAGCTGGTAAATCTGGAATTAGGTTACATCAACCATTTCCAGAACTGAAACCACTTCCTCTAGGTTTGATCTCTCAACAACCATCTGAGTTGACAATGTTAACTCAGATGGTTGTTAATTATGCTTTGCAAGATGCTGGGTTAGTTATACCTTTAGCTGATTGTGCTGTAGTTATTGGATCTAGTCGCTCTTATCAAGCATCTTGGGAGATGCTAGCGCGGCAAATGTATGAAGATGCCGAAAATTTCCCCGTTTCTAATTTTGGAAATTGGCTAGATATATTACCTCATATCAATGCGATCGCAGCTGCAAGACAAATCGGTGCATCAGGTATAGTTTTAGCACCAATGGCAGCTTGTGCGACTGGAATTTGGTCTATCGCCCAAGCAGCTTTACTTATCCAAACTGGGCAATGTCAACGAGCGATCGCAGGGGCAGTGGAAGCACCAATTACACCCCTAACTTTAGCTGGGTTTCAGCAGATGGGTGCTTTGGCGAAAACTGGGGCTTATCCCTTTGATTTGCGTCGAGAAGGCTTAGTTTTGGGCGAAGGCGCAGCTGTATTTGTCTTGGAATCGGCAGAGTTGGCAAAACAACGTCAAGCAAAAGTGTATGGTGAAATTCTTGGTTTTGGCTTAACTAACGATGCATATCATAGTAATTCACCAGAACCTGAAGGGAAAAGTGCGATCGCAGCTATTAAACAATGTCTAGAACGTAGTTGTCTCAAACCAAGCGATATCGATTATATTCATGCTCATGGCACAGCTACCCAGCTAAATGACCAAATGGAGAGTATGGTAATCCAGCGTTTGTTTCCTCAAGGCGTGGCAGTTAGTTCCACCAAAGGAAGCACAGGTCATACACTAGGAGCATCGGGAGCTTTAGGTGTGGCTTTTTCTCTCATGGCATTGAAGCATCAAATATTACCGCCTTGTATAGGATTGCAGCAGCCAGAATTTGATTTAGAAATCGTTACAGCTGCACGTCTAAGTAAAATTCAGCAGGTATTATGTTTGAGTTTTGGCTTTGGTGGACAGAATGCAGCGATCGCCTTAGCTCACTCCCAATAGCAGAATAAAACATTTAAAACTGTAACAAAAACTACAAAACTCCTATTTTCCCAAAAAAAAGGATAAGCTAGTTACAGAACGATATCCGGTTCGTAAAGATACCGTGATTAGGAGAAAATTTTATGATTTCAAAGTCACTACAACCGCTAGAACCAGCTTCTCCAGCGCATATATGCCCATTTGACCAAGCCTGTAGCTACTTAGAAGCGGCAGCTAAAGAATTAAATTTAAATCAGGGTTTGCTAGAAATTCTCAGCCACCCACGTAAAGTTGTCACAGTTTCCATTCCCGTCAGACTAGATGACGGCGAAATACAGGTTCTCGCTGGACACCGGGTACAGCACTCCGATGTTTTAGGCCCATACAAGGGTGGAATTCGTTTCCATCCGGCTGTAACATTGCGCGAGGTATCCGCTTTAGCAATGTTGATGACCTGGAAATGTGCCTTGTTAGGTATTCCTTACGGTGGTGGGAAAGGTGGTATTCCTATAGATCCAAAACACTACAGTGTTGGCGAATTAGAGCGAATCAGCCGCCGTTATATCAGTGAGTTGATTAAAGATATTGGGCCTTCTGTAGATATTCCTGCGCCAGATATGGGTACTTCTGCCCGTGAAATGGCTTGGATGATGGACACTTACTCTGTAAATGTCGGTCATGCTGTACCAGGAGTTGTAACAGGGAAACCACTTTCTATTGGTGGTTCACTGGGACGGGAAATGGCAACTGGACGTGGCACAATGATTATTGTGCGTGAGGCGCTAGCAGATCAAGGTAAATCCTTGGTAGGAGTGCGAGTAGCTATTCAGGGTTTTGGTAATGTAGGTGGTGCCGCAGCTGAATTACTATATGAAGCAGGGGCGAAAATTATTGCTGTTTCAACAGGCGCTGGCGGAATATTTTCCGAAGCAGGTCTTGATATTCCAGCGTTGAAAGTCTACGCTGCTGAAAATCGCAAGAGTATTGTGGGTTTCCCGCAATCTGTACCAATTAGCAATGCAGATTTATTAACCTTACCCTGTGATGTCTTAATTCCAGCTGCTTTAGAAAACCAGATTACTGAAGAAAATGTAAATCAGGTGCAAGCGCGAATTGTCGCAGAAGCAGCTAACGGGCCGATTACTCTTGACGCTAACTTGGCATTGGAGGCGCGGGGTGTGATAGTGCTACCGGATATATTAGCGAATGCTGGCGGTGTGGTAGTGAGTTATTTGGAGTGGGTGCAGGGTCTTTCTTATGTATTTTGGGATGAGGAGCGCGTTAACCGCGAAATGGAACACTTGATGGTGCAAGCATATCGCAAGGTGATTCACCAGTCAGAGGTACGCCAAATTTCTCTAAGGTTAGCAGCTTACACTTTAGGGGTGGGTAGAGTGGCGCAAGCGTTGACTGACAGAGGTCTTTATCCTTAAGTTTTTATATTAGACTAGGACTTACGCATTGACAGGAAAGACCTGAAACAGTATGTTTACGTTAATTCACATCATAAGTTCTTTGTAAAATGCGTAAGTTCTATAGACATTTGGTGAAAAAGAATATAGAGACGTAGCACTGCTACGTCTTACAAGATTTATTTGTATCGAGGTTTTTGTGAAATGCTATAACGGATATTTAATTTTTGGAGATTTTTTGTTTGGCGATAGCTACAATTTGAACAAATTATAAAAATAAAAGCACAACATTGTTGTGCTTCTGTAGTTCGTTTATATTCAGTTCGTTGTGACAACAAAATAGTTTCTTAATTAGTCCAGTTTAGTGCTGTAGGCACTAAAACCATAAGCCAAAGTTTCTTTTAAATTACCTGATGGCTTGAGACTTCTGTTAATGGCATTAGCAAAGGGTACTGGAATCCCTTTAATGGTTTCTGGTAAAATTGCATATTCTTCTGTTGGTTCAACAATGTATTCTGGACACTTAGCTTGGATACCAGCAGTCGCTAACATTTCATTTATTTCAGCAGAAGAATATTGCTTAAGATAAACTGGATTTCTGACAAATGGATTCAGCCTTCTAATAAAATTATGGATAATATGAGAAGGACAAGATTTGTTGTGGAATGAATGATTAAAAACGAAAATCCCACCGGGTTTTAAGACGCGAGATATGTCAGCTAATAGGTTTCTTAACTGTGCATCTGGGATATGCATAAAGACACAGTTAGAAATTACCAAATCTATAGAATTATCTTCTAAAGGCAATATTTCAGCAGAATTACAAATCAAGTTAAATTCAGCTTCAGGAAAAAAATTATATTCTTGTTTAACCTTGATTAACCGCCGCAACAAAGGTTCAGAAATATCAATTCCATAATATTTTTCGCATCTGAGATTTTTAGCTTTCGAGAGATGTAAAGGGGCGCGACCATAGCCAGAACCAATCTCTAGAATAGAATCGACAGATTTATTCAAAGGAAATTTGTTCCAAGTACCTCCAGGTGTGCCTGTTAGGAGAGTGTAATCTTGTTTGATGGGCGATGTCTCTGCAACTTTTTCAATTTTTTGGGAACCATAATATGTTTTACCAATTGCATCCCATGTTTTTTTATGTTGAGTATTATTCAACTTTTCATAGTCGCTAGGAAAATAAATACCATCTCTTAATTCAAAGTCATTTAGACTATATTTTGCATTTGTTAATTGAGTCATTATTGATTATTCCTCATGAATAGTTAAGTCTGTTTTCTGTTATACTCTTAACTCAGCATTAACCGCAAGGCATTTTTACGGAACCAGTTCACTTTAGCTTTTCTTTAAGAATTGAGGGTTGAAATTTAAACAAACGCATAGGTGCTTCGCCTTTCCCCAGGGGTAGGGGCGCAGAGGTACGCGGAGAATTTGCTACTAATTTGAAATGTTGTACTTGGGAGCATCCAGTGATGCTACCAAAACACCTATAGTAAAACGACTATTGTAGCAAGCTGTCATCTCATGGAAGCGGGTGCGATCGCGTTACATTAGTTGATGGACTGGAATAATGGGAGGTTAGGATGGTGGAAGGGTTACAACAAAAACGGGTGGTAGTTGTAGGTGCTGGTTGGGCTGGTTTGGGAGCAACCTACCACTTGGCAAAACAAGGCTATGATGTAACCCTTCTAGAAGCAGGTTCTTATCCAGGTGGACTGGTTGCAGGTTGGCAAACAGGTGCAGGGAAATCTGTGGAAGCTGGTATTCATGGTTTTTGGTATCCTTATAAAAATATTTTTTCCCTAATTAATGAATTAGAAATTAATCCTTTCACTACTTGGACTCGTTCTTCGCAATATTCGCCAGCAGGTTTGGAAGTTGAATCACCGATTTTTCAAGATTTACCGCGACTCCCCTCTCCACTAGGAACTTTTCTCTATACTCAGTTTAAACGATTGCCACTAATTGATCGTCTGAGCGCCTTGCCTTTACTTTACGCTGTTGTTGATTTTGACAATTCTGATGATGCTTGGCGGCGTTATGACTTTGTAACTGCGCGGGAATTGTTCAAAGACTTTAATGTTTCTGCACGACTTTACCGCGACGCTTTTGAACCAATGTTATTAGTGGGTTTGTTTGCCCCTGGAGAACAATGTTCAGCCGCCGCAACTTTAGGGATGCTTTACTTTTTTATTCTGGCTCATCAAGCGGATTTTGATGTAGTTTGGTGTCGCGGAACTGTGGGAGAAAAAATATTTCGTCCTTGGGTGGAACGGATTGAAAAAGTTGGGGCGCGAGTGTTACCCAAGCGCCGAGTTACAGACTTAATCGTTGATAGTAATCATCGAGCCAAGGGTGTGGTTTGTGGTGATGAAGTAATTGAAGCAGATGCCGTGATTTTTGCAGTTGGCATCACAGGGATGAAGAAAATTGTCTCAACTAGCCCTAGTTTACAAAGCCGTGAAGAATTTCGTAATTTGAGCAATTTAGGATCAATTGATGTTTTAGCAACACGACTATGGTTTGACCGCAAAATTGATATTCCTCGTCCTTCTAATGCTTGCTTTGGATTCGATGCAAGTACAGGTTGGACGTTTTTTGATCTGAATACTTTACATGATGAATATAGGGATGAGCCGGGAACAGTTATTGAGGCTGATTTTTATCACGCCAATCAGTTTCTCAATTTGACTGATGAGGATATTTTAGCAATAGTTCAGGGTTATTTAGCAACTTGTGTACCAGCATTTCGGGAGGCAAAAATAATCGATAGCAGTGTAATTCGGCTACATCAGGCTGTGACTCATTTTGCACCTGGCAGCTATCGTTATATGTTACCTGCGAAGACAAGTTTTGAAAATGTGTTTATGAGTGGGGATTGGATTGTAAGCCGTCATGGTTCTTGGTCACAAGAAAAGGCTTATGTTACTGGTTTGGAGGCGGCGAATTTAGTGGTGTCTTATTTAGGTGAAGGTCAGCCATCTGAGATTTTAGCTGTAGAAGAGGATGAAGTACATATCCAAGTGGCGCGATCGCTCAACCAAACTCTCCGTGACTTCGGCAAATCTGTCCTACCTGACTTTTGGTTGCCGTAATCCGTAGAGGCGTGAAGAGTTAATCATTAATTATAATCTAAATTGGGTAAGCTAAAGAAATAGCGATCGCGATACCATCTTTATAATGTAAATCAAATCACATAAGCTTATGGAGCCAGACTCTTTACAAACCGAGGTGATTCTGACGCATCCGCGCGAATCTCTCGGTAAAGTACAACTTGATTGGACACCCCAACCGGGAAATTATCTCGATTTTGAAGGTAAAACCTACGCAGTTTTAGAACGCCGCCATCGATACCAACTGAAATCAGGGCGCTACCGTCTGCATAATATTGCCATTTATGTGCAGTCGGCGAAACGACCATCTGAGAAAAGTCTGGTAGGTGGACGTTGGGTAGTTGGTGATGCCACCTGTTCCTACAATGCTCATTCAGAAATTATTCGCTGTGCAGTCAACCCAGATGGCCCTTGCGAATCTTGCCGCTTTTATGAAAAGTTAGAAGCCATTTAATTTTAGATTTTAGATTTCGGCGTGAGCGCTCAGTCGAACGCTTTTTCATTTAATTCAAAATCTAAAATTGGCAATCCCTCAACTACCCGTACCAAAAACTTCTCCCACAGTTAAGCGAGTACCGTTAACAAAATCCCATCCCGACTGGGGACGTTTACCAGCCAGATGAACCTCTCGCAACAGCAACAAACCTTCCCCAGTTTGGACGATCGCACCAATTCCTTTGGTAATGTTCACTACAACTCCCGGTTTACCTGATAAATTTGACAAATCAGGCAATTTATGCATTAATTCTTGTAATTCTGGTGGAAGATTGCGTAGACGCGGAGCGGCTTGTCGCCAGACATCGCCTATAGAACTAAGGGGAACAGAAGCGGTGATTTTTAATAGGTTGTCACGAAAGGTAGCGGTGCAGTTGGGGTAAAAGCCTCTGATTTGATTGTGTAGTTGAATCGCGCTTTTTGACCAATCCAAACCATAATCTTCTTTTTGAATCAGAGGTGCATAAGTAGCTGCTAAATTATCTTGGGGAATTGGTTGAATTTCCTGATTTTCCAACTTCAACAGAGTTTCTATCAACAAATCCCCACCGATCGCAGCTAGTATGAAGGCTAAATCTTGAGTATTATCTAGTAATCCAATGGGTGTAGTAGCTAGTTGTAGCATTGGCCCGGTATCCATGCCTACATCCATCAACATGGTTGTAATCCCTGTTTCCGTCTCACCGTTATACAAACACCACTGAATCGGCGCTGCACCTCTATATTTGGGTAAAATCGAGCCATGCACATTAATGCAGCCCAATTTTGGCATATTTAGGATTTTTGACGATAAAATTTGTCCATAAGCGACAACAACAAACACGTCTGCGTTTAATTGTTTGAGTTGGGTTAAAGTTTCAGTATTTTTTTTCACCCGTTCTGGTTGCCATACTGGTAAATTGTGAGCAGTAGCGATCGCTTTTACAGGTGAAGGCGTAAGTTTATTTCCGCGTTCCCGGCGTTTATCTGGTTGAGTGACAACTCCTAACACCTCAAATTCGGAATGACTCAATAACTTTTCTAATGTGGGTACAGCAAACTGTGGTGTACCAAAAAATACAATTTTCATTATGTAAAGGATGTGGTTTTTACGGTGTGGGCGCAGGACTTGGATGTTTTCCTGCATAGTAGACAACGACTTTCAACTGTTCTTCATCAGGAACGTAAAATACTCTGTCCCCTTTTGTCACCTCATATTCCCATACCCCTTTGTAGGGTTTGCCCTTTAAGGGAAAAACACGCCCAGGCTGTCTGGTGGTTGGTGCAGTACATAAATCCTCGTAACAACGACGTGTGTTTTCTTTATGACGCTGCATTAAAGCTTCCCAGTCTCGATTAACCCGACGATTTTTAGCTACCACTAACCAAGTGTTTTCTATCTCAGATAATGTTGGAGCCGTCAGTTTAACGAATGGTGGCTCCACATTTTCCACTATTAGATTTTCTTCTTGGTTGTCTGTCATCAGAATTCACACGGCCCAAGAAGCAGATGGTTTGGTTAATGGTACTTCATCAGTTTCGGCACTAAAAGCTGCTGCTAGTTCAGGACTAGCAGCAGCTATGGCGCTTGAGTGCCATTCATGGATGATTGCTTCAATTATCTCCCATGCTGTAGTCGAGGAATTTATTAACTGAAAAGCCTCACTTAACTCCTTGATAAATTCTTGCAGATCATCTTTTTCAAATACACTCAGCCATCCATAAGGATGTTTAAAGCCGATTTCCCGATCGAGTAACAGTGAAAAAGCGACGGTTAATATCTCAAACACAGCTTTACTCTGTGTTGCTGCCTTCACGAGAAAAGTTACCTCCTCACGCCGTAACAATGCAAAAGACTGATCGTTACGAGTAATTGTGATTGGACGTTCTAAAGCTTTATCTAGAACTCGCCCAGGCTGACGATTCAGCTCAGTGGCTGTAATTAGTTCATCTGAGTAGATATTGCCAAAATTCCCAATAGACATAGGATATGCGTTTTCAGGAAACGCCGATTCAATGAAATCAATGTTGTATACGTATAATTGTACGTACTATTCATCAGAGATCAATAGGATAGCCTGATATTGCAAAGGCTGGACGATGATGAATCCAAGGATTAGCCGCTTCTAATTGTGCTGCTAGGCTGATGAGTGTAGCTTCAGCCGCAGGTTTACCAATTAGCTGTACACTCATGGGTAAACCCTGACGATCAAAACCTACAGGAATTGCGATCGCAGGTTGTCCAGTTGCATTTGCAGGTGGGCAAGGGGCAACCCACTCAATAATATTCTGGAATGTTTCTTCTGGACTCAGCGAAGCCCATTCCCCCACGCGGATGGGTGAATGTAAATAAACTGGCAATATCAGCACATCCACGGTATCAAAAAACGCTACAATCTGCCGTGCAATTATCTGCATTTGGGAAACTGCTTTGAGATAGTCAGCAACGGAACCTGTGCGTGCAAATAACCAGCGATTCAAGGGCTGCAAGGCTTCAACCGGAAGTCCCGCCGCCGCAACCCCAGCTTGCCAAACAATTTGAAACGGTTCAACTAAACCGCTAAAATCTGGGGATTTCTGTTCAACTTGGTGGCCAAGTTGTTCTAATAACTGAACTGTTTGGTGGACACCTTGCTGACAGTTGGCATCAGCTTCTCCTAAAGGAGAAATGCTAGTGTCAAAGGCAATTCGTAAAGTACCAAGTTTTGTCTGAGTGGCGGCGAGAAATGAGGGTTCAGGATCGGGCAACCAGTAAGGATCGCCTGTAACATAGCCACTGATGGCATCCAAAAGGGCAGCAGCATCAGCAACAGTGCGGGCGATGGGGCCGTTGACGGCAATTCCGGCGAGGCGTTCGCCTACGGGTGCTTTACTCACCCTACCTCTGGATGGTTTGATTCCTACCAAACCACAACAAGCCGCAGGGCCACGAATTGAACCACCGCCATCTGAACCTTGAGCGATCGCACACAATCCTGCTGCTACTGCCGCCGCTGCGCCACCACTGGAACCGCCTGGGGTGTATTCTAAATTCCACGGATTTCTAGCTGGAGGAAAACCCGTAGGCTCACTGTATGGAAATGAACCTAACTCGGAAGTGGCTGTTTTACCGAGAATGGTAAATCCAGCTTGCTTAATCCTTGTGACAACACCATCATCATAGTTAGGGATATTGTTCAGTAATGCCGGATTTCCGTAAGTACAGGTAACACCAGCTACAGCATTCAAATCTTTAATGGAAATTGGCACACCAAAAAATGGCGGTAATTCTGAGGTAGTTGTCAATAATTCTGTTTTGGCTTTGGCATCTGCCTTCGCTAATTCTGCCGTCACCGTAAAATAACTTCCTAATTGGGGATTCAACTGTCCAATCCGTTCTAAATATATTTCCACCAACTCTAGGGGTGATACTTCGCGGCGACGAATTAATTGCGCCAACTCTAGTGCTGGGGTAAATGCTAAATCAACTTCATTCATAGGTTAGTGAATGGGTAATTTTGTCTTTCTCTGGGATTTTTAAACTGAAATTGTTACTTTAGCAGGATTTACGGGAATTATACGTTTTATAGCTCCTAAGATTTGTCACTCAACTAGGATGCTCAGATGTGTAGTTATGTTCTTACTTAAGCCATTTTAATTGTTTTGCATAAACTTTCGACAAATCCCCAAAGGGTATTTATGGCTAATTTAGAAATACTTGTTAGTGAGTTGCCAACATTAATTCAGAGTCTCAAACTGAATATTGGCAATTCTAATGAAATCATGGAACAAATTATCCCGATCAATAATGCTCAAGAACAACTACGAAATATTAATAAATTAATTGTTCAAGAATTGAGATTTGATAATATCAAAAGTTCGGCGATCGCTACACTTCCTCGACTCTCCAATGTAGCTAATGTTGGATTAACAGAGCCAGCGATCGCAGGAAATTTTGGTAATCCAAAAACTAAAGTTTCATTAATTGATTTAAAATCAAAAATCGATGAATGGATTGAATGGGGTTATTTTTTGCAAGCAATCGCTGCTGATATTCTCAGTGACGACCATTTAGTAAATCAACTAGATTCTAATATTAATTATCCCAGTTTATCTGCACAATTTCAGGTAATTGCTGAAAATTTAAGAAATAATATAGTCTGTAAAAGCTCTTATGTTTTAGAACATCAAATTGAAAAAATTAGCAATTGCTCTAAGGACTTATTACAATTGCAAGAGAAGTTAAATTATATTTTTGAGACTATTAAAAATAGTCGTAGCTTATTAAATATTTTATTAGGGGTGTCTGCTTTCTGTGGTAAATCTGGCTTTGCTTTAGAGTGGTTAGATGATGACCACGAATTAATTATATCGAGTGATGGTAAAATTCAAGAGTTGACTGATATTCTGAATGATTGTGATTATTTTAAAGAACAAATTGCTGCTTTAATTCTTCAGAGTGAGACTTTAAGAGAACAGGCAGAAGAAGCCCTAAAAAAGATTGAAGAAAAAAGTAATAAAAAATCAATTAACAGCCAGTATATAGAGACATTACCAAAATTTTCGACACCAAAAATAGTCCGTTCGGCTTTGATTGTAGCATCAAGTTTGTTAATCTTGGGTTTTGGTGGTTGGAAACTTAGAGAGCAAAGTCTCCAAACGCAGCAGATGAGTCTAAGTTTAACTCAAGAAGGGAGTGCGATCGTTCCAGATGTTGACGAAGCGATCGCTAATTTTAAATCTGCTCAAAAACTCGGTATGGAGGCTGCTTTTCTGGTTCAAAATCCACCGCATTCTCTAAAAGTTTGGCAACAAGCACAAAACAAATGGTATCAAGCAATAATCTTGTTAGATAGTATTCCTAATCAAGCATCAGTTTATAGTCAAGCAAAGATTAAATTAGCTTACTATCAGATTAACTATAAATCTATTAGTCAAAGAGTATTAATTGAAAAGAAAGCTTTAGGAAACCTAGAATCAGCCCAAAAACTAGCAATAGAAGCTAATTTATTTGTTAAATATTCACCACATTCGCTACTAATTCGGCAGCAAGCAAAGGATAAATGGAAACAAGCAATCGATTTATTAGAAGCGATTCCAGAGAGGACATTTGTCTCTGTTCAAGCTAAAGAGATGCTTCCTATTTATAAAACTAATTATGCGGCTACCAGTCAAATATAATAACCCTAAATTAGATCCCCGACTTCTTTAAGAAGTCGGGGATCTGGACACCGCGAATTTTTACGGATAATTTATTGCAATTACACCTTAGAACGGTCAGTCAAAATCTCATAACCAGTTTCCGTCACCAACACTGTATGCTCAAATTGAGCCGACAAAGAATTATCTACGGTAACTGCTGTCCATCTGTCAGATAATGTGCGGGTATGTCTAGAACCGGCATTTAAAATTGGCTCAATTGCTAGCGTCATCCCTGCACGGAGTTTAACATTTGGCATTTCGCGGGTACGGTAGTTGAATACTGAAGGTTCTTCGTGCAAGTTACGACCAACACCGTGACCAGTGAATTCTTCGACTATACTAAAGCCGTTAGCTTTTACATGGTCTTCAATTGCTCCAGCTAAGTCAAGTAAGTATACACCAGCCTTTACTTGTTCAATGCCTTTAAATAAAGCTTCTTCGGCTACGCGAATTAATTTAGCAGCTTCTTGGGTTACTTCACCGACAGCAATTGAAATACAAGAATCACCATGAAAGCCTTGATAATAAGCGCCAGTATCTACTTTTAATACATCTCCCACCCGAATAATTTTCTTGGGACTAGGAATGCCATGTACTGCTTCATTATTAATACTAGAGCAGATAGAACCAGGAAAACCATGATATCCTTTAAAACTTGGTGTTGCACCCATTTCACGGATACGTTTTTCTGCATGAGCATCCAAATCAGCTGTTGTCATTCCTGGCTTGACTAGCTCGGAAATTTCTTTTAGGACAGTTGCCACAATTGCTGATGCCTGTCGCATAATTTCAATTTCACGCGACGATTTAATTTCAATTCCTCGTCCTTTTTTTTTGGATGTTGTCGGTTGAGTTGTTTGAGAAAGTAAGTTACTGAAAATGTTCATAGGAAATTAATAATTACTGGTGGATTTGCCGTTAAAGTATCAACTCTTTCTCTAGATTACTTGAGAAATAATATCTATAATTTAAGTTATTTTAATCCCTGATAGGGATTTTTACAGTTTAGCCGCTTCATCTATCAATGTATATATAATAACACATTCACCTCCTCTTGATATTTTTAATCGAAATTGCTCTAACTTATTTTTCGCACGCTGCACACTATAGTATTTAGCTCAATATTTTTAATTAAAATATTAGATCGCTGCCAAATACTGAGTTAAATAATTTTTAATTCTTGATGATAATTTCCCCAGTCATCCCTGCTTCTGTATGTCCTGATATTGAACAACGTAAGCCATAAGTCCCGGATTTTAGAGGTACAAATATCCATTCTGCCTCAGCATTAGGCTTAAGTTCCAATTCGGAAATAGCTCCTTTAATTTCCACTTTTCCGGCTTCAACTTTTTGTGTCCAGATGCCATCAGCAAAATCTTTAGCAGTAAAATAGTGCTTCAGTTGGCTGGGATTGGTAAGCCGGAGTTGATAGCGTTTGCCAGCCTCGAATTCCAAATGATTTGGCTCAAACTTGAGTTCGTTCGCTGAATTACCCAAGCTAATTGTAATTTCTGTGGCTGGTTGCTTGAGGAAATCAAAAGACTTATTCGCCGCCATTGCTGGAGTCGCAGTGATGAAATTTAGGCTGAGAAGCAACGTTAATATCACGTACTTTCGCCGTAATATTTGTAGCCAAGCAGGAGTTGAGAAAGGAAGAGATTTAATTACAATTTGGTATAAATGGTTGTAAATTTTCATCGGTAGTTCTTAAAAGACAATGCTGATGAACAGGAATAATTAATTATGCCTTACCTGAAACTCTTGTAGAGACACGTCTCTACATTGAAATGGGTATGGGTAGCGGGAAAAACCCCTTACTTTATTATCCATGTCCAGTGTCCATCTCTACCGAATGCTTTTCTCTGCTAACACAGATGGCCCAGCAGTAACGACTACGATTTGATCTGAGTGGAGTAATTCACGAGCCGCTTGATTAACTTGCTCAAAGGTGACTTTCTGGATTTTGTCTGTAAAGGAGTGCAATTCTACTTTATCTAGTCCATACACCTCATTCATCAGAATTCTATCTGTTAACTCTTCTGGGTTGGACAGAGAAACGTTGTAGTTGCTGATGAGAGTGCGTTTAGCTGTTTCTACTTCTAGGGCGGTGACACCTTGTTGATGGATTTGCCGTAATATTTGACGAATATTAGCGATCGCTTTACTGCTATCTTCAGGACTTGTTTGCATTTCTATCAAAAATGTGCCTACATTCTTCCCAGCTTGAAAGTAGCTATAAATTCCATAACTCAAACCTTGGCGATCGCGCACTTCTGCACCTAGTCTACTAGATAAGGTATCGCCTCCCAAAATCTGGTTCAATACTAAGGCTGCATGAAAACGAGGATCGTAACGGTTAATACCTGTGTAACCCATATATGTCACTGCTTGGGCTTTACCTGGTAACACTGGGTTGACACTGACTATTTTCTTTGGCATTGACACCGGAGGATATTTTAATGTGGGTGCTTGGCCGCTAACTTCCCAGTTACCAAAATCATTTTGAATGAGCGATCGCACTTTGTCTAGATCAAAATCTCCCACCAGTGCTAACACTGTCGTATCTGGACGATAATGTTTAGCTTTGAAATTAACTACATCCTGGCGCTGAATTCTTTGTAAACTCTCCTCTGTAGGAAAAGTATGTAGGGGATGTTTTTTTGGGTAAATTGACTGCACAAATATTCTTCTAGCTACTTCTGATGGCTCATCTAATTCCAGTTGCAAATCAGTTAAAGTTTGTTGGCGATGCAATTCCAATTCTTTTGCGGGAAAGGTACTATTTTTAACAACATCTGCCAATATCTCCAGAATTATCGGCAAATCCCCCGCTAAACTATCACCCTCGATATGTACGCCTTCACGATGGACTTCAAAGTTTAGACTCGCCCCTCGTTCTGCTAAATTCTTAGCAATAGTTAATACATTATTTTTCTCAGTACCACTTAACAAATTCTCTGCCACAAAAGCAGCCAATCCCGCTTGATTATCTGGGTCAAATTCTGTCCCAGCTTGAATATAACCGCTCAGGGTAACGGTGGGAGTACTATTATCTGGTAACAGTAATATCCGTAGTCCGTTAGTAAGTTTAAATTCCTGTGGTAAAACTTGGGCAATGGCATCTGTAGCTAAATCTACAGGTGGTAAGTACTTCATCACCTCAGAAGGAAGCACAGGTACACCAGGAGAGAAATTTTCTGTAGTTTGGGTTGAGTCTGGTTTTTCACCAATCCCTGTTACCTGCTTTTGGTTTGGTTCAAAAAAGCCTACTGTCCGGGTTTCTTTTGTGAGGTATTGGTTAATAACAGCTACAACATCCATCGGCTTCACCAGACGGACGGCTGCCAAATAGCGGTCTGTGTAGCTATAATCACCAGCAGTTGTCTCATCATTACCCAAGCGCATTGCTTGAGAGGTGATATCACGGTTACTCAAAATTACATCTGCGATTAATTGGGTTTTGCCTCGTTCTACTTCCTCAGTTGTCACGCCTTTTTCTGCTACATTAGCGATCGCGCTACTCAACACTGAATCAATTTTTTTCAAATCTTGTTTATATCCAGCCGTTACCAACACCTCATACCAGCCAGACTCTCGCAAACTGGTAACGGATGCTGTAACTTCACTAGCTAAACCTGATTCCACTAATACCTGATAAAGTCTAGAATTCCGTCCCTCTGTCAAGATGTAATCCATCACATCCAGCGCCGGCACATCTGGGTGATTTGCATCTGGTAGCGGATACACAACTTGTAATAGTCGCCCTGCTCCCGGTTCTCGCAATACGATGGGAGTGCTGAGTGATGGAGATGAGGAAGAAATAACTCCTGCCCCCTGCCCCCTGCCCCCTGCCCCCTGCCTCCTGGGTAGTTTGCCAAATACTTCTTTAATTGTTTCCAGAGTATTTGCGGTTTGAAAATCTCCAACAACTACTAAGACGGCATTATCAGGAGTGTAAAAATTGCGGTAATATTTCTGTACCTGCTCAAGTTCAAATTTTTCGACATCAGCTTTAGTACCACCGACAGGTAATCCATAAGCATGATTGGGAAATGCTGCTTGCATGACGGCGCGGTTGAGGCGATATTCTGGACTATTTTCGTAACCCTGCAACTCGGAAATTACTACCCGCTTTTCACTTGCCAGTTGTTCTGGCTCGATTTGGGAATTTTGCATTCTGTCTGCTTCTAGCACTAAAAGCGCTTTCAGCTTGTTTCGTTCTACAGTACCGTAATATGCTGTTTGGTCGTAGCTAGTGAAAGCATTGGAATCACTACCTAAAGCACTAAATAAACGCCCAAATTGAATCGGACGATTTAGAGTACCTTTAAACATCATGTGTTCCAACTGGTGGGCAATGCCATTCACGCCCGGCTCTTCATTACGCGAGCCAACCTTGTACCACACCTGCACCGTCACCACTGGCGCAGTATGTACTTCCTTTGTCAGAACAGTTAGACCATTTTCCAGCACTGTCTTACGGACATTTTCTGTCAGTGTTGAAGGCATTATTCTTTTTCTTAGCAAGGTTGACCGGATCAATTTTAGATTTTAGATTTTAGATTTTAGATTATTTTGGTTCATGTCCCGCCCCTGGTGCAGGGAACAAATCCTTTCTCAGTTGAGTGAGGTACTTAAGTTATCCCATTTTTAGGAGTTATCAGCATATCTTGATAGTTGAATCTGGCAAAAAAATTTGTTGCCTCAGCAACAGTATAGAAAGACAATTATATTAGCAACAAATTTTCTAAGAATAGCTAAATTATGGGAGTTTTGTTAAAACCCGAATGAATTCCAGAGGTAAGCCATCAGTATCGGCGATGAAAGCTACTTCGTAAATGCGATCGCCTATTTGCTGTTGTGTTGGTTCTAATAATACCTTCAACGGTTGCAATTCTCCGGTTTTACTCTCAGCCGCGACTAATACACGTTCTTGTAAATTTGTCAACCAACTAGGTAAATCTGGTGTAATCTCAGTTAAATCAAAAGAGAGATGGTAGTAACCCACATAATGCTCGTCAGCAAAGGCATCTGGGGCTGGTTTCGGTTCGGGAATTTGGATCAATTCAATTCTGCCGCCTAACCCTTCCATCCAGCAAGCTAGGGTGTAGCCTGTAGTAAAGCGCTCCGAAATTGTAAACCCTAAATGTTCGTAGAAAGCGATCGCTCGATGAATATTCGCAGTCCGAATAGAAGCGTGGTGCATAAGAAAAGTTAGGAGTTAGGAGTTAGGAGTTATGAATTGAATTTAACTCCTAACTCCTAACTCTATTCAAACAACCTGAAATAAGGGTAGCGCACAGGGACACCAGGTTCTTTTTCCAAGTCAAAATTAATTACTTCCCAGCAGGGATCTTCTGAGGTATCGGGGCTAAATTCCACAGGTAAGCCATACAAACGCGCAGCAGTAGCTTCTGGTTGTCCAGAACGCCAAGGTGTACTGCGTTCTAAATAGCCACTCATCAATTCCTGATAGCGTCGAGCAATAATTACTTTTGTTGCTCGATAGCCTTGGGTATACAGCTTGTCTAATGCTTCGTGAATTTCAAAGCGAATACCATCAGGATGAGTATGCTGTCTATACCATTCATTATTCCACCTCCGCCAATGACGGCCAGATTGCAAATGGATTAACTCACCATTTTTAGGATTAGCTTCAAACGCGCCATGACGCGGACACAAATAGGTATCTGTTAGTGTCAGCGCCTGAATAGTCTGGCGACAATGGGGGCACTGTATTTCAGGCCCAAACATCGGGTACTGTAAACCTGGATTCATCATGAAGTGCGTACAAACATAATTTTGTCTTCACCAGCACTAGTGGTTTGGATTATACACTTCGGCTCCACCACTTAGAGTTACTTGCTCACTGCTGCACAGACACTGAGTTGCAGCCGGAACATTGTTCGCTAGTGTATTCCTCAACGTAGAGGCTTGACGGTGTGATATCCTGGTTGTGCAACCAGCCTCAAAGGTTGGAGTTTCTCCAGTATTCCTGAGTACCATATTTATATTCTATCGTGTCTACCGCTTCTTACTGGACATCTCCTGATTTTTCTCAAGCTGCCTTTATCGCAGCCAACGCTGTTGTTATGGGTTCGGTAAATATAGCAGCAGGGGTAAGCATTTGGTATGGAGCAGTAGTTAGAGGAGATGTTGAACGAATTGAAATTGGCGAATGTACAAATATTCAGGATGGTGCAATTTTACATGGCGATCCTGGTTTTCCCACAATTTTAGAAGATTATATTACCGTAGGGCATCGCGCTGTAGTACATTCCGCTTACATTGAGCGGGGAAGTTTGATTGGTATTGGCGCGGTGATTTTAGACGGGGTACGAGTGGGCGCTGGTAGCATTATCGGTGCTGGTGCAGTCGTAACCAAGGATGTACCACCTCAGTCCCTAGTTGTGGGCATTCCTGGCAAAGTGTTACGCCAAGTAACAGATATTGAAGCCGCAGAACTGATTGAACACGCTAAACGTTACCAAAAGTTAGCCTTAGTTCATGCTGGTAAAGGTACTGATATAGGGTTTAGGAAGTCTTAGGGAGTGGGGAGTGGGGAGGATGAGGGGGATGAGGGAGAGAAGGGAGAAATAATTAATTCCCAATAATTTAACTTGTCGCGGAAGTCCCCACCTTCAATGTACTCATAAGGTGGGGATTGTGAGCGGGGGGTGAGGATTGCATCCAGTATTGTTTTTAAGCGGGAAGCAAAAATAAATACTGGATGACGAAGGGCCAAAATTTTCTGATAAAATTATTGGGTCTTGGCCACCAATGCCGTAAGCGAAAACCAAGCTATATAGGTAAGTGTTACAAGAAAAAAATTTGGGTCTTGGGAACCAGGACTCCTGACAAGAGGAGGGAATGTAAGACCAATAGAACTACGCAGTTCTGGAGGCTATTGCCGATGAATTGGGAGAGCTACGTCCGTCTTACGGCGGGGTAGTTCACAGATTCTTTACATATAGTTTGGGAAAAATTGCTCACTTCAGCTAAAAATAAAAATGAGAGCTGTTGATAAAACTTTAATTTCTACTTAAAAGAGGGGTTCTTAGATATGGATTCTATCGATTTCCGTATAGCGATCGTTTTAGCACCAGTTGCCATTGCCGCTAGCTGGGCTGTTTTTAATATTGGCGCTGCGGCTTTAAGACAAATTCAAGGCTTTTTGGACAGAGAAGCTTAAATTCATTAATGGGGTATGGGGCATGGGAAAGAGGCAGAGGGGCAGGGTGCGGGGGGCAGAGGGAAAACTCTCCTCCCTTGTCCCTGCTCCCTTGCTTCTTCCCCTGCCTCCCCTGCTCCCTCATCCCCCATTCCGCACTCCTTGGATATCGATTCTGTAATACAACCCCTGCAACGCTTTGGTGTCCATCTGGGACTCGATCGCATTGTCAATCTATTGGCAAATCTCGGCAATCCCCATTACCAAGTCCCGGTGATTCATATTGCTGGCACTAATGGTAAAGGTTCGGTTTGTGCCTATCTTTCCTCCGTACTCACTGAAGCTGGTTATCATACAGGACGCTACACTTCGCCCCATTTAGTTGATTGGACGGAACGTATTTGTCTGAATGAACAGCCAATTTCCTCTGAGGAATTGAGCCAATTATTAGAAAAAGTCCAAACAGTAATTCGCCCCGATCAAGAATCAGCAACTCAGTTTGAAGTAATTACGGCGGCTGCTTGGTTATATTTTGCCCAGCAACAAGTTGATGTGGCTGTGGTAGAAGTGGGACTAGGAGGACGCTTAGATGCTACCAATGTTTGCTTAGAACCTTTAGTTACAATTATCACTTCTATCAGTCGAGAACATTGGCAGCAACTTGGCCCTACTGTCGCGGACATTGCTAGAGAAAAAGCAGGTATTCTCAAACCTGGATGTCCCGTTGTGGTTGGAAGATTGCCGTCGGATGCAGAAGAAGTTGTGCGATCGCGTGCTTTAGAATTAAAATGCCCAATTTTTACGCCTCAACCCGCCCGTCAAATCGCTACAGGATGGGCAGAGTATGAAATAACTGAAAATTCAAAATCAATTAAATATCCTTTGCCCTTAGCGGGACAAGTTCAATTAGCAAATTCAGCTTTGGCAATAGCAGCTTTAGAAATTCTCCAACAAACAGGTTGGCAGATTTCTGAAGAAGCCATAATTAACGGCATGGCAAAAACTAAATGGCCAGGGCGGATGCAATGGACTACCTGGAATAACCATAAATTATTACTTGATGGCGCTCATAATACAGCCGCCGCCGAAGTTCTTCGTCAGTATGTTGATAGTTTGGACGCAGTTAACCACAAGCCCATCAACTGGGTTATGGGAATGTTTTCCGACAAAGATCATGGTGATATTTTTGCTGCCCTGCTGCGCCCAGGCGATCGCCTTTTCTTAGTCCCAATCCCAGTAGAATCTTGGCCTGGTAGAACTTCTGCCGATCTACAGGAATTAGCAAACCTAGCTTATAGCCTCTGTCCCGAATTAAGCGATCGCCAAATCCATCCCGATTTATTCACAGCATTAGAAACCGCAACCTCAACCACAGACGATTTAATCGTTTTGTGTGGTTCCCTTTATTTAGTAGGCGATTTTTTACAAATGGGGAGTGGGGATGAGGGAGACAAGGGAGATCAGGAATAACCAATTCCCAATGCCCAATTCCAAAATCTATCTCTGATTCCACTCTTGTGCCGCATCCTCTACAGCTTTATCTACAGTCTTCTCTCCTAACATTGCTGCTTGCAAGTTCTCGTAAATTGCTTTTTGCAGTTTGTTGAAATCCTTCAAATTAGGGGTTAATATTTGTGCGTGTTCTAGTTCTTTCGCACTCATAACTCGCGCTTTTTCTATTATTGAAGCATTAGCTGGAACATTTTTAAAGTAACTATCAGATAGCGCTTTGAGTGTAGAAGGTAGGACATTTGCAGCTTTAGCGAAGGCTAACTGATTTTCGTCATTGGTGACAAATAAAGCAAACTTCACAGCGCTATCTGGTTGTTTCGTGTCACGAGGAATAACTATATTCATCACAGCGACATTTTTTTTACCAGTGACACCAGTGAGTTGAGGGGCTATTCCTGTCGCTTGAGCGATTTTTGGGGCATTATTAGCGATCGTTTTCAGAAACTCTGGCCCAGAAGCTAAAAGCGCAGTTTCTCCAGATTGATATAAATCGATCGCATGGCGATGTCCTTGGGTCAAAGCCTCTTTGGGAAGCAATCCTTTTTTATATAAGTCTACCCAATACTGAAATGCTGCTTTCCCTGGTGCTGAATTAAACGCTGCTTTTCCATCAGCATCTATGAGAGTAACTCCCATTTGCACGAAAGATTCCAGCACCTCACCGGAATCTTGCGGTACAAACGTCACAAAAAAAGCATATTTCCCTGTCTTATCTTTAATTTGTTGGGCTACTTGTGCCAATTCTGCGTAGGTTGCGGGGACTTTATTGATACCTGCCTGTTTTAATAAATCAGTGTTATAAATGGTTAGCCGTGTGGTGAGATACCAAGGAATTCCAAAACTCTTGCCATTAAGCGTAGAAGATTCCCAAATATTTGGCAGATAGGAGGAACGTACATCTTTTGAGACTTTTGTATCTAAATCTAACCAGGCATTTCGCCCTGCAAGTTGAGAAGCAAAACCCGGATTGAGGTTAACTACATCAGGTGGCGTTTTTGCTGAGACAGCTGTTAAAATTTTGTTCTCCATCGCCGCCCAAGGTATATCAACCCAGTTAATCTTTATACCTGGATTTTGTGATTCAAAATTTGCAATTAGGCTTTTGAAGTAGTCGGTAAATTGAGGTTGGAGTTGCATTGTCCAAAACTCAATAGTCCCTCCTCCTGAAGTAGCCTGTTTTGTACCTGTACCGACATTACCTGTGCTGCAACTTACAACCCAACTGGTTAATAAGCCAAGCAGTATAAAAGCAATAAGTTGTTTGAATTTTCGCAATTGAATCATGTTTCCAGTATTTTTACGCTTGATCAGTGTGAAAAGCTTATGCAGAATTGTCGAAATTATAGGCTAAATAAATTACCCGTAAAGACGTAATATATTACGTCCTTACCACAACAAATTTAAATTTTCAATTTAGCAGTCCAGCGGGCACAACTGTGGTAAAAAGCTTCAATAGTCTGTTTGGCAAATCAAATAAAGGGGTCGGCATTGAACTTGCTCCCGAACGAGTAAATGTAGTTCAGCTACGCAAGCACCGTCAAGGCTTGAAATTAGAAACCTTTACATCGATAGCGGTTCCAGAAGGAGTAGTTACCGATGGTCAAATCACCGACCCCGCAGCGATGGCGCAATTAATCCAGCAAGCGCTAGCTGAAAGCAAAATCAAAACTTCTCGTGTGGCCACTGGTGTACCAGGGCGAGATTCCATCGTTCGGATCATACCAGTACCAGCAGAGTTAGATGACAAAGAACTGCGAGAAATGGTACTCAACCATGAAGCAGGTTTATATTTACCCTATCCTCGTGAAGAGGCTGATGTAGATTATCAGAAACTTGGGTACTTTCAAGATGAGGATGGCATTGAAAAAGTACACGTACTCTTAGTAGCCACCCGCAAGGAGATAACGGATACATATATCAGTACATTCGAGCAAGCAGGATTACAAATTGATGTTTTAGAAATTAACAGTTTTGCTCTACTTCGGACTATTCGCGAACAACTGCGACAATTTGGCCCGCAAGAAGCAGCAGTACTAGTTGATATCGAGTTCGATAGTACGGAAATCGCCATCATCGTTAATGGAGTACCGCAATTTTCCCGTACAGTCCCCATCGGAACTTATCAAATGCAAACTGCCTTAGCAAGGGCAATGAGTTTACCTACATCACGAGATATGGAACTGTTACACGGAATGATTATTCCCTCAACTACCCTAGATGGTGGGAAAACCGGTGTTACCGAAATCGATCCTGGTATGGCAGCCATCTTAAGAGTATTGGGAGAACTAACAGACGAACTGCGTCGTTCCATCGATTTTTATCTGAATCAAAGTGAAAATTTGGAGATAGCGCAGATTTTATTAGCTGGCCCGGGAGGTGGACTTCAGCAGCTAGATGAATTTTTTACTCAAAGATTGAGCTTGCCAACCACCCAAATAGATCCAATCGGGTCTTTAGCCTTAGAAGTTGACACTGATAAATATCCACAGGTACAACGCTCTGGCTTGGCCATTGTACTTGGTTTAGGAATGCGGGAGGTGTAATAGCAATTTTAGATTTTGGATTTGAAATTTTGAGTTGTCTGTTTTGACAGTTCACTGTTTGAGAATTCTCAAACCATAATATTTATTCCTAGTTGGTGTGAGAAAATGTACAGTTTAGATGTTAACTTTCTTAAAGACCGTCCAGCATACCAAAAAAAGCCTGAGAAACAGGGAGGAATATCCCTAAAGCTGCCTACAGGAAATTTCACACCAGTGTATGTGGGAGTTGCACTAGGTGTAGGTCTTCCAGCTTTATTAGGAGTTAGTTGGTGGCTGTTACAAGGGAAGATTGTTGAATTAGATGGTCAGATAGCACAGCTAGATCAGGAAAGCAAAAGGTTAGATACAGAAATAGGAAATCTGAACAAAATCAAAGACGAGACGAAGGCAGTTAAAGGGGAAACCCAAGCTTTAGTCACTGTATTTGATCAGATTCGACCTTGGTCAGCGATGTTGCAAGATTTGCGCGATCGCATTCCCACCGCAGTGCAAATTGATACCATTAAACAAATGCCACCCGTTGCGGCAGCGCCAGGGCAACCCCCAAACAATCCCGCCGGAGGGTTAGAAATTACTGGATTGGCTCGTTCTTTTAACGATGTTAATGATTTCTTACTGAGTTTACAACAGTCTCAGTTCTTGAAGCCTACAGAAAGCAGAATTATAACGGCAACATTAGTAGATGCTCCCTTACCACCAGGTACAGGTCAACCCACTAGTCCTACTAATGGTGTAACAATTAAGCCGCCCCAAGTAGTTAAATACACTATTCAATCGACTATGAGCGATGTTCCAGCTTCCGAATTAATCCGGGAGTTGGAGAAAAAAGGCACAGTGGGGTTAGTGACTCGAATTCGTAATATGCAACAAACAGGAGTCATTTCAAAATGACGCTGAGTGATGATTTAAATTTTGCCGAACAAGGTGGGGAATTCAATGCCGAAACACCAGCCCACCCCGTGGTGTTTGGCATTGCCTTTACACCAACAATCATTGGCATCTTGGTGGGGGTAGTTGGTTTAGGGGCAGCAGGTTATATTTTGTTAAACCTGCTGATGCCAGCCTTAGAAAGCTATCAGCAACAGCAAGCAAAAAGCTCGGAATTGCAAGGGCAAATTCAGCAAAAAAAAGCCAATATCAAACAGATTGACAAAGTTAAAGAAGAGCTAGCACAGGCAAAACAGCAAAAAATACAAGTTCTAGGTTTATTCGCTAACGAAAAAACCTTAGATACATTGCTGTTAGATTTGAACCGCTTGATTGAGTCTGGAAATACTCAAACTTCTATTAATACAGTCAGAGCCAAACTGAAGAGATTTGTGCCAGTTTCTCAAAAACCAGAACCCATTACTGATGGGAGTCTAGGACTACAGGTTGACGGTAAGTTAGAACGCAGTAGTATCAATGCTGATATTACAGGAACTTATGAGCAAACACAATCGATAATTCGTAACATTGAGCGTTTACAGCCTTTGTTAATAGTTAAAGATTATCAATCAAGTTTGGCTCCGGTAGAGTCAAGATCCCCATTAGATAAAACGCCTGTACAGTTAGGCCCAGCAGCGATTAATACATCATTCCAGTTACAGGTATTGATGCCACTTAGTCCAGAAGAAATAGCCGCAGCAGCTAAAAATGCTCCGAAAAAGTAATAGTGAAGAGTAAGGGCAATAGCCAGGGCGAATGGAATTCGCGGCTACACAAGCAAAGTCCGCCTCCACGGACTAAGGAAATATTGAGGCTTTGAACCGATGCCGGTGGTTTAAGCCTTGTGTAGACGAGCCAGTGCGTTAGGCGGTAGGCGGCTCTGCCGACTTGTTAGCACAGCGTCTCCCCTTCTCTCAAAGGGAGAGGCTAGCGCTAAGGAGAAGCAACTGGTGTGCGGTTCATAACCGTCGATTTAACTATTCACAATTGTTTGTAAACAAGGTTTTATTAGGTGAGGAATGAACTGTGAAACAGCTTCACGGTAATAGTTTTATATTAGGTACTGCCGCTTTTGCATTTCTGGCATCTCAACCAGTTTTGGCACAAATTAGTCAGGTTACTGATGTCCAGTTAAAGCCAGTTAATGGTGGAGTTAGTGTTGCCTTGAAAACTTCTTCAGGGTCACGCCCCCAAGTTTTCACGACACAAAGAGGTAAAGCTTTAGTTGCAGATATTATCAATACTCAATTACGATTACCACAAGGTAATACCTTTCGTCAAGATAGCCCAGCCCCAGGAATTGCATCTGTCGAGGTTAGTCAGCTTGATGCCAACAGCATTCGGGTAACGGTAACTGGTAGCAGCAACGTACCTAGCAGTCAACCTGTGGTGCGATCGCAAAATGGAATTACACTCAGCTTTAGCCCAACTGCTGGCACGATAGCATCAGCACCAACAACGCCATCAGCGCCAACATCCACAACACCGCCTACTTCTATCCCAATCCAAACTGGTAAAAAGCCAGATGTTTTAGTTCCCAACCCACAAGTCACCATTGACGGACAACCGGCACAAGCTGCTGGGCCAGGTCAACCTCTGAGTCAGGCTCCACCTTTCTTACCCAGGGCCGTCGCTCCACCGGTGGGAGATATTGCTATTTCCGCCACTGATGCTTCTCCTAGCACCATTGACTTAGGAACTCAGGAACGTGTACCCCGTTTAGTCCTACGAGATGCGCCAGTGCGTGAGGTTTTATCATTGCTTGCCCGTGCTGCTAATTTGAACCTGGCTTATATCGGAGGTGATGGAGGTCAGCAGGGTGGTGGTGCTAATGCACCAGTAGTTTCTCAAACAATCTCCCTAGATATAGAAAATGAGCCAGTGCAAGATGTGTTTAACTACGTCTTGCGCCTAAGTGGTTTAGAGGCTAACCGCAGTAATCGCACAGTTTTTGTCGGGCCTAAACTACCTAATTCGACTCGTGACATGGTTATGCGTAACCTGCGACTTAATCAGGTAACAGTGGGAGTCGCCCTGAATTTTTTGGTCGGCTTGGGAGCAGAAAGTGCTGTCAGCCGAGAACGACAAGTCACCAGTGTTAATGCTGTAGCTGTGGGTAGTGCGGCTACTCCCATCACCCAGACTCAGACGACGACAGAAACTAAAGTTGAAACTCAACGCGTTGACTTCAAAGACTCTAGTCCATTACTGAGAGGTTTACAGGCATTAGGAGACGAGCGGACTAATTCTCTAACCTTAATTGGCCCTCCCCGCCTAGTTGAAATGGCGATGGCTCAATTAACTCAGCTTGATATCCGCCGTCGTCAAGTTGTAGTTAACGTCAAGATTATTGATGTTAACCTCAATAACGCTCAGAACTACAACACTAGCTTTGCTTTTGGGGTTGGTAACAACTACTTTTCAAATGATGGTGGTATAGCAACTCTCAATTTTGGTGGTGCCAGAACACCTACTAGTACTGAAGTAAGAAGTAGTGTTAATAGTACACCAACAATTCTAGATCCAAGAGCTGCTTTGAATCCTCCATACAAGTTCACCAAGTCTCTTCTCACTAGCTTGCAGGCTCAGGTGACAACTGGCAATGCCAAGATTTTGACTGACCCAACCTTAATTGTGCAAGAAGGTCAACAGGCTCTGATCAACCTGACTCAAGAAGTAGTGGGAAATATAACCCTCCAAACAACGGATACTTCTGGTGGTTCAAGAACAGAACAAACAATTGAGAAACAAAACGTTGGCTTAACCGTGAGTGTGAAAATTGAGCGGATTGACGATAATGGTTTCGTTTCTTTATCTGTTGCTCCTACTGTCAGCGCTCCTTCAAGCACAACAAATACAGGAAATGGAACTATTACTTTAGTGTCTCAGCGCTCCCTTACTTCTGGCTTAATTCGCTTACGAGATGGTCAAACACTTGTTCTTTCAGGAATTATTCAAGATCAAGACCGGACAGATGTCTCCAAGATTCCTATTTTGGGCGATCTTCCTCTGATTGGTGCGCTGTTTAGAAGTACAAACAGATCCAACCAGCGCAATGAGGTGATTGTATTGCTCACACCTCAAATTATGGATGACTCCGAAAACTCCTCATACGGCTATAACTACAATCCCAGCCCAGAAGTGCGGCAAATCCTTGAGCGTCGGGGGTTGAAGCTTCCTAGTCGGTAATAAAGATGATGAATAGGTGAGTTACTTCTGGCTCAAATCCTCGAACCTCTCCCTGCTTTGAACTTTAGTTCAAGTCTGTCCCTCTCTGTGTCGGCTACGGTGTACACACAAGTCTTGCCGCAGCCATATCTTTCTTTATTAATGAATCTCGTCGCACTGTGTTTCTATCCCGCCTCGGAATGAATTCCGAGTCTCATAGCCCAAGTCCACTGAAAGTGGACTAAATAATTAATTCACTCCACTTTCAGTGGAGTTTCGCTATCAGCCCTGAACTTCAGTTCAGGGCGGGATATGGGTGAGTGTGACGGTTTCACTGTAGAGGATTTTTCGACTTGTGTGTACACCGTAGTTATAAGTAACCATGCAGAATTAATTACAGTCATTGCGAGCAAAGAGAAGCAATCCCAGCCCCCGCGTTCGCGAAGCGTGTCCGAAGGACTTATGCTTCATTTCGCAACTCTTGGAGACGCTACCGTGTAGCTTACTTCCCCGAAGGAGTACGCTCCATTCGCAATGACATTGTGTAATTAATTTTGTTTACTACTTAAAAGGGAGGGAACTCAATACTGCGTAGGTTTTGAGTCGATCCCCCCAACGCCCCTTAAAAAGGGGGGCTAAAAATGCCTTATTTTCCCCCTTTTTAAGGGGGACTAAGGGGGATCTCTGATGACTATGCACCAAAACCTACGCAGTATCGGGAGGGAACTAGATTTCCTGCCCTCCAGTCTAGCTGCGATCGCTTTCAAAGAGTCAAACTTATTTCATAAAAATTCGTTAATATCAGCAATAATTCTTCAACATCGGTAATTAATCCCAACAAATGCTGACCATCCGATAACTCCCCACTCCCATGTTTTCCTTGCGATCGCAATTTTCACTAGGTATTTTTTCCTACTTTTGGGGTGGTTTTTAGTGAAACAAGTACTCTAAAATGACAAAAAATCCTGAAATCTATATAAATTAATGGTTTCATCTATCCACATCAGGCTACAACGCCTTAGAATGATTCATTGAAAAGTCGAGCCGATGGGATGTACAGCCGTTTTGAGTAAAAATACTCCCAAAGGATGATTTTTGTATTCCCGCAAACAAAGATTTCAGTACAGATGCACCAGGGTGCATCCGTAAAGAATCTCAAGTAAACCTTCAGGAGTTTGACATGAACAAAGGTGAATTAGTTGATGCCGTCGCTGAAAAAGCTAGTGTTACCAAGAAACAAGCGGATGCAGTCTTAACTGCCGCTTTGGAAACGATTATTGAAGCGGTTTCCTCTGGTGATAAGGTAACATTAGTGGGATTTGGCTCATTTGAATCACGGGAACGTAAAGCCCGCGAAGGTCGCAACCCGAAAACAAATGAAAAAATGGAAATTCCCGCTACGAGGGTTCCTGCCTTCTCCGCAGGAAAACTGTTTAGAGAAAAGGTAGCACCCCCAAAAGCATAGATTCTGTCTTTGGGAACTTTTTTTTAATGCGGCAACCTGCACACGGGGGAAATTTAGCCTGGGCAGCAGCACTGGCTGGCTGTCCCCCTGACGCTATTCTGGATTTTTCTGCTAGCATCAGCCCGTTGGGGCCTCCAAACAGCGCGATCGCTGCTATACTGTCCCAAATTGGTAATCTTAAGCACTATCCAGACCCAAACTATAGTGAACTGAGACTAGCTCTCAGTCACTTCCATCAACTGCCGCCTGAGTGGATTCTGCCGGGTAACGGCTCCGCAGAATTACTCACTTTATTAGGTAGGGAGTTAGCTCAATTAGCCGCGACAATTTTAATCACTCCAGCCTTTGGTGACTACTACCGAACCTTGGCAGCGTATAACGCTAATGTGCTGGAGTGTCCTTTGTCATTTGTGACTGGTCATTGGTCATTGGTCATTGACCAAGGACAAAGGACAAATGACAAAGGGCTATTGTTGAATAATCCCCACAACCCAACCGGAAAGATATTTTCACGGGACTCTATTTTGCCCTACCTAGAGCAATTTGCTTTAGTTGTGGTGGATGAAGCATTTATGGATTTTGTGCCGCCTAATGAGGAACAAAGCCTGATTCCGGTGGTGCAAGAATATGCGAATTTAGTAGTATTGCGATCGCTAACCAAATTTTACAGTCTCCCAGGACTGCGATTAGGATATGCGATCGCCCACCCCGACTGTCTAGCTAAATGGCAGCTATGGCGTGACCCCTGGCCCGTAAACACCCTAGCGGCGGCGGCGGCAATTGCAGCCCTCCAAGATACAGAGTTTCAGCAGCAAACCTGGGCATGGCTACCATCTGCACGAAACCAACTCTTTCAGGGTTTGGCTAAAATACCAGGATTGCAACCCCAAGTAAGTGCTGCTAACTTTGTACTGGTTGAGTCCCAAAAGTCTACTTCGCAGTTACAGCAACAATTACTCAAGCATCACCAGATTTTAATCCGTGATTGCCTTAGTTTTAAAGAACTAGGCGATCGCTTTTTCCGGGTTGCTGTACGTGAAGAGTCCGATAATCAACGCTTACTAACAGCGCTAAAAGAGTAGAGACGCGATTAATCGCATCTCTACTCCTAATTCTTATACAGACGCGATTAATCGTGTCTCCAAACTCCTAACTTTAAATTCGCGTGACCGTTGACTATGATGTTGTAATTATTGGCGGTAGTCTTGCTGGATACTACGCTGCCCTTGCTGCCAGCCAACTACGTGCTACAGTTGCCTTGGTGGAACCCAAAGTAGACTACGAGTTTACTTATCACCATGCTCTTACCGAAATCAGTAAACTAGGGCAGAAGTTGAATCATGCCGCTAGTTTTGGTATTCATGCCACACACATTGATACCTCAGAAGAATGCCATATATCTATGGCATGGCAAGAAGCAATGCTGTATGCTCAATGCGTTGCTTCAAATCTCAAAGAACAGCATTCTCCAGCTATCCTAGCCGCGCTAGGAGTAGATGTCATAGTTGGTAGTGGTCAATTTCAATCTTCACCTCAACTAGCTTTTGCTGTTAACAATCGCTTACTACGCGCCCGTACCTACTTGCTGGCCACTGGTTCGCATCCAGAAATTCCTGAGATTGAAGGATTGCAAGCCACTGGCTACCTAACCCTATCTAATATTTGGCAATCCTTACAGGGAACAACATTATCTAAAAATTGGGTAATTATCGGCGGAATTCCCCAAAGCATTGAAATCGCTCAAACTTTAGCGCGATTTGGTTGCACTGTAACACTGGTAGTCAAGCATCCATATCTTCTACCCAATATTGACCCTGAAATAGCCATATTGCTTCAGGCACAGTTAGAAGTCGAAGGTGTGCGCGTTCTCAACGATACAATAGTGACTCAAGTGAGGCTAATTGAGGGTAAAAAGTGGATTCAAGCAGGAGACAAAGCCATTGAAACGGATGAAATTTTAGTGGCGACTGGACAACAACCAAATCTTGAATCCCTAAATTTGGCAACGGTAGGCGTGAAATGGCATCGGCGTAGTTTAGTGGTGAATGATAAACTGCAAACTACCAACCACCGCATTTACGCTTGTGGTGATGTAATTGGTGGTTACGACTTTGCCAATATTGCTAATTATGAAGCAAAAATTGCGCTAAATAATGCCCTCTTTTTCTCCAAGTTACGAGTAAATTATCGCTCCATTCCTTGGGTAATGTCTTCTGTGCCGACATTGGCGCAAGTGGGTTTGACAGAGGTACAGGCAAAACGCCTATTTAGTCGAGATGAAGTTTTAGTTTTGCGGCAATATTTTAAAACAGTGGTAGCAGCCCAACTCCGGGACGAAACCAGTGGTATGTGTAAATTAATTGTGCTACGCAACGGCGAAATTTTGGGAGCTTCGATATTAGGGGCAGAAGTTGGAGAGTTGATTAATTTGATTGCCTTCGCAATGTCACAAAAAATTAAAGTCAAAGATTTAGCAAATTTATCTTCTGTCTATCCCAGTTTCTCAGAAATTCTAGAACAAACTGCAAGAGAATGGAGTAAGCAAAGGTTAAATAACAATATTGCTTTGCAAGAGTTTTTAGAAGGCTTCTTCCATTTCCGCCGCAATTGGAATTTGTGAGTGGAGATTTAGAAGCGCCACAAATAGGCTTGATAAGTACTTGGACAGAATTAATTACACAATGACATTGCGGTTGGGATTGCTTCATTACGCTCGCAATGACTGTAAATATTTTTGTCCAACTACTTGTATTACGCTATAGTCCAACACGGTTCAGTTAAGGCTAAAATCCTTTTTTTAACGAACCGCAAAGGACGCAAAGGACGCAAAGGAAGAGAAGGAAGAGAAGCTTAACTGAACTGTATTGCGCTATAGTCCGCAAGTTTACCCATATGCAAAAAAAGAGCAGTTGCACTATAATACAACTGCTCTAAAAGTTACTTAGATAAATAATTTCTACCTATCTACAGACCCCATAATCACGTCAACACTACCGAGAATGACCACAATATCTGCAACCTTCATTCCGCGCAGTAAATGTGGAACAATCTGGAGGTTATTGAAATCTGCGGCGCGAATCTTCCAACGTGCAGGGAAGACATTATCATCGCCAACCAAATAAATTCCCAATTCACCTTTGCCACTTTCTACACGAGCGTAGATTTCACCTTTAGGAATCTTGAAGGTAGGGGAAACCTTTTTACCGATGAATTGGTAATCAAATGCGTCCCACTCAGATTTTTTACCTGCGGCTAAACGCTTGGCTTCCAGATTTTCGTAAGGGCCGCCAGGAAGTCCTTTAAGTGCTTGGCGAAGAATTTTCACCGATTCGCGCATTTCCCGCATCCGCACTACATAACGGGCAAAGCAATCACCGGCGGTTTCCCACTGCACATCCCAGTCAAAATCGTCGTAACATTCGTAATGGTCAACTTTCCGCAAATCCCATTGCACGCCAGAAGCGCGTAACATTGGGCCAGAAAGTCCCCAGTTAATTGCTTCTTCACGGGTGATAGTCCCAATACCCTCGACACGTCGCCGGAATATGGGGTTATCTGTTACTAAGCGTTCATACTCATCAACTTTGGGTAATAAATAGTCGCAAAATTCTAGACACTTATCTACCCAACCATAAGGTAAATCGGCAGCCACTCCACCAACGCGGAAGTAGTTGTTATTTACCATCCGATAACCTGTGGCGGCTTCCCACAAATCATAAATCATCTCCCGTTCTCGGAACTGGTAGAAAAAGGGAGTTTGTGCGCCTACATCAGCTAAGAAGGGGCCAAACCATAGCAAGTGGTTAGCGATGCGGTTCAACTCCAACATGATGACGCGGATGTAGCTAGCGCGTTTGGGAACAGCGACACCTGCAAGTTTTTCTGGGGCGTTGACAGTGACAGCTTCGTTGAACATTCCCGCAGCGTAGTCCCAACGACTAACGTAAGGAACGTACATTACATTAGTACGGTTCTCAGCGATTTTTTCCATTCCCCGGTGCAAATAGCCGATAACTGGTTCACAGTCAACGACATCCTCGCCATCCAGAGTCATGATTAGCCGCAGAACCCCGTGCATTGAGGGGTGGTGTGGCCCCATGTTTAGCACCATTGGTTCAGTGCGGGTTTCTAGTCTGGTCATAGATTTCCTGTTCTCCCATTGTGTTCGCGTAGCGTGCTGAAGGCAAATTTTAAATTGAACCGCGCAGATGCCAACCAGAATGTTTCAGTTTGTTGCACTTCTTCAACTATTATATGGAAGCTCGATATCCACTTAATTAAGGCACTGGATTTTTTTCACCTCATCGCCCTGGGATAAGGGGACAATCCCTAACGAGTTCTGAGTTTTTACGTAAGCCATAGAGATATTGTGTCAGTTATATTACAGTTTTATGACGATGATACATATCTATGACTTTCAATCAAGAGCGTTTTGATAAGCTAATTCAGAAGTTAGAAGTTTTTGCTAATAAACAACCGCATCTTTATAAATTGCACGTTGCTTTTTTGGCTACTTTAGGCTATGCATATATATTTTTGGTTCTAGCTGTAACGTTGACTTTGTTAGTAAGTATTATCTTTGGGATAGTTAATGCTCAGTCAATTTCTAACTTATCTTTGACAGGGCTTTTGTTTTTGCTGACCTTAGCATTCGTATTACTGCGATCGCTATGGGTTTCTTTTCCTCCACCTACAGGTTTACCACTACAACCCAGGGATGTACCCAATCTCTATTCTTTAATTAACGAAATCTCATCGAAGTTACAAGCCCCACAGTTTCACCACATCCTGCTCACCAACGATTTTAATGCAGGGGTTCTCCAAATACCACGCTTAGGTTTGCTGGGATGGCAGCAAAATTACTTAATTGTCGGTCTACCGCTCATGCTAGCACTGCCACCCGAAGAATTTCGTGCCGTCTTAGCCCATGAACTAGGACATTTATCAGGAAATCACAGCCGCTTTAGTGGTTGGATTTATCGCCAACGTGAAACTTGGTATCGCATTCTTAAAGGACTCCAACAAAGTGGACACGATCTATCATTGTTAATTTTTCAACTGTTTTTGATATGGTACATCCCGTTTTTTAATGCCTATTCTTTTGTATTGGCACGAATGGATGAATATGAAGCAGATAGATGTGCTGTTGATTTAACGGGAGAAGAAAATACTGCTAAAGCTTTGATAAGTGTGGAGGTCAAATCTAGATTTTTAGAAAGATATTTTTGGTCTAGTATTTATAAACAAATAGAGACAGAAATTGAACCACCGAAAACGACTTATATGGATATGAAGCTGGCTTTAAGCCAGAGACTTCATCAGGAAATCACAACTACTTATTTAGCTGAAGCTTTAACGGAAAGAACCAACAATGCTGATACTCACCCTTGCCTGAAAGATAGATTAAAAGCCTTGGGATATATCCCCGATCCTCAGAAAGAATTAGCTATCTTTGCACCAATTGAAATTAGTGCTGCCCAAGAGTTTTTAGGAGATAAGGTAGAAAATTTTATTGATTACTTTAGTCAAGGTTGGCGAGAAAAGATAGCAACACCTTGGCGACAAAAATATGCTGAATTTCAAAAATCGATAGCTATATTAAAAGATTTAAATCACAAATCGCAAAAACAACACCTAACCCTAGAAGAAGCTAGTCAGCAAGCATTTTTGACGTTGGAACTTGAGGGCGAAGAAGCTGTCATACCTCTATTACAAGAAATTATTCATCGTGATGCTTACCATGCATCAGCTAATTATTTACTAGGTAAAATATTATTAAAAAAACAAGATGCGACTGGAATAGAATACATTGAGAAGGCAATAGGACAAGACTCAAGTATAGTCATAGGAGGTTGTCAGATAATTTGCTATTTTCTTAAAAATCAAGGTAAAAACAATGAGGCGAAGTCTTATCAAGAACGTGCCGACAATTATCATAAATTAATTTTGAAAGCACGGCAAGAGCGATCTAAATTGAAAAGAGATGATAAATTTTACCCTCATAATATTTCGGATATAGAGGTAAATAAGCTTCGTCAGCAGTTATCTCATTACCCGCAGATAATAACTGCTTATTTAGTTCAAAAGGATCTGCAACATTTTCCTGAAAAACCACTTTATGTTCTAGCTGTGAAGCGTGGATTTAGTTTTTGGGAAGGTAGTCGTATTTATGAAACTGATAACTCTAAAATTGTTCAGAGCTTATTAAAGGAAAATGAATTGCCCGACAATGTATTCATTTTTATTTTAAATAGCAATTTAAGCATGGAGAAAAAATTAAAACGGATATCAAATTCGATGATTTACCAGAAAAAAGGTAAAAAATAGGATGAATTAGATCCCCGACTTCTTAAAGAAGTCGGGGATCTGGACAACGCGAATTTATGCCTACGGCAGGCTACGCCAACACAAATCAAATAGAATTGCTATAGATGCTTAAAGTTCAACACCTAGCATCAGCTTTAGGTGTGGAATTTATGATATTTTCCTTTTGTGTCTTTGTGATTTAAAAACTATTTTTTAGCTATAAACCCGCAAAAACACAAAGAAAAGAATACATAATTAAAGTTCATCTGTGGTTTTTTGCCCTTAGTCTCATGAATCGTCAGCTAGCTATTGAAGAACCGATATTTTCCCATCTACCAGTTTTACCGCAGGAAGTTATTGCAGGTCTAGCGGTATTTCCAGGAGGTCATTATCTTGATACGACGGTAGGCGGTGGAGGTCACAGCCGTTTAATTTTAGCAGCTGCGCCAGATGTTCAATTAACGGCGATTGACCAAGATGAGGATGCTTTAGCAGCAGCGAGGAAAGAATTAGCTGAGTTTGGCGATCGCATACAATTTATTTACAGCAATTTTGCTGACTACAAATATCCCCCTAATACTTTCAACGGTATTCTCGCCGATTTGGGGGTGAGTTCTTACCATTTAGACCAAGCAGAAAGGGGTTTTAGCTTTCGCCAAGCTGCAAATTTAGATATGAGAATGGATCGAGGGCGATCGCTAACTGCTGCTGATGTGATTAATAATTGGGATGAGGCAGAATTAGCAGATATTTTCTTTAAGTACGGTGAAGAGAGATTATCACGGCGCATTGCTAGACGCATTGTAGAACGCCGACCTTTGCACACGACTACAGAATTAGCTGATGCGATCGCTTCTTCTGTTCCCCCAAAATACCGTTATGGCAGAATTCACCCCGCTACTCGTGTTTTTCAAGCTCTGCGAATTGTTGTTAACGATGAGTTAAAATCTCTAGAAACCTTTTTAGATAAAGCCCCAAATGCCCTTGTCCCTGGTGGCAGAATTGCAATTATCAGTTTTCATAGTTTGGAAGACCGCCCGGTGAAGCATGGTTTAAGAAATTCACCTTTATTAAAGGTCTTGACAAAAAAGCCGATTATTGCCGGAGATGAGGAAATTAGTAAGAATCCGCGATCGCGATCGGCCAAACTGAGGATAGCTGAAAAGTTGCTGTAACTTGCAATGTAGGGTTAAACGACTCCATCTCGTGGCTCAGAATTGCTGCGAATAAGCTCAATGAACTGAGGATAATTTTCTAAATCCTGTTCTGACTGTAATGGTGGCATTTCAATCCAATTACCTTCGAGATGCAGCTTATCCACATAAGCATAGAAGGCTTCTCGATCTTCCCGATGAGCAAGAACGTAATTATGTAACTCTTTCTGACTCATTGCATGAAAATTAGGCTTGCTCATCCTATGTATCTCCATTTAGCGTTAGGGTATATCTCTATGATATTTTCCTCATCTGCCAAGAAGAATAGATTTTTTGTCCGTTCATCCATCCGAACGATATGAATAGGCAAGTAAAGCTGAGTAAACCATCAGCACAATATGTAGCACTGTGTTTTTTGTTCTGGTGTAGGAATAATCTCAACTCCTTAGAGGTTGTTTGAAAAGTAATTGGTTATGATTTTAGGCACTTAATCGATCCCCCCTAACCCCCCTTAAAAAGGGGGGAACCGGAGTTAAAGTCCCCCTTTTTTAAGGGGAGCCACTGCGTTGGGCGGGTTCCCCGACTTGAAGCACGTGGCGTGGATTTAGGGGGATCTAAAAGTTTTGCTACCAACAAGAGAACTTTTCAAACATCCTCTTAACATTTGTTAAAGTTACTGCTAAAAATAAATTCTCAATAACCTGCGATCGCGATCGGCCAAGCTGAGGATAGCTAAAAAGCTGCTGTAAATGCAATGCAGCCTTAAACTGCTGTATAACAGCGATCTGTTAATCTAGCGTTGTTGGTAAGTTAAAAAATAATAAATGGAAATTAGTAATTTATTTACAGCAGGTGGCGTAGTCATGTGGCCTCTGCTGGGTTTCTCTTTGTTAGGCGTAGCCCTGATTATCGAACGGATCATCTTTTGGGTAAGAATAAGTAATCGGCAAAACAAGGTAGTGCGAGAGGTGCTACAGCTTTATCGCCTTGATAATGTAGTTAGTGCTTTAGATAAATTACAAAAGAATGCTGATTTACCAATCGCTCGAATTTTTTTAGCAGCTTTAGAATTAGAGGAGCCGACACCAGAAGAATTTCGTTTGGCATTAGAAAGTGAAGCACAAGGCGAAATTCCCTTACTCAAGCGATCGCAAAACATTTTTGAGACAATTATTGGTCTTGCGCCTCTGTTGGGACTTCTAGGCACTGTCTTAGGATTAATTAACTCCTTTGCCTCTCTAAATATTGGAGATGTGGGAGGTACTAAAACAACAGGTGTAACATCTGGAATTAGTGAAGCTTTAGTATCCACAGCATCAGGGTTAGTAGTAGCAATCTTTACATTATTATTTGCTAATACCTTCCGTGGACTCTACCAGCGCCAGATAGCTTGGATTCAAGAATATGGTGGACAGTTAGAATTACTCTACCGTCGTCGCTATGAAAGAGGTGATAAATCTTATGTGCCTAATAGATAAAGCGGAATTGGGTAATTGTAAATTAGCAATCAGTAATTGGGATTAGTTCACTACTTGTTACCGATTTTGCTCTGCAATTTTTGACTCTAATATTGTTCTAAAATAACAAATAGATTTTTTCAATACAGTTTTCGAGGGAATATTCCATGACTATTTGGGTAAATGAGCAAATTGATCCGTCTGGGATGATTCATGCCTGTATTGCTACTTGTAATGAATCTCAAGCTAAAGAGTGTCATGATTCATTTCAGAATAATTTGACTGAAAATCAAAAGGCAGCAGGTTGGGTAGCGCAATTGCGGACAGTCGATTCTTGGGATGAAGTACCGGTGAATTCTTTAAAACTCAATTAATTGGGTGAGATGGAGTTGATTTTTTGGGGTTTTAATCGAACAGATTTCAGGAGCGTAGGCGTAGCCAGCTATATGCATCGCTTGTCTATGACACTCTGCATCTATGCCAATGGCTACAGCGATCGCAACAAATCCCATAAACACAGGTTAATAAAGGATAAAATTCGGATTAAAATTCTCAAATTATTAGCAAATGTTTCTAAAAAAAGTAACATAAGATAAGAAAATGATGATTTTTCTGTACTTTTAAGAGCTATCATCTATACCGTAGATTAAATTAAAAAACTTGTATTAGCCGAATCAATTTAGTGAACTATCCCAAAGTTTACACTTCGGAGCAAGCCTGTCCTATTAACTTAGTTGGCGAAACGGGACAAGCGGTTCAAATTTCAATTCATGCTCCCAGTCAATATATCTGTGCTAACTGCGAACGGATATTACCAGATTGGAAACGGCAGCCATTTTTACGAGTCGTGATTGTCTTACAGCGATCGCGTTATCAATTAGTCAAAAAGACAGCAGAAGTAGAGTCAGAGAAAGAACGCTTACGAGAAAAGTTTATGCGATTTGGCTGCGATTTAGCATTTAATCTGCGCGATCGCGGCTATTTAACTGACCTGATCGATCCTCGTACAGGCTACCCTTTACTGTCTCATCCCGGCGCAATTCCTCACGATGACACAGCAGTTGTCAAAGCTTTACTCAACTATCCAGTGATTAAAAATCAATGCCGTGTATTAATTCATCCCGAATGGGGTGCAGCAGTTTATCCTGGCATCTTGATATCAGAAGCTCCCCCAATTGTCATCGAATGGGTTACTAAAGGTATAGCATCCATGCATGGGTGGAAAGAAATTGATTATTAATTGGGCATTGGTTATTTCTCTCTCATCTCGTTCATCCCCTCATCTATATTGGAAATGAGGAGAATAAAAAACCGTCATTTGCTAACCACTGTCAGGCAGATTGTCTGACTATCTCCAGAAATCTCTGTATTGTTGGGGATGTCTCGCTGCTGCGCCAAATCATTGCAATGGCAACTTTTGGGCTGGCTGGTTCGATATTTTTATAAACTACCCCAGTTCGTTGCAGATTTTGTAAAGATGCCGGCACAATTGCAACACCTATTTCGGCTGCCACTAGGCTAACAATTGTTTGCATCTGAATGGCTTGTTGACTTACAGAGGGACTAAAACCTGCTTGCTGGCAGAGACTAATAATTAAGTCGTAAAGTCCAGGCGCTAATATTCTGGGAAATAAAATAAAGGGTTCATTAGCAAGCGATCGCAAACACACATGAGATTGATTTGCTAGCAAATGTGCTTCAGGTAATGCTACTATCAGCGACTCTTGAAAAATTATTTCCCAGCTAAATGTATTTTCCTCCACAGGTGGACGGACAAAGCCTACATCTATCCGACTTGTGCGTAACCACTCTAATTGTTGATCTGTAGTCAGTTCATGCAACTCTAGATTCACACCAGGGACACAATTCCGAAAGGTTCGCAAAATAGTTGGCAAAATATTATATGCGGCAGAACTGACAAAGCCGATCGCTAACTCTCCGAGTTCACCGCGACTAGTTTGTTGCCCGACTTGGATTGCTTGCTGCAATTGCCTAAAAATTTGTTGGACTTCATTTAGAAAAACCACCCCCGCTTCTGTTAACTGCACGCTTCGTTTTGTGCGGTGAAACAGTTCAAAGCCCAATTCCTTCTCTAGCTGGCGGATTTGTTGACTGAGGGGAGGTTGGGCAATGTGCAATCGTTCTGCTGCCCTTCCAAAATGCAGTTCTTCCGCCAAGGTGACAAAGTAGCGCAGGTGTCGTAGTTCCATCTGTTAGCTGAACTGATATCTTTTAAATATTAATTAAGGTCAAAATATATATTGGACATAATTAATAATATTTTTTATTGTGATGATTATGCAGTCATCAACCTACCGAACTTGGTTGACGACTAGCAAACCAATACTCTGTAATTTAATTTCATAGTTTATGAATAATCTTCCACTACTCGATAATAATTGGGATACAAACCTGTATGAGGATAAACACGCTTTTGTCTGGCAATATGGCGAGAACTTGCTGAAACTACTCAACCCCAAACCTGAAGAATCCATTTTGGATCTTGGTTGTGGAACTGGGCAACTGACAGCAAAAATTGCTCAAACTGGTGCTGAGGTAACAGGAATCGATCGCGCATCCTCGATGATTGAGACAGCAAGACAAAACTATCCCCATCTCCGCTTTGATGTTGCTGATGCCAGAGATTTCCAAGTATTGAAACCATTGGATGCAGTATTTTCCAACGCTGTTTTACATTGGATTAAAGAAGCAGATGCGGCGATCGCTTCCATACATCAAGCATTAAAACCTGGGGGGCGTTTTGTGGCTGAATTTGGTGGTAAAGGAAATATTCAAGCGATCGTCAAAGCTTTGTCCAGTGCTTTAGAAGCGATCGCTATCCCCCCACAAGCACTGAATCCTTGGTATTTTCCTAGTATTGGTGAGTACGCTACTCTACTAGAACAACAAGGCTTTGATGTTACTTATGCAACCTTATTTGCTCGTCCTACTCCCCTAACAGAAGGCAAAGCAGGGATGGCAAACTGGCTTGAGATGTTTGCTGATGCTTTTCTAGCAGGACTGTCTGCTGACCAAAAAATACAAATAATTCGCGCTGTGGAAAAGCATCTTTTGCCGACACTGTATCAAGAAGGTAATTGGACAGCCGACTATCGAAGAATTCGCATCGTTGCCATCAAACTTTAAGTGCGAGGTTGCTGATTGCGGTGAAAAATCCTTGTAAAGTCAGGTTGCAATACGGTTTGGTTAAGGTTATTCGATTGGGACTTACGCACTCGTGACGACAAACTAAGCCTTTGCGATTACTTCGCTTCGCTCGTAATGACGTAAAATCGTAGTCTGTGCGTAAGTCCTGTCGATGAAAAGATATACATCTAGGAACTTACGCAAAAACCCTCTCAAACTCTTATTTCTCTGTGACCTCTGCGTTCTCTGTGGTTCGTGTAAGTCATAAGATCCTAAAGATGCGATTTATCGCGTCTCTTGCCTTAACCGAACAGTATTGAGTCAGGTTGCGCTTTATTCTCTCAATTTTGGAACTAACTTCAATGTTGCAGCAGTGTTATCTCTGATATTCTTTTGTTCCCACAGCATCTGGTGGTATTCAATATTGCGCCAAGAGTCAACTATATCGTTGTAGTGGGTATGGAAAGCATGGCCTGATTGTCCCGGTGTATGAATTGCGACTGAGTTATCCAAATTTCCCAAATCTATAATCATTCGTAGAGAAGGAATATCTGTCACCTCAAAGGATTTATTTGCTCTCCATCGATTAGCATTCACCGTTTCGCCATTACCAGCCGTAGTAAATGCACCACGATTAAATAAAGCTTCAATCGGTGCAACCCCAGATTTACCTAAAGTGGCATTCCGAAAAGTAACAGTGTGTAGTTTGCCCCAATTCCAGTTTTTCGGATCTTGGCTTTGAATTCGTTCTAGTTCATCCACGGCTTCTGTAAAAGATTGCTGCAAAATTTGGTCGCGGTTTTCAACTTTTGGGGTGTTGCGATTATCCCACCAAGAACTATTGGGTTGTTTTACCAGATTTGCCACCACAGCATACCAGCGATCGCCCCCATTGGGAAAGTATGTCTCAGGTAACTGGTCGTGAAAGGTATCTGCTAGCAAGTGTTTCCAGAATACTTCAAACAAGGCAGCAGCAGGTGATGTCATTCCCAACTGCAAATTCCAATCTCGGAGAAGTTTTTGGGCTGCTTGCAAACGGGCAGTATCAACTGTGATAGATTGCAGTAGCGGTACTAATATTTGAGCATTGAGATTGCGATCGTCCCCCTGTATCTCCTGCACATCTTCCACAGAAATCGGCTCCCTTTGTTGGGAAATCATCTCAACGATGCGCTGGGCGCGATAGCCATAAACCCAGTCTGCGGTAATTAGGTAAGGGTATTTACGCATAACTAAATTATTGGCAGTAGCAATATAACCTTGAGGTGGATTGAAACTTTTGGGTAACTGCTCAAAGTCAATATAGCCTTGCCACTCATAAGCATCCGTCCAACCAGGAACGGGATAACGGCCATTTCCCTTAGCTCGGATGGGAAATTTACCAGGCATTTGGTAGCCAATATTGCCATCAACGTCAGCGTAGACCAAATTTTGAGCCGGGACATCATAATTTTTGGCAGCAGTGCGGAATTCTTGCCAGTTTTGCGCTCGATTGATTTGGGGAACAGTATAGGCTAATTTGGAAGGTTCTAGGGCTGTCCAGCGCAGGGCTACGGCGTAGTTTGGCGGTATTTCTAAGGGCTGATTTGGCTGAAACTCCTTCAGATTGGGTGAAACATCAGAGAGAATCGGCCCATGTCGGGTATAGCGTACCGTTTGCACAATCGGCTGACTTCGGGCAACTTGAATCGTCTCTTTTACGAGTTTCATATCAACCCATTTGCCATTTACCTCATACTGATTGGGGTTCTTGGGATTGATTTTCTCAATGTATAAATCCATTACATCAGATTGTACATTGGTAACACCCCAGGCAATGCGATCGCTATGACCGACAATTACCCCAATCATTCCCGCAAAGGAAAAGCCTGTAACGTTGTATGGACATTCTGCACTTTTAGATGTGCAGTGCAAACCAACTTCATACCAGATAGAGGGTATTTGCACACCCAAATGGGGGTCATTTGCCAAAATTGGCTTACCTGTATCTGTACGCTGACCGGATATTACCCAACTATTGGAACCAATACCTATTCCCGTCGGCCCGATGAGTTGTTCCAAAGCAATCATTGGCTTGGTAATTGACTCCATTACTTCCTCAATATCAAAGGCAGTAAATGGCGTATCGTCAGAATCTTCATCCTCCCCTGTTTTCCCTTTTTGGAACTCAGGTAAAATCACTGGCAAATCTTGAGGATATGGTGGATAAAGTTCCTCTACTTGAGCAGGAGTAAGAGTTTTCAGCAGGATAGCACGTTCAATTTCGCTTTGGAAATTTCTGCCCAAATCGTAAGCCATCACCTTCCCCCAAGTCAGGGAATGCAGTATTTGCCAAGGTTCTGGCTTATACCCAGGATTCAGGAATTTTAGCACAGTGTATTCTAGACTCAGGGCGCTGCCTTGATGCTCTGCCAGATAAGCATTGACACCATCTGAGTATGCTTCCAGATATGCCTTCATCTCTGCATTAATTTCCTGAATTTCTTGCTGCGCCACCCTCGCCCAACCCATAGTCCGCAGATATTTATCAGTGTCAACCTGAGAAGAACCAAACATTTCTGAGAGTCGTCCAGAACCGATGTGTCGCCAAAAATCCATTTGCCAAAAGCGGTCTTGGGCGTGAATGTAACCTTGCGCCATAAATAAATCGTGGGAGTTGGCAGCATAAATATGGGGAATTCCCCATTTATCTCGCTGGACGGTTACTTCAGCTTTGAGTTTAGGTAGTTGAATTGTGCCATTCTCTTGCGGAAAGGATTGGCGAACAGTGTAGGTAGCGAATCCTGCTAACAATAGCCCCAGCAATAACAGCACAATCAAAGTTCTGGTGAGAATTTGAGGAAATCGACGTTTCCTGAAGCTTTTTATTTGGGCTGGCTGTGGCATTGTTCAGTAAAATCACGTGATGTTACAACGTTGATATTACAGTAGAGTGAGCAATATTGATTTAATGCCTGTTCAACCACCTTTACAATGAAGAAAAGGACACACTACTTCAGGAAAGCGCAATATGCCGAGAATCACCCTAGAAGTATCAGAGGAATTATCTCAACAACTAGCACAAGTAGGCGATCGCTTACCTGAACTACTTGCATTGAGTCTCCAACAACCAGCTGTACCAGCACAAGTTTACCGATATATCCTAGATTTTTTGACCAGCAGCCCCACTCCTGAACAAATTGCTGAATTTAAACCTACTCCCGAAATGCAAGAACGATTGCGTACCTTGTTAACACGCAGTAACGCAGGTGAACTTACACCCACGGAGTTGAAAGAGCTAGATGAGTATGAACGTATTGAACACTTAGTTGTGATGATTAAAGCAGGTAACTTATCTTATTTGACCAGCTGACTGTGAGTACTGGGACGTACAACGATCAGATTACTACAAATAAATAGTGACGAACGACTAGCCCAACGGCAAAAATTGCGCTGAACTGTTCAAACCTGACGCAGGTATTCACTTACACAGTTAAAATAATTTCAAGGAAACTCTTCAGCAGAATACACAATGCTGAAAATTAACCTGTAAGTATTATCTGGTGCGATCGCAGGAGGCAAAAAATGGGCTTGGCTGGATTAAGAATTGTGTTGGTAGAACCAGCCGGGCCGATAAATATCGGCGCGATCGCCAGAGTCATGAAAAATTTCGGGCTATATAATTTAGTATTAGTGAATCCCCAATGCGATCCACTATCGACGGAAGCTTTGATGATGGCTGTTCACGCTCAAGAAATTATCGAATCTGCCGTATTAGTGGCGACCTTACCAGAAGCATTGCATGGATGTGTCCGGGCGATCGCTACTACTGGTCGCGTTAGGAGTTTAGAAACACCCTTAGAAAATCCTCGGACTGCACTACCCTGGTTACTGGAGGAACCAGAAAAACCCGCAGCCCTAATTTTTGGCAGGGAAGACCGAGGATTAAGCAATGAAGAATTAAATTATGCCCAGAGGTTTGTTGGTATTCCTACAAGTCAAGATTATGTAGCCCTGAATTTGGCTACTGCTGTCGCAATTTGCTGTTATGAATTGTCACAATGTGCCCAGCAAACTGACACTCAAACCATAACTCAAACTGAACTCGCACCCTTAGATGTTGTGGAAGGATACTACCAGCAATTAGAATCATTATTACTGAAAATTGGTTATGTATATCCGCATACAGCAGCTAGCCGTATGGGGAAATTTCGCCAACTATATAATCGCGCTCACTTGAAAACTGGGGAAGTCGCCATGCTCCGAGGAATTTTACAGCAGGTAGAATGGGCCCTTAAAAACCAGAGGGATGGTGAAAACTTATAATTATTCGTTTAATATATACGCAATTATCCCCCCAAAATATTGAATATAGCTTAAACTAAACACACAAATGCTACTTAGTAGCAAAGTGGAATTTGAGTATTAATATTACTTAAAGATTAAGTTTTGGGTCAGGAGTCTCCAAGAAAACAGCCAAGTAGGTCACAAGGAGTAACTGTGTCAGAGTCAAGTGACGAACTAACAGCTTTCTCGCGGCGACAACCCATAAATGGCCGCCAACGGCCACAAAAGGTTCAAAAAGTGGCACAAAAGAAAGTTAAAGCTAATAGCCAGCAGCAAGCTGCTAATGGACGAGATGCGCCCCTAGCACGCCCAAAAAATCGCATCAGTCCTCCCCCAATCCCTGCGGCTACACGCAGGGTAAAATCGGGGTTAGTCATGCCAAAGGCAGTAAAACCAATACCCACTGTCAAGGGGAAAATTCCTCCCTTCCGGCCGGGTGCTGTGATGGTGAAAACAGTGCGAATGGAAAAGCCAAAAATCGGCAGACGCTCATCGCGGAAGACGCGGTTAAAGCCAATGGCCAAAACCATGTTGTATATTGTCCGGTTGTTGATTGTAGGTGTTGGGATGGGTGCAATTGTGGGCACGGTGTTGTCAGTATTAGACCCAGCTAATCGCATCAGCACAACTTCTGCGCCGCAATCTAATAGTAATGTGGTGCGATCGCAGCCGCAACCTACCCAAGCTCCCCAAGTTGCAGCTTCGAGTCTGTATCTATCCCAAGAAATGACCCCTTTGAAAAATACCGTGCAAAATTTGGTGGCGGCCAACCCAAATCTTACACCCGGAGTTTTCTTAGTAGATTTAGATAATGGTAATTATGTAGATATCAATGGCTCTACCAGCTTTCCAGCAGCTAGCACAATTAAAGTACCGATTCTACTTGCCTTTTTCCAGGATGTAGATTCAGGGAAAATTCGCCTGGATGAAATGCTAACCATGCAACAAGATGTAATCGCTGGCGGTTCGGGAACTCTGCAATACAAACCAGCCGGAACGCAGTACACCGCTCTGGACGTAGTCACCAAAATGATTACAATCAGTGACAACACAGCGACAAATATGCTGATTGCCCGACTAGGAGGAATAGAAGCGTTAAACCAGCGTTTCCGCACTTGGGGATTAACAACCACAACAATCCATAATCAACTCCCAGACTTGGAAGGAACAAATACCACAAGTCCGAGAGAATTGGCTAATTTAATGGCTATTGTGAGTCAGGGAAATTTAGTGAGTGTGCCGTCACGCGACCTCATGCTCGATATCTTGCGTCGCACCCAGAGAGACACTCTACTACCATCAGGTTTAGGAACAGGTGCTAGAGTTTACCATAAAACGGGCGATATTGCTACAATGTTAGCAGATGCAGGTTTAATAGTTGTTCCAACTGGCAAGCGCTACATAGCTTCTGTCATGGTACAACGCCCCGAAAATGACCCCCGCCCCGAAAAATTAATCGGTTCAATTTCTCGTGCTGCCTACCAAGAGTTTAGCCAGAATGCTGTACCACCCAATAGTACCACAAGCACTATACCCGCAACTGGTTATCAGCCCCCGATTGTGAGTCCTGTACCCAATGGTGCCACAGGCACTGTACCCATGAATGGTTATCAACCCCCTGTTGTGATTCCTGCACCCAATGGTACAACAGGCACTGTGCCAACAAACGGATATCAATCTCCAGTTATTAATCCACAGTATTATCCCCCAAGATAATTAATTATTAAATTTAAAGCAGTTTCATAGCGAATTTTTAATTTAAAATTACGAATCAGACAAAATTGTTCTTTGTATATATTATTTAAACAACGGAACTTATAGGAAACTTCCTGTATCAAATATCCTAATTACGAATTATATAGCTTGCTTCTCGCCAAAGGCAGTATTGTAAATTAGCTATGCATATACTTAAACTGTGCGTTCGCCCTTGGCGTTGGTGCAGCCATCGCCAGACATCGTTTTCATTACTACTAACCATTAGCCTTACCACTTTACTAGTCTCACCCTCACTAGCGCAAACTCCTTCAATACCGCTACCTTCTGACGCGCCTTTAGAACTAGACTTATTGACCAAGCCAAAAGATTACGTAATCACAGCTAATACCATTAATCCAGCACAATTGACCGTTCCGAGTTTATGGTGGGCACAACAAAACTCCGAGAAAAAGCTATTGGATAATTGGATAGCATACCCTGCTTCAGGAAAAGAACCTGCACGAGTAGACTTAATCGTAAATCAGCAAATTTGGAGTTTATTAGATTATGTACAGCGCTACGACTTCGTAAATCGCTTGGGTAGCGCTGCACGTAACTTTGGTTACAACATCCGAGTATTTAACTATCAAAAAGAACCCTTGGCAACCTACACTTGCAACTTTAGTACAAGTCCAGCATTATGTAGTATCCAAACTACTATTAAGAACAAGATAGGGTTACAACATTACTCTAATAGTTAGGAGAGACGCGATAATCGCGTCTGTACAGAAGGAAGATGAAAAAATTTCAATGCCCAATTCCCAATTCCCAATTAAACCTTAATTTTGGAGAATAAAGACTCGTATTGTTTGATTGCTGATGGGGGTAAGGGAAGCAAAAACTCACTTTTATCGAAAATTTTGCGTAGGCGTAGCCCGTCGTAGACATCGCTCTGCAACAAGCTCCATAATGGTTCTTGGATATCGGAAACAGCAATATTTGTAGAAATTGGCGAATTACTTTTGGTCAACATCGAAATTTGTTTAGCTATACTTGGTTGCCAACAAAAATCAATCCATTGATCTGATAAACTACCCTTAGCAATACCTGCGGGACGTACCCACAAATCTGCCCACATTGCTGTTCCTGACTGGGGGATAACTACGCCAAGTTGCGGATAACGTCCCAGAACTGGCAGTACATCGCTCGACCAACCAACCGCTAACCAAGTATCCCCTATAATTAGAGGTTCTAAGTAATTATTGGAACTATAGAACTTTACCTGTTGGTTTAATCTCTGTAATTCCTTTTCCAAGTCTGGCACTTGGTCAAGATTCTCTGTATTATAAGATTTTCCCAGCTTCTTTAAGACCAGACCAATAACTTCTCGTGGTTGATTCAGTAGAGAAATGCGCTGCTGTATTCCATCTCGCCACAAATCACTCCAATCTTTGGGTGTCCAACCCAATTCTTGCAACTTGTCACGGTCATAAACAATCACCGTGCTACCCCACCGATAAGGCGCACCCCACACCTTCCCCTGAGTATCCAATTTACCTTCATCATTGCGTGTTACCAGTTGTTTCCACCTTTCATCTAAAGCAGACCATTGCTTTAATTGATTTCCCTGTACCTCCTGGAGGGGTTGAATCAGTTTCTGTTCAATAGCTGCTTTTAGCCAATAATCTCCCAATGTCACTAGGTCTGCATCAGCTGTTTTATGACCTTGCTTAAAGGGTATAAAACGCCTCCATCCCTCTTCATCACTAGGTTTTGGCTTCTGCTGCCAACTTTGTAATTCCTGAAATAAATCCTGTATCTGCTCGACTGGAGCAAACTTTAACTGCACCTGTTGCTGCAAACCATTGTGAAATTGATTAACTACCTGACCAGGTATAGAACCTTTTAATAACTGTACTTTTAATTGCATCTGCTTATTTCCACTACAGCCAAAAAGCAGTTGTGAAAGTGCCAATGTACTTGTACTTAGTAAGAAAGACCGTCGATCCATTGATTTTGGATTTGAGATTTTTGATTATACCTAATATTAAGCAAATATTCACCAGAGCCTGACTAAGTGAAAAAATGAAGTTGGAAAATTATCGGTATTTTTTCTTGTTAATGTGGGTAAATTTGAAGATTTGACCCAAATTAGCAATTTTTCCGGCAAATTAATACCTAAATATGAATTTTTCTCCATAAATGTCCTTAGTGGTACTGATAGTAAAACTTTGCTTATATTTAGAAGTAATAATTTAAATGTCACATTTCTCGCAAAAATTATCAATACTTAAATAATTCATAAGTATAGTTAAGGTTGGGAGTAAATTGAATAACATAAAGAAAATGTACGGATAAAAGGTATTAAATGGAGCTATTACAGCAGCAGATTCTGACTTTAAGCGAGAAACTAGATGCCCTGTGCCAAGTGATTGAACAGCTTGATGCTAAAGTAACTCAAGCTTTCTCAGAGTGTTCTTTAGCGAATACACAAGCAAAGGATAATTATCAGGAAAATGGTGCGGCTGGCAGCTACCAGTTCAAACGTATCAGTTTAAATCCAGAGATGGAACACAAAGATGTCTTAACAGATGGTATTTATCTAGACATGCATCGTCAATCTGGAGATAACATAACACCAGAAATTCAAATACAACGACTGACAGCACAATTAACAGCAGCATACAATCGCATTGCTGCTTTAGAAGAACAATTACTCAGAGAGAGAATTCATTAAATTTAATCTGAGTTCAACAAATCAAAAAATGCCTAGAGGTACTGAAGATAAGCCTTTAGGTGAAATTTTTAGCGATCGCTTTCTGAATATATATAGCGGGGCCTTTAGCTGGTGCTGAGGATAAACCTAGTTGCTTTATTTCTCTGAGCAATCAACACTCTCCTAATTTATGTTACTAGGTTTATATTAAATATAATCAACTAATATAGCTATGAAGATGATAAAAAACTTAAACACGCCATTACATATATTTACGTAATAGTGTGATATATCTACTTGTAAGCTTTTAGTGGATTGTTCGCTATGAAAAAAAAAACAACCCTAAGACTGGTGTAGTTAGGGGATTATATACTTCAAAAACCAAGATTTTCTTACTAATCTGCGTTTTTATCATTAGTGTTTTTGGTATCTTGTTATCAAATTGGTTGATGACAAGCCAAACAGCTTTCGCTAAGGTTGACCTTTTGCAACCTGCTCCGACTCAACCGCTAGGCTATTACGACTATTTTGGCAAACTACTTAGCCCTCAAGAAGCCGCAGGAGTGGTTATAAATAAGGGACTCGATCCCAATAACCCCATTTCTTATCAACGGGTAGGCGCAGTTAAAATCACCCAGGAATTAATCGCTCAAGGTGAAAATATATTCTTCAATCGTAAGATTGGCGATACATTTGGTTTCCAAGAAGTATTCGGTTTTGGACTGGGCTTGAGTAAGATATCGAATGAATTAGGTGTAGCGATCGCTAGTTTGCAAGGTCAACCAACGGCAAACCTAAAAATTACTCTCCAGAACAATTTAACCATAGGTAGTCAAACTTTTCTTAAAGGGACTGTCATTAATACAGGTTTAAAAATTCCAAAGGGACAGAGTGTTCCACTAGGATTTACACCTCGCTATGACATTACCTGTGCGCTTTGCCATGCAACGCTTTCCAAGGATAGTAAAGTCATTCCAGGAGTATCTAATGGTGAATTAGCAATTCCTTTGTTGATTGCCTTAGCACCAAATACATCCGCAGGGTTTGCGCGGTTAAACTTCAACCCCTTAGACCCACAATACAAAGGCAATGGTAAGACTATTATTGATAGTAAAGGTCATAAGGTAGAACTACCCGATCCTGAGAAATTAGAAAAAGCCTTCGATGATGCAGTGTTAGATGTACCTTTCGGTCATTTTGAGAGTTCACCAGATGGCATTAGAGACAGCACTAAAATTCCCAGTCTCTTCACCTTTAAAAATTTTCCTTATGCAGCATCAGGAGAAGCTGCTGTTGGCCCATTTGCTGGACTCAGCGTTCTTACCAACAGTGTTCACTCTTCAGAAGTCAATCTGTTTGCAGCCGCTCAAATCAGTGCAGTGACTCTTGGTATTGATCCAGAAGTTTATATTGGTATATTACTGCAAAATGCTGCCGTTCCCAGCCTACGTCTACCAGAAAAAGTGATAGTAAAACCCTCTGAATGGCTGCGGGGGGTAATTGCGCCGAATCCCATACAAGCAGAATTAGAAGACCAAGTTCCTGCCCCTGGCACAGGAACTTACCCAAATCTCCGCCCCAGTTTATTTACTTACAATGGTTTAGTTTTTAGCCCAAATACTGGAAACCCCAGTGATATTGCTAGTGGTACTTTCCTATTTGCTAACAATGCCATGTCTGCTTTTCAAAATAGCTTAGTACCACCTGCTAACCAGACTTCAGAAAACTGGCAAGCGTTGAACAGCTATTCTGTTAAACGTGGCGCAAAAATATTTGAAAAGGCCAATTGTGCAACTTGCCATATTCCACCCTTCTTCACTGACAATAAAGTTCATCCACTTGATGAAATTCATACTAATCCAGCCCGTGCCCAATCTCGCTTGGGGCTAAATAAGTCGTTAGTGGCACCCAAATTATACACTTTCAACACTCCCGTTCCCATACCTGCTAACGCCGAAGTGCTGGATGTCCCAACACAAGGTATCTCCGATACTCCTACAACTCTACCTAAAGGTATATTGCCAAAAGGTGCTTACAAAACTACTACCTTACGTGGTCTTTATGTAAGCGCACCATATTTGCACGATGGTGGTGTAGCAGTCCGCACCGGAAGTCTGAAAGTTGACTCAAATGGTGGTTTCACGGTTGTTGACAAGAGTGGCTTAGGGCTTTCTGGCACTCTAAGCCAAGGAATACCTGCCGATGCCACTAGCAGCTTGCGTGCCTTAGTCGATCGCGATCTTCGTGCCTCAGTTGTGAAAGCTAACAAAGCGAACCCTGCTTTAGTACGTAGTAACCTTGATGGTACTGGTCATGACTTCTACGTAGATAGACAGGCTGGGTTTAATTCCAATCAGCAAGCAGACTTAATTAATTTCTTGCTAGCACTTGATGACAATCCTGGAACTTTTTAATAATAGCTAGGGTTGATATCTGAATATTAGAGATTTCCAAGAAATAAATTATCCAACTATTTATTATGCGCCGGAAAAACCGCTTCACAATAAATAGTTGGATATTTTTATTTAGAATTCCCTTGCCCCATAGTACAGTTCAGTTAAGTGCGTATGCAAAAATATTTATGTCATTGCGTAGGCGGAGCCTTCCCGTAGGGTACGGAATGAAATCTAGCGAAGCAATCCCAAGACCTTGCGTTCGCGAAGCGTGTCCGAAGGACTTATGCTTCATTCCGCTTTGCTCCATTCGCAATGACAAATGTATATTTAATTTTGCATAACTACTTAAGGTTAAAACTCTTTGTGATTCTTTTGGGAAGCTACTGCTTGTTTTCGCTTTGTCCACCAGCAAAAACCAAGAGCAAGCAATGAGCCAGATGCTGTGTAGGGTTCGGGAACAGAACGTGGTGTGACACTAAAGCTGCCATAATCTACATTGCTTGAAAGCTCTGAATAACCTTCATCGAAACTACTATAAAATACGTTAACATCCCCATTACCGTCTTCCCCATTTCCAGAAACCAGGTAAGAAAAACCGTTCTGGGTTAATAGCGGGGTACTTGCATTTAAAAGATTATCATTGAGTCCGTATGTCCCTGGTGAGAGTAGCCCGATGATTGTCTCGGTAATTCCTTGGACTTTCCTTGTCCCAGTTATTCCTGTGATTGTGTAATTATTTTTTACGGGATCTAAATCGGTGGTAGTAAGAGTGCCGCTAGCGGAAATCGGCGCACTATTTGCTTCATAACTAGGGAAAGAGTACTCAAAATCAAATAGTTGTACAGCTTGTGCTGTAGAAGATGTACCCATACCAGTCATAGTTATCACAGCGCTAGCGGTAACAATACCAAGCTCTTTAACTAATTTCATCAGATGATTCTCCTAAAAAACAAGAAAGTAAACAAAGTTGCATAGTTTAAATTGCGAGGAAGTCGCTTTTACGCACAAACATACAGAGAAGTCAGGAGTTTCTGGCTTCCTGAGATCAACATATAGGGGCAATTCATGTAGAGGCAAAGCCAATACGGTTCGAATAAGATTTTGAATGTATCCGCTATCCATGTAGAGACGCGAAAGCCAGTAGTGGGACGAAAGCGCGTAGCGGGACTAAGTACAGCCCAACACAATTTCGCGTCTCCATACACCTAAAATTACCGTTAATAAAATCTAACAGAACCGTATTGCATGGGGAGCGGTTTCCCACAGGGTATTACCGCTACGTGAATAAAACACACCCTGACTTAGAAATTGGTAGAAGTACAACTTTGCGTAAAATTGTAGCCTTTTTCAACGCAGATAAGAGTATTTTTACAGGAAACTTCTGCTTATAACTTCGGAGTCGGTGCAAGAACTAATTAATGAAATGCTATACTTAGGCGTTCAAGTTGGGCTTCAATGGCTGCTAAAAGTTGGTGTTGTTGCCAATCTTGGCTAAGATGGGCGGCTATGCAAGCGGCTCCAGCGCCCATACCTTCTTTGACAAAGCCCTGTTCATAAGCTCTTAGTTGGGGATAACGAGAATCAGCAAAGCTCAGATCAGTCGCTAACAGAGGAGGGGTTCTATTAGTTGAGCTATTTTTTCCTAAGTTGAGGGCTAAGTCAACTGTAGCCCCAGTAGGATCTTCGGCTACCCAACGGGTTGTACCAACAACTACCGCTTCTGGTTGCCATGATAAGGCGTAAGTTTGAGCGATCGCACCGATCAACGCATAAACTGCCAGCATTTGCGTTCCACCAGCCAACATTACACCACAACTACGACTAGCTGCGATCGCCATCCCAGCTACTACTACCTGCATCGGATCGCCCACGGCGGCGACGAGTTGCAAGGGGTTCACTGAGGAAGATGAGGGGGATGAGGAGGACAAAGTAAAATTTTCTCCCCTGCTCCCTGCCCCCTGCTCCCCCTCATCTTCTCCAGCCCAGCTTGTACCAGCGCCCACTTTTGCGCGTGATTACAAACAGGGTGGCTACTATTAACTTTGCCGGCAGCATCTATACCCAAACCAGTTAAAATTGCCAGGGCAGTTGTAGTACCTCCGACGACACACTCACCGAGAATCACATATCCGTCTTGGATATTGCTAGCAAGGCGTTCTCCCCAAAGTAGCCCTTGTTCAAATAGGTGGTGTACAGTTGTGATTTCCATAGCAGCACCTCCACTTAAACACTTAGCAGGAGCGCCACCCAAATCAATTACTGGTACAGCAGGAGGCTGGGGCAAACCAGCATTAAACAAATGAACTGGTATCTTTAGTGACTCAAAGACAGCGCGAGAAATCAGCACAGGTGAAGCCCCAGCCGCTAATGGTGGTAAGGGATATTGGGCTTTATGTTCTGGGCCGTAATACAAAAACTCGGCATCGGCACAAGCGGTATATTTCCGATCCTCTGGAGTGCGACCGGCTGCTGAAATCCCTGGAATTAAACCAGTTTCAGTAAATCCTAAAATACAAGCAAATATGGGTAGAAGACCATGATACCGTCGCAGCCATTCTTCACCTTGTTCTTTTTGGGTATAAATACGAATCATTTGGAAAGTTAGGAGTTAGGAGTTAGAAGTTTAATTTATAACTTTTAACTCACAACTCCTCACTATCCTTCATAATCCATGAGAACTTGTACCCAGCGTGGTGGGCGGGGAATGGGGTTGCCCAGACGATCAAAAAGAAACCACGCTGCAAGGTGTACGACAAAAAGGTAGATAAAGTTGTTGAGTACAATTAGAGCGATCGCTCCCACTTGAATCAAAAACACGCTGGGACTCGTCAATAAACTCAACTCCAAAAATACCCACTCAATGACCTCTGTCACTTGGGTAATCACATAAATCCACAGGTCTTCACCCGACAAAACAGACAGCAACCACAACCGAAAAAAGACCCCCAAAGTACCCAACAGCGTACCCAAGGTGATAGAAACAATCCAGGGAACCCGGCGACGATACCACGCTGCTCCCAAAAGTACGCCCATGAACCCGTAGGGCATGACAAATAGCAAACTGCGGGCTGGCCCCATCAGTACCGTCAGCAGCAACCCAGAGGTGAGTGCTGCCATCCAGGCCGCACGCTTGCCCCAACGGAGATAAACTAAAGCGATCGGCACCGGAAAAAATATCCGCAAAACTGGGCCCAAGGGAAAGTAGAAATTAATAAACCAAATTAAGCTAGCAGTACTGGCTAAAAATGCTGTTTCTACCATCCTCAACGGCGCATCAGCCTTGAGTTGAGGAGGCATTAACTGTTGTTCTTTGTCTAACCAATGATTGTGGGAAGTTGAAGATTTCGGGGATGGATCTTCCTCCGGCTCATCTGGCAGAGAATCTAAAATATTCATATTTGACAAGTTCTTAAACAATCATTCTTTCTAAGGCTGACAAGTCGGGAATACAAATAGTGTCTTGATCCCGTTTAATCAAGCCTTTTTTTTCTAGCCTTGTCAATACTCGTGTCACAGTTTCCCGTGCCAGTCCGCTCAAACTACTCAATTCCCGATGAGGTAAATTAGGGATTTCAGTTCCTGTTTGACCTTTTTTTCCCTGTCCTTCTGCCAAAAATAGCAATGTATCTGCCACCCGTGACTGGCTATCAGATTCTCGCAACCGCAATCGGCGATTTACTTGCCGCAAACGTCGTGCCATTAGTTGCGCTAATCGAACTCCTGCTAAGGGTTCTATTTGAAGTAACTTGACAAAATCCTGAGCAGGCATACTGCCAATTACCGTCGGAGCCAAGGTAATCACATCTGTGGAACGAGGGACTTCATCTAGCGCCGCCATTTCACCAAACAATTCCCCTTTGCCAAGAATATTCAGTGTTACCTCTTTTCCTTCCAGATTGTAGGTACGAATTTTTACCCATCCGTCCAGAATAAAATACACAGAACCACCCCAGTCATTTTCCAACAGAATTACCTGATTGGCTGGGTGAGTACGGGTGACAAGATGGATGAGGGCTGATTCCACAGCAGGTTCTGGCAACCCTTGAAAAAAGGGAGCCGAGGCGATCATCCACGGATTAGCCTGTGCTTGCAAGCTATATCGGTCTTCCATTACCACATCTTTATTCAAGCTGCTATATACACACAACAAACAAGAACGCCATTTTCAGCCTAAGCTATCATTGCACAGCTCTCTTTCAAGGAGAAAACTAAACTATGCTACATAGGAAAGCGACAAGAACGTTTTTCGGAACAATCTTTACCTATAAGTAAAAACGGGGTAAAAGTTTTGCAAAAAGTAGTTTATAGCCGGCGGTTGTATTTCTTAAGGGCTAGCTGCACTGCAAACTTGATTAGTTAAAAATATAGGCAAACAACATCAATGATACTAAAGGGAGTAAATTATTGCTCAGGTATTTTACCGATTTTCAAAAATAGACAACCAATAATACCGTTTCTTTGTGAAGCTGCATATATTTACCCCCCGGCTACGTCGTCCCCCCTTGTGAAAGGGGACTTATTATGTGCATCTTCATAAAGAACTGGTATAAGCTGCAAAACTCGTAAATAAGGCAGTAGGCAGGACAATACTGTTTGGTTAAAGCAAGAGACGCGATAAATCGCCGTCTTTACAATAATCAGTTAATTGCAAGCTACAAAATCGGAGATTTTGGTGCGAGACTTAAATTTCTGCTCACTCTGGTCGTGGTAGGAAACAGGGGGCAGCATTCCTCTCTCTTAAACTACCTCTTTTGTTAACCAAACGCTGACTGAAGATTGCCACGACTCCCAGTAATCCATAACATAATGACAGTCACAAGTCCAAGCAGCGGCTTTTGCCGCTCAGAACTTTGGTGATTGTAAAGTAATTGTCACATTAGTTGACATACGTTTTTAGATAAGGTGATAAAAGTGACTTCCAGTGCAGATGAAATTCAAAAGCTGATCGCAGACATTGACAACTTACTTGCCAATGGTGGCAAGCGCTTGTCTAGATTTCTGCCTGGTCAGGCGCAGGAACCGAAAGAAGTTTTAGAGCGAATTCGCAACTTCTTGGTCAGGCTAAAAGAAAAAGAAGCTTTAGAGAGCGGTATCTCAAATCAGTCTTCCGAAGAACCGCGATCGCCTTTATTAACAAAATTTATCGATCGAGGTTATAACCAATATCCACTACCGCCCCTTGAACCCTATCAGGAAGAGAGTACTATTACCGCCGGACAATTAAAAAGTGAATTTTCAAGCTTGATACAGCCATTGCGATCGGAATTAGAGTTACTTTTGCAAGAGCGGGCTACTCTTGTACAGGAAATTCGGCAGCTAGAACAAAAGCGTTTGCAAAACTACTCCTTGGCGCAGCAGTTGACAAACCAAGACCAAATGATTACCGAGTTTTTACAGGTACTCATGAGTCGCCTTGTGCCAACTTTAACGCCATTGGTCGCACCAAATTCAGCAAATTCCCCCAGTTCATCAGGAGTCATTAATCATGGGAACTCCGAATCAGTCACCTCTGCAACTCAACCTTTATTAGAATCAGCAGATCGTGTAGAGCAGTTAACCCAGCTAGCTAGGGAGTTAGATCAACGCCTATTATCACTAGATGGCACTGTGAATGTAGTCTTTGAGGCACTACAGCGCAATATTAATACTTATTACGAATCTCTGTCCCAAGCAATGGCAAGAATGCACAGCAAGGGAATGCAAGGCGAACAGTTGATGGCTAGCTTTCTCAACAATTTGACCCAGCATTTGCAGGAACAATCCCCTAGTTCGCTGCCATCTTTCTCAGTTGCAGAATCTGATACATCACCATTGTTAGCCGATTCAGCTGCGATCGCAGCTGAAGTTGCGCCTCAACCCTTGGAGAAAATCGCGCCAGAAACTTTATCTCCACTCACAATTAATTCTGAGCAAGCAGATACAGTCCTCACAGAGGATCTAGATACAGTGCTGTTGCAGCTTGGCTTAGACTCGTCTCCATCTTCTGAAAACCCAACGGAATTACCGCAAGATATTTCTGCATTAATTGGTGATGAAGTAGACCAACTTTACGCTAGTTTGTTTGGTACTGGTGATGTTAATAATCTCAGTCTTGATATTCCCGCAAATGACTTCTCTACCTCCCAATCAACATTGAACATCGCTGAGAGTCCATCGATCCCTCCCAGCGTAGATTCTGCTGTTGTTACACCAGATACAGGTATTTCAGCCCAAGAGACTTTAGGAGAAACCACAGATTCATTCTCAGAGGCACAGGAAGAACTATTTTTTGAAGAGGATACTGACGTAGATTCGCCTCTAAGCTTTTCTACACCACAAACAGAAAGTTCCCCTACGCAACTCGATACTCAGCCAGCTAGTGTTGATACAATTAATACCCTAACTGACCTATTGTCTGATGTCGGTAGTGAGCAGCCAGTGCTGGAGGTATCATCCTTTATGGATAATGCACCAGTTACTCCAGAAATAACAAAAGTTGCCTTGGCAAAGCCTACCAAAGGTATCGACACACCAGAAATATTAATCAATGAGGATCGGTCAGAAACTTCTTTAGATAACTATATTTCTGCTTCGCCCCAAGAAAATTTACTTTTGGTTGAGTCAAATCAGACACCAATCGTACCTGATATTTCCTTGGATGAAGAACAGTTACAACAATTAGATAACTATATTGCTGCTTCGCCCCAAGAAAATTTACTTTCGGTTGAGTCAAACCAGACACCAATCGTACCTGATATTTCTCTGGATGAAGAACAGTTACAACAATTAGACCGGGATTTAGCTAATTTTGATCGGCAGCTAAATTCTGAGTCGGAGCCAGCTACCAACTTGGATATTTTCTCGGAACTAATCGACCAAACTCAAGACACAATCCCCACAACTCACCCTGAGCTGCAAATAGAAAATACCTCAACTGTGGCTTTATCTAGTTTGGCAATTCCCCAGGTAGAAACTGAAGAACAAAAGGAAGTTATAACTACTGTTCAAGACAGTTCTTCATCTTCAAGTTCCAACTCCATCAACAATCAAGAAGTCTCACTAAATACTATAGAATCAGTCTGGTATTTGGGAATTGATTTAGGTACAACAGGAATTTCTGCTGCATTATTAAATCGCTCAACTTCTGTTGTACATCCTATCTACTGGTCAGCAGAAAATCCGCAGGAAACAAGTTCTTTTCAGCAATCATTTCGTTTACCAACAGAGGTTTATCTACCTACAGCTTCCATCCCTCATAGTGACAATCAAAGTATAGAAGTCCACGAGCAAACACCACCTGCGGCTGTTGCCCAAGATCAAGCACCTGACCACTCGCCTACTCCTACAACACCTAAATCAACAGCAGATTCGACAACAAATAATCTCTACTCGGCGCAGTTGAAACCCTATTTACAAGTAGCCATTCCTTACAAGAGTGAACGGCAAAAATGGGAACCTGTTTTGCAATTAAATGAATTTTCGGCAGGGCCTTTAATTTGGGTTGTGCGATCGCTCTCGAAGCTACTATTAACTCTCAAATCGGAAAAAACAAGTACTACCCCTAGTTTAATGGCTGCTGCCCTTGGGATTGGCGAAGCAGATTTCCCGCAGATTATCAATAATATTGCTGGTGTGATTTGCACCTGCCCATCTAGCTGGTCGGAACAATACCGCTTTAACGTGCGGGAAGCTTTACTTACTAGCAAACTTATCCAACATCCACAGCAAGTCTTTTTTGTGGAAGAAGCGATCGCTAGTTTACTCCCAGAACTCGATGCTGCTAACGGTGAACAAGTAAAATTAAGCAAGCATCAAGGTTCTCATCCGGCAAAAACCAGCGAACATCCCATTGTTGGCAACACCCTGGTAATTAACATTGGGACAACTGCCACAGAAATGTTGCTGGTCGATGTCCCAGAAAGCTCACTGCAACTGACATACAATGATTTCATGCTCCACAGTTTTGCTTATGCTGGCAAGGGAATTGAACAAGATATTATTTGCCATCTGTTATTACCACCGAAATCTCGGCAATCACGCCTAGAAACACCAAGCGATCCCAAAACTACCAGCAGTAATCCTTGGCAATGGCAACCTTCAATTCCCGGTTTAGACCAAATGCGTTGGCAGAGTTTAGGTTTGGAAGAATTAGAACTACCCAGAGTTGGAGAACCAGATATTACCACGCGGATTCGCCTCCAGCAGCGTCTAGAAAGTTCTCTGCTAGGACAGGCCGTATTAGATGCGGCACTAGCCCTGAAACTGATTTTGCAACACCAAGAATCTTTTACCCTGGAATTAGCCGATCAGCAGTGGATTTTGCAGCGACGAGACTTAGAAAGCCAGGTATTTATCCCCTTTGTGCGCCGCCTGAACCGAGAACTCAACAAATTATTGGTAGCTCGTGGTATTCCCACAGAATCCATTAATCAAGCTATCCTGACTGGTGGGGTGGCTTGTATTGGGACAGTGAACCGTTGGTTAAAGCAAAAACTCCCCAGTGCCAAGATTATTCAAGATTTATATCTCGGCGAAAATGGTTCTCCTAATTGCAGTCGGGTAGCTTATGGTTTGGCGATGCTGCCTTTGCATCCCCAGATATTAGATATACCCAGGCAACAATACACTGATTATTTCCTATTTACCGAATTGCTGCGGCTGCTACCAGATCGTCCTTTATCTTTCGGTGAAGTTATCCAGCTATTTGAGGGTCGCGGGATCAATACTCGTACTTGTCAGCAACGCTTGCTAGCTTTTTTAGAAGGTGAACTGCCTTCGGGTTTGATACCTTCAGTTACAGATTCGACTTGGCTAACCCAGAGTTCGCAAGAAAATCCTGACTATCAAGCGATCGCTACAGCACCACTTTTTGAAAAACAAGGCAGTCTCACTTATCGTCCCAATTCTCAACAACTCTTATCTTTACGTCGCTATTTAGATGCAATCAAGGCTAGTAACCAGCAATCATTGGAGGAACCATATACGGTGAATTTCACCTTAGAGGTTCCTCATTGAGACTAGTACATGACGCTAGAAGTAAGGATACTGTTCAAAATTCAAAATGCTTATACCGATTACATCTGAGGCTGCCCCAAGTCTAAACAAACTTGATTTTGTGCAGTTCCACAAATAATGCATTTTGAATTTTGCAAAGTACCACTGATAGTTAAGTACTGTAATTTTTGGGATATGTTCTGTAGTAATATCTTTTTATTTAATGGAGGAAAATACTGTAATTTTACAATATATCACTTTAATTGGAAGATTCTGTAAACTTTGGGTTTTCGGTTTTTATATTGTTTGAATTTTGTGTATATTAACACTCGGTGGTAAAGACAAGAGGAGTAAAAATCGTCTATAAATCATCTCCATGTCTACACTACTAATGCAAAAATTCCTATTATAAAATAAGTTAGCCCTTGTGAATAATCTTTATCTTTATTCAGTTAATTGTTCGCAACAGCCACACCCGTCAACCTTAAGCGTGAGAAAACGATTAATTGACATTGTTGGAGCTATTGTCGGGCTGATAATTACATTTATGGTAGCCATTCCCGTAGCGATCGCTACCTTTATTCATGAGCCAAGTCCAATATTTTATTCGCAAATTCGCTGTGGTTTGAACGGAAAAACTTTCCGCATCTGGAAATTCCGTTCGATGATCGTTGATGCCGATAAACTCAAGCATTTAGTTAAAAACCAAGCTAAAGGTCACATCTTTAAATCTGTTGACGATCCTCGCATTACTCCTGTGGGTAAGTTTTTGCGGCGTACCAGTCTAGACGAATTTCCCCAATTTTGGAATGTTCTGATAGGAGACATGAGTTTAGTTGGTACTCGTCCACCAACTCCTGATGAAGTCAACAATTACGATCCACACCACTGGGAGAGATTACGAGTCAAGCCAGGCATTACCGGAGAATGGCAAGCTAATGGTCGTTCAAGCATTACAGACTTTGAAACTATTGTCAAAATGGATATAGATTATCAACGCAAGTGGTCTGTAAGTTACGATCTGAGTCTGATTATTAAAACTATCTGGGTAGTATTGAAAAAAACTGGTGCTTATTGAATTGGGCATTGGGAGAGAGATTTTTAACCCTTGACACCACTACCAGTTTCCGTGGGGACAATGTAACGTTGTAAAAATAAAAATAGTAATAATACTGGAGCGATCGCAATTAGAGAACCCGCGGCTACCAACCTCCAGTCAAGAGAAAATGTCCCTGCTAGCTTGGCGACTCCTAAAGGAAGAGTATATAAATTTTCGTCTTGGATGACAATTAAAGGCCACAAAAAGTCACTCCAAGCACCAATGAATACAAAAATAGCTAAAGTTACCAATGCTGGGCGAATTGCTGGTAACATTATATGCCACCATAATCCCAACTCCGAACTACCATCCATTCGAGCGGCTTCTTCTATCTCTTTCGGGACACTCATGAAAGCTTGGCGCAAGAGAAAAATGCCAAAAGCAGAAGCTAAACTCGGAAAAATCATCCCTAAATAACTATTTGTCAAACCCAACTGGACTGTCAAAATATAAAGGGGAATCATCACGATTTGGAAGGGAATCATAATCGTCGAGACAATCGCTACAAAAATCCAGTCTCGCCCTACAAATGACAATCTTGCCAAGGGATAGGCAGCTAAAGCGCAAAACAGTAGATTTAAGCCAACCGTTAGCACTGACACCAAAGTACTGTTATACAGGTATTGCCCAAAGGGTAGAGAGTTCCATACACTAACAAAATTATCTAGCGTCGGTTGACTAGGTAATAACTGTGGCGGCGACTGTAAGATATTTTCCGTAGGCGATTTTAAGGCTGTGCTAACTAGCCACAGTAAAGGAAAGAGCATCACCAGTGCGATCGCTCCCAATAGCAGATACATTAGCAGATTTTGCGATCGTGACTTTTTCCAATTCAGCATTTGATTGTAAATATTTATGACAGTTTTCTTTATAAGACTACAACTTGCTTACTTTCCATCTTTTGTACTTGCTCAAATATTTGGTGGATGTTCGCCCATTATCACCCACATTTTCCGCACACGGGTTAATTGCAGACGATTCATTTTTAATGTATATCTAGCTCTAGTTTTAATAATATTTAATTGGTCAACTTGCATCAATAATCTGTCTAGAATTTGAGCTTCTTCATCTGACAAGTTATTTTCAGAATTTTTAATTAGTAACTCCTGTAATTGTATTTGGGATTTGGGAAATCAAGAGCTTTCTGCTAAAGCTTGCAACTCATCTTGACTTAAACCAATCAATAATTCAGAATCTATAGATAAGTTAGTTAGCTGTTGGTAAGTTTCTAAATCTAACAGTACTCCAACTTTATCTCCCCGTGCGTTAGTGACATACTGAACTGAGTCAGACATAGGTTTACTTGATGATTTGATTAATTTTATCTTAACCTATCATCAAAAATCTGGTTAAAGCAATTCACCTAATTTTGTTATGGAATTTATTCAGGCATGAGTATAATTAAGTTTCTTCACTTTCCGAACTCCCTAATTCTTCCAGTACATCAAAGAAGTCGTTCATTAGTTTTGCATCAAATTCTTTTACATCACTCCATGTTTGACTATTGTGAATGATATCTTGTGCCTCACAATAAGAAATACTCAAAGCCTTTTTTAAAATTCCAATTGATTCAGCTTTTGAATAATTACTCAATCTCAAGAACTTAATAACAGATTCTTTATCTGCGGATTCAATCAACATATTATTCAGCTTTTCAGTTAGTTCACTATCTTCATTCATAGTTTGTCTCCAATTGACAAAAGGCATTGTGTTGCAGAAATTAAACATTTATCAGATTTTTTGAGCTATTATCCACATAAAAACAATCTACAGCAGTCCTAAAATCATTTGTTAAAAACAAGATTCCTGACTTCTCTAAGAAGTCAGGAATCTGGGGCTTTCAAATTTCAATAATCAGATATAATTGCTAGAAACTGAGATGCTGCACACACAGATGTAAAAGATTTATCTCGCAGTTTGAAGCTAATTTACAGTGGCTAATCTTCAACTGCTACATAAGGTTGTGGTTCTCGCAAGCGTTGGGCAATTTGCTCTCGTCTATACTTTGCAAGTTCGCTATAAAGCCTCTTGCGAGAGAGATTCACACTTCCAACAGGCTCATGATCTAACAGTGTATGCCAAGGAGAAAAAAGCAAACCTTCATCTAAACGTTTGCGTTCTTCAAAGTCAAATTTCTGACTGAAAATGCGGACAGTCGCAACTTTAATAAACGGTGAATCTGCTTCTTGCCATTCTATAACATGGTCTTCAATCGGCGTTTTTTCATCATCTACATAAAACTGAATGAAGAAGTCAAAAGATGCTTCTTTACCTTCTTCAGTCAAATATTTGACTATTGCTTCCCGGAGATAATTTTCTGATTCGGGAAGTGTTTCGGGTGGTTGTTCCGGCTGTTGAGATTTGACAGATAATTTTACAATGCGATTCCCAAACTTAAATGGAGCCATACTCCAATATTGAATTAAAAGTGGATTTCCTACTTTCTTACTGCCAATCTTTTGTAAGATTGCAAAGGCATAACCAAGTTCCTGCAACCGCTCTGGGCTAAGTTGTCCACTTCCGGCTCTGGATATATCGGCGTAATCACGAACGTCTTTGGCCAAGAAAATCGGATAATTGTTGAGTATAAAGTCTTGAGTTTTTTCTTCATCATCCAGAACTTTTTGCCCGTCCACATTCATCACCTTGATGGCGATACCGCGAACATCCGGCTGGCTATCGGAGGTGAATTCACCACGTTTTTTAGGCGAACCACCGCTAGAGAAACGAATCCATGCAGGATAAGTTTGGGGCGTTTTAAACAAACCTACTCTCAAGTCTTCAGGAAGATTCGGTTCAATAATAAACTCTCCTCCCAGGAGTCCATGACTTTTGCTATGAATTTGGCGGAGGTCTGGGCCTGTTTTTTGTTGGGCTTGGAGACTATTTGCAATAATCTCGTCAATTATTGCTTCCTGCTCAGTGCTAGATGATGTTGGGTTAGTCATAAATATTTGATGATGTGTCTTCATCATCCTGAATCCTTAGCCTTTCCTAGTCAATCCGGTTTCCGTAGAAACAGCTTGTAGTGGTTTATCCCAAGATTCAATAGGTATCTGGGACAAATAGGCGAAATCAAAGACAATCCCGATAGTCGGTTTTCTCTGCCACTGCGGTAAACTGAGCAAGCGATCGTAATATCCGCCGCCATAACCAAGGCGATATCCTTGGTAGTCGCAAGCTACACTGGGGACGAGAATCAAATCTACTTCAGCAGCATCTAATAGGGGAGTGTCAGAATGTGGTTCAGTAATGCCATAAGCGCCACTTTGGACAGAATCGCCAAGTGTCCAAATATGCCAATATAAGGATTTATCAACGCAGCGAGGAAATCCCCAACGGTATTTGGTGTTTGCAAATAGTGGACTGAGGTCAGGTTCTTGGCGAAAGCTGAAATAAGCAAGTATTGTTTTTGCTTCGATGAATAAAGTAGAGTTTTGTAAATGAGAGCATAAGCGATCGCTTTTTTCTCTCCATTCTCCAACGGTCATTGATTGGCGTGTTTTAAGTAGAATTCGGCGTAGTTCTGTTTTATTAACTTTGTCCATGAAAATTTATAGCGTCAAACAAATAAGCTGGGCATTGCCCAGCTTATTACACCCTACATTAACTAATACATCGTTATACAGCGTTTTGACGATACCACTCAATGGTATTCTTTAACCCTTCCTCAAAGCCCACCTGAGCAGTGAAATTAAAGGCAAGATTCGCCCGTTCGGTATCCAAACAACGGCGGGGTTGACCATTAGGCTTGTCAGTTTGCCAAACAATTTCACCCTTAAACTCCATCAATTGGCAAATTAGAGTTATTAAATCAAGGATGGAGATTTCGTAACCCGTTCCCAAGTTAACTGGTTCCGATTCATTATAGAATTGAGTTCCCATCACAATCCCCCGCGCTGCATCTTCTGAATACAAAAACTCGCGGGTGGGACTGCCATCACCCCAAACTAGGAGTTCCTTTTCTCCCTTAATTTGGGCTTCATGAACTTTGCGAATTAACGCTGGAATAACGTGGGAACTTCCAGGGTCAAAGTTATCTTCTGGGCCATATAAATTAACTGGCAGTAGGTAAATTCCATTAAAACCGTACTGCTGGCGGTAAGATTGCAATTGAACTAAAAGCGCTTTTTTAGCAATTCCGTAGGGAGCGTTGGTTTCTTCTGGGTAGCCATTCCAAAGATCGTCTTCTTTAAATGGCACTGGGGTAAATTTAGGATAGGCGCAGATTGTGCCAACACAAACAAATTTTTCTACTCCAGCTTGATAGGCAGCGTGAATTAGGTGCGTACCCATGATCAAGTTATCGTAGAACAACTCTGCGGGTTTTTCGCGGTTTAAACCGATGCCACCCACATGTGCTGCTAAGTGGATAATTATGTCTTGCTGGTCAACTGCGCGTTGGCTATTTTCCCAAACACGCAAATCGCAGTCGCGCGATCGCACTATTGTAATCTTCTCACGATCGGCCCCTGCTTTACACAGTTGATCTATCACCTGACGACCTAGAAACCCCGACCCACCAGTGACGAGAATTCGTTGATTTTTTAGTTCTAAGGCGGTCATATTTTTATCCTCTGTGCTACGGAATCAGAAGTGCAAAGCGCCCAGTTCTTGACGAACAGTAGCAATATCCAATGGAAATTGCGAACCATTTCCATTGGGCGAAGTGTGACCCAATGCTTGTAAGTCTGCTTCTACCATTAAGGAAACTAATTGTTCAAAGGTTACTGATGGTGTCCAGCCCAACTGCTGCCGTGCTTTGGTAGCATCACCAATCAATAAATCTACCTCAGATGGACGCAGGTAACGCTCATCAAACTCTACGTAATCTTGCCAATTAAGATTTACATAACTAAATGCCAGTTCCAAAAACTCCCGCACCGAGTGGGTTTCACCAGTAGCAATTACGTAATCCTCTGGCTGTTCTTTCTGCAACATCAGCCACATCGCTTTTACGTAATCCTTCGCATAACCCCAATCTCGTTTGGAATCTAGATTACCCATGTAAATCTTTTTCTGCTTACCAGCAACGATACCAGCCACGGCTCTAGTAATTTTGCGGGTTACAAAGGTTTCGCCCCGTCGTGGTGACTCGTGGTTAAAAAGTATACCGTTACAAGCAAACAAATCATAAGACTCTCGATAATTTACAGTTTGCCAGTGGGCGTAAACTTTCGCACAGGCATAGGGACTGCGGGGATAAAAGGGCGTTGTCTCACTTTGGGGTATTGCTTGTACTAAACCGTACATTTCTGAAGAACCCGCTTGGTAAAATCGCACCTGAATTCCAGTTCGGTGTTGATAATCTCGAATTGCTTCCAATAGACGCAGTGTCCCCATTCCTACAGCATCCACCGTATATTCTGGTGAATCAAAGCTTACTCTGACATGGGATTGAGCGCCGAGATTATAAATCTCTACTGGTTTGACTTCTTCTAAAATGCGTCGCAATGTCGTACCATCTGTCAAGTCACCATAGTGAAGAAACAACCGCACTCCGTCTTTGTGGGGGTCTTCGTAAATGTGATCGATGCGGTCTGTGTTGAAGGTAGAAGTCCGGCGAATGATACCATGAACCTCATAACCCTGTTCCAGCAAAAACTCACTTAGATAGGAACCGTCTTGACCAGTAATACCAGTAATTAACGCTCGCTTCTGTTGCGTCATGCTCAATTATCCCTTAGTGTCTTTGATTAAAAAGTTACAGGCAATTTGATACAACCTAGCAGCTAATTGCTAAATTGCCTAATGGGAAACCTACGAGTTATTGTTGTTGTGAGGCTTTTTCCCGTAAATAAATATACTTAATAAAAAGCAATTTAACACGTAATCAACCTTGATAGACCAAGATTGTTTAAGTATCTATACTTCTCTTTTACTAGATATATCAAGATTCTTTTTGTATATGTTGTTTTTTGTCAAAATTTCATATCCGTCTGGTTTTGTGAAGACTGAATAAAATAGATATTAGAAATTAGACTTTCAGGGGCATTAACTGCCCCACAGAATCGCCCCTAAGTATTTACTCAGTATGCCCCGTTATTTTTGGGCAGAATAACCACATCAACAGTTTTCAAGATGATCCATAAATCAAGCCAGAAATTCCTAAATTTGACATAATGCAGGTCTATTTGAACTCGCCGAGGATAGGGAATATCATTACGCCCTGATACCTGCCACAAACCAGTAATTCCTGGACGGATTGTTAAAATCTCATCAATGTGACAACCGTATTTTGGCAGTTCTTCTGCTACCAAGGGTCGGGGGCCGACTACACTCATATCCCCTTTTAAAACGTTCCAGAACTGGGGAAATTCGTCTAAGCTAGTAATTCGCAAAAATCGACCAATTTTGGTAATCCGGGGGTCTTGTTTCAGCTTAAAACTGCTCTCAAATTCTTGTCGTAATTCGGGCGATGTTTCCATCATTTGCATGAGGATTTCGTCCGCATTGCTTACCATTGTTCGGAATTTAATACAATTAAACGCTTTGTAATTTTTCCCTACCCGTTCCTGGACATAAAAAATTGGGCCTTCTGAGCTAAAGGCAATCAGCAAGGTCAAAATTAAGTAGACGGGAAAGAACAAAATTAATACCGACAGCGAAAACACTATATCGAACAGTCGTTTGGCAAACTCTCCGTTTAAACCCTGAAAAGATAAACCTTTGGGCTTAACTTTCGGCGTCTTTGTTTTTTGACCGCGTTTTAAGAAAGTACGCGTAGACGCTCTAGTGTCTTGCCGTACGCCTCGCTTGCCGGAGAGGAGTGAGCTCTGGGCAGTCATCATACTCCTTAATAATCCACACCACACATAGTCCCAATATTAAAGCCAAAATGATGTGCTTCTGGGGGAAAATTGCCAAAAGCCTAAAAAAATAAGACGTTAACCAAGACCATCATTCCGAAAACGGTCTTTTTCGTTGCATTTGTTTACAAAATTTAGATAACGATCTGCAAAGATTTGCGGTGAAAACTGCGCGGCGTGCGATCGCATATACTCGGAACTGAACGAACCTTCATACACTTCAAACTTTTCTACTGCCTCCACTAAAGCCGCCTCTGTTTGCGTCTTGAAAAATATGCCTGTCCCTGTATCCACACAAGAGCGGATATCTCGCACTGTTTCTAAAGCACCCCCTGCACCATAAGCAATCACTGGCGTGCCACAGGCTTGTGCTTCCACTAGGGCAATCCCAAAATCTTCACAAGCTGCATACACAAACGCCTTAGCCCTAGACATATATTTTTTTACCACATTATCGGGTTGCCATCCCAGTATTTGGATATTAGAGTTTGCCATCTCGCGAATCTTGTTCATTTCATCTCCTGTACCAATGACTACTAATGGTCGTTTTAGTTGATTAAAAGCCTTGACAATCAACTCGATTTGCTTGTAACTCACTAATCTGGAAACTGTCAGGTAGAAATCCTCTTTCTTAGACAAAAATGGAAATTCTCCAATATTGACTGGTGGGTAAATGACTGTTGCTTCTCGCCGATAGCAACGCCAAATCCGCCTAGCTGTATGTTGTGAGTTAGCAATGAAGTAATCAACGCGATTGGCACTCAATACATCCCACTGGCGCAAACGATGTAATAAATATCGCGTCACCCACCCAGGTAAGCCACTACCCAGTTTGCTGTAGCGCAGATAATCAAAGGTCAAGTCCCAGGCATAGCGCATAGGGCTGTGACAGTAGCAAATATGCATCTGTTCGGGAGTGGTCAAGATTCCTTTGGCAACAGCGTGAGATGAAGACAGAATTACGTCATAATGCCGCAAATCAAGTTGTTCAATTGCCAAAGGCCACAAAGGCAAGTATTTTTGTATACCGTTGCGAGCGTAGGGAAAGTTCTGGAGAAACGTCTTGCCAATTTGACGCTTATATAAATAACTTTCTCTATTGCTGGATTCAAAATCAATCAGAGCATACAAATCAGCATCAATGTGATTCAAAATTTCTCGGACAACGAGTTCGGAACCACCGGTGGCTTTGGGTGTCAGCCACTCATGAACTAGAGCATATTTCAAGGGCACAGCTAACTTGAATAAATGGAAGATACAAAGGCCAACTTGATGACGTTAACTGAAAAGTTTCCCCTTGTGATTAATCAATGGGAAGCGCCCCAGATTAGCACATAAGACGCAATTTTTCTTTCAGAGGTTCCAGATGGATGATAACCTCAGATTGGGCATGGGGCCTGGGGCATGGGGCATTATATCCTCCATCTACCCGACTCCCCACTCCCTACTCCAATGACAACTGATATAGAAAGGGTGAATTTATGCGAATTCTGATTATGGGTGGTACTCGGTTCATTGGTGTCTATTTGACTCAATTACTAGTTGAACAAGGACATGAAGTGGTGCTGTTCAATCGGGGAAATCGGACAACACCTTCTTTACAGGGAGTAGGACAAATTATAGGCGATCGCACTGACCCTACCCAATTAAAAGCAAAGTTATCACAAGAAAGCTTTGATGTCATTTTTGACAATAATGGCCGGGAACTTACTGATACTCAACCACTAGCTGAGATTTTTAAAGACCGAGTGCAACATTTTGTGTATATGAGTTCGGCAGGGGTATATCTCAAATCTGACCAATTACCCCATGTCGAGGGAGATTTAGTAGATCCCAAAAGTCGCCATAAGGGTAAACATGAAACAGAAGCTTATCTAACTCAATTGGGATTGCCCTTTACTTCCATTCGTCCTACTTATATTTACGGCCCTCGTAATTATAACGAGTTGGAAGGTTGGTTTTTTGACAGAATTGTGCGCGATCGCCCCATTCCTATCCCCGGAAATGGCTTGCACATTACGCAGCTAGGGCATGTAAAAGACTTGGCAAAGGCAATGACTCAGGTTTTGGGCAATGAACAAGCCATAGGACAGATTTATAATATATCTGGCGATCGCTTCGTCACTTTTGATGGTTTAGCCCGTGCTAGCGCTGTTGCGGCTGGTAAATCGCCTGATACTGTCAAAATCGTCCATTATGACCCGAAGAAGTTTGATTTCGGCAAGCGCAAAGCTTTTCCGATGCGGGTACAGCATTTCTTTGCT